>SICD01000015.1 GCA_009694865.1 Candidatus Magasanikiibacteriota bacterium
TTAAGTTTTAAAAGGCACGATCTTATTGACAGCAAGGCAGAAGCGGCCAAAGAGTACGACATCGTTATTTGTAACAATGTCTTGCAACATTTTCCAGAGCATACCAGAGAACTAATTTTGGTTAATATCCTAGAAAACCTACAAGACAGGGGAACGCTCGCGCTTGAAACCGACCACCTTTTTTTTAATAGCGAAGAGGAAGAGAAATGGCTTGCACCGTATTATAAATGGAAAAAGCATTTAAAAAAATTTGGACTTAAGCAGGCTACGATTAAAAACAGTCGTACATTATGGGGGTCAAACGTAGTTTTTCGTTACGAAAAAAATAGGAACAAGTTTAAAGATGGTACATATCGTATTAGAAATGAGAAGCTCGAGAAAAAAAGATAGTATTTTTAAAGAAATTATGTCTGACCACAAAAGTGTAAACAACGCTCACGATTTCTACAACTAAGGTATATAATATTCCTCGTTCGGAAAACCGAAAATAAATTTTCGTTTTTCTCTCACTGCGGGTATCATATAACGGCTATTATCCCAGTTTTCCAAACTGGTGACAGGGGTTCGACTCCCCTTACCCGCTCAAACAAAAACTTCGTTTAAACAGCGGAGTTTTTTGTTTACCCAAGATGGTGAGTTGAACCGTTTACAAAAACGATACTTTGTGTTATGGTTCCACGGGGTTGTTTGACGCGAAAGACTGCGGAGAAATGCAGATGAAAATCAAATACCGTGAAGTGAAGCTGGAAGGGCCGGGCGGTGAGAGATTGGTTATTCGTTTCACCGTACGGTGGGATTTGTCGGAGAAACACCCGGTCAGGTACGGAAGACGCAGTGAACCGGCGCCGATCGTGCCGGTGCGGCTCGAGCTGGAGCACCTCAGCTTCGACAGGCACAGTACGTGGGTTGTTGAGGCCTTCGCTCCGAACTACCTGCTCACCACCGTGAGCCGCACTGAGCAGGAAGACCGCATGGAGGCCGGTCTGCGCAAGCTCGACGTGCCTGGTTTCGCGCTCATGATGCAGTACTCGCCGGTGACGTTCGCCATTCCAATCATCTCGCATCTCCTCGCCGAGGCGGTGTGGGGGCCCTCCGTCTCGTGGGGGGTCGTCATGGGCGCGTATGGTCGCGCCATCATCAACAGGTAGTAATAACCTCTGGTGCAGTCGCCTTAACCAGTCGCAAGGCTGGCGACGAGGATAGAGCGTCATTCAACCCCACTATCCTCATTTATTATAAACGGTATTGGTCCTACATCATTCACTAACGAGCTCATAACATTACATTAGTGAAGTATTGACATCTCTCGCAACAAGGTTTATACTTTATTGTAAGTATGAAACATTACATACTACAATATACTACGCTACAAAATTATAATCGCCCAAGTCCCGACCAAATCGGGATTTTTTAATTATGGAAAATCGCTCCGCGCGAGCGGAGTGAATTTCTGAGGAAATTCATATGCAAGAACAACTAAAGAAAAAAATTCTCAATCAGTCGCGTGAGCATATTGGCAGTTTTCGTCAAAAATTAGATGAAACCATTAAGCGTCGTGAAGCCAAGACCGTCTTTGGACGTTAGTTTTTAAAATTTTTGCTTTGGTTAAGGCCCAAGACAAGCGTTAAAAGCGTTTACCTGGTTGTTGAATTGCGCGATTTCATTTTTTAGTTTAGCAACCAGCGCGTTTAATTCTTGAGTCATGGTATTATATTCATCGGCTTTTTGGTTGTAAGCAGTTATTTCCGCTTGCGTTCTGTGCGGTAGGCTGTCTAATTCGGTTTTACGTCGTGCCAAATCCGCTTCGCGTGTTTTAGTGTCGACTGTTTCCGTGTCAATTGTTTGTTTAAGCGTGTCGTCAATTGGCGGGCAAGCGCTTTGGGGGCGCCCAAATTCTTGTACCGCTATCCAAGTATTCTCTCCCTTATACATTCCTTGGCTCACTGCCACGCCAATTTCGGTATAATTAGTCCCTAAAATGTTGTCGCGGTGGTGCGGGCTGTTCATCCAGGCCGTTACCAGCTCGCGGTCGCTGGCAAAATTTCCGAGCGCAATGTTTTCTCCAAAGTTAATGTAGGCATAACCAACTTGTTTGGCTACGTCCGATGGTGTAACCCCGTTCGGCGAATTGTGCGCAAAATATTGCCGGTCAAACATGTCGGCCACGCGCCGCGTGGCAATTGTGTCCAAAAGCGTATTGTGACCAAGCACCGAAAGGCCGGCACTGGCCCGCTCCTGATTGGTCAAAGTAATATCACTAGCCACGCTCAAAGTAGTTGCTTCGCTGGTTGGCGCGTTGGTTGTGGGGCCTACCAAGGCTCCGCCGCCGGTAAAAATAGGCTGCTGTCTAATTACCGGTTTCGGTTTGGTAATGGTCACGGCCACTGGTATTTTTTTTTGGTTCGTTGGTTCCCCCCTGGCAGGGGGGCGCTGGGGGGTGTTGGTCACAACCACGCCCTTGGTGCTTGTGGTAGATAACAAAAACGAAAAAGTTTCGCGCAGTTTTGGTTCCAGCTGTGGGCGGGCAATCCAGGCCACAATGGCTAAACCAATAATAGCGGTGATGATTTTACTTTTTTGCATAGTGTATATAGTATACCGTGGTAGTATGCCATTCGGCAAATAAAGTAACTATTCAGTTTTTTCCAACAATTTGTCATTTCGAGCAAAGTGTAGCCTCGCGGCGAAACGCAGTCGAGAAATCTCGTATTGCACAATTGGCGAGATTGCCTGTTGAGGCATCGCGAGACCTCCACTCACTGCGACAGTCTGCCCTGAGCGACAGCCGAACGGGTTCGGTCGGAATGACAGCGGGAAAGAACTCAATAGTTACCAAATAAACGCTTGACACGGCGGCGATTTTAGGGTATAATTGGTTATTCGTTTTTTGATATTTTTTACTTAAAACAATGAGCGGAGGTTGTTGTTTTTTAGACGAAAACAGCAACTTCTTCTTATAAAGTCTGCCACAACGGCAGGCGGGGAGAGGCATCCGTTAGGAGCGGATGAAACAGGAAAAGGAGTGCGCCATGAGCAATGGCAAGATGAACCCGTTCGAAAGGTTATTGAAGTTGTTGGCGGCCATCCTCAAGATGGTCGTTGACAAGGTTCGCGATATCGAGCAGGTGAACCGTTACCTGCAGCGAGTCGTGGACGAAGAGAAGTTCGTGTTGGTGATCGACGCGCCGCCCCGCGCGGCCTCGGTCTCCACCGAGCCCACGGGCGGTCACGCCGCCGAGTGGACGCGGTTTTACCACGAGGTCTTCGGCCTCAAGGTGGACCTGTCCAAGGTCGAGCTCTCGCCCGAGCGCCCCGGCTTCGGCTGGGCGGTGTTCGTCGCCGAGGGGCTAACGCTGAATCAGGTGTGGGCCAAGTGCGGAGAGCTCTTCCCCGCGGAGTCGTATATCGGGGACGATTTCGACCGCGCGGTGCCGAAGAACGACCGCACTTCCAAGACGGCGTACGCGAAGCGTTTCCGCAATCGCGTGGAGGCCGACCAGGAGCACAAGAACGTGTCGGCGAATGACCTCACGAAGCAGGACGTCCAGTCGATCACGCTCCTCGAGCGCATCCTGCTCGAGCTGTGGTACTTCTGGAAGACGGGCGGCGGTCACCTCGACCTCATCAACGTCACGCTCTGCGCGGGTTCGCGGTGCGGCGATGGCGACGTGCCGGACGTCGGCTGGAACGACTACCAGTTCCAGGTCTGCGCCTGTGGCCCGGACTACTCCCTCGGCGGTCTCCGCGCTCGCTCCGCAGGTTAACACTTTTCGCTTCGCTCTTTCACCCTTCGCTCGCCCTCCTCTCACTCCCGCCTTTCTCCGGTCATTCGACTGGACGACCTACCGGGCTGGGAGCGCGCATCATCGCTCTCACCCACCTCTCTCTTGTAGTGCGCTACAGCCAAGAGGTGGGCGATGATGCTTCTATAAAAATCACTCCGAGCAATCGGGGTGATTTTTTATGGTTTCGGTTACCCTCTCCTCTAAGGAGAGGGACGCAGGGTGAGGTCTGGTTCGCGGGGAGAAGTTTTGACCTCACCCCCTGCCCCTCTCCTCGAGGAGAGTGATTTGAGTAACTTTTGAATTTACTCGTTCAAGGTGTATAATAATCGCGGCTGTTAAATTAGTCTCGTAAATGCGGGATAATAAACCATATGTCATTTTCTTCTTACACCACCAAATCAATCGCGGCCATTCTAGCCGAATTAAAATCAAGCCAGACCGGCCTTCCACCGAGCGAAGCCAGCGCCCGTCTTGCCGCTTCCGGCCCAAACCAAATTGTCGGGGAGGAATTTCGCTGGTGGCAAATTTTATTTCGCCAGTTTAATACCCCCTTTATTTTTTTGTTGTTAGGCGCCGCGGCGCTCTCTTTTATATTGCACGAATTTACGGATGGCATCATCGTTGTCATTTTTATTGTTATTAACAGCGCGCTTGGTTTTACGCAAGAATATCATTCGCAAAAATCGCTCGAGTTATTAAAAAAATATGTAGTGGCCGAGGCGCGCGTACGGCGCGGGGGGAAAGAAATATTAGTTCCAGCCATCACGCTTGTCCCGGGCGACATTATCATCGTGGAGGCTGGTGATATTATGCCGGCCGACAGCAGATTTTTTGAATGCACCGATCTGGTAATAAACGAAAGTGTGTTAACGGGCGAATCGGTAGCGGTGGAAAAAATTGCGAGCGATCTCACCACTCCGGCAGAGCAAAACCACCAAGCAAAAAATATTGGCTTCTCGGGAACCACGCTTGTGAGCGGTAAAGGTATTGGTATCGTCATTGCGACGGGCCGGCAGACGGTGCTCGGCGATATTACTCGCCTTACCGTGGAAACGCACCACCAAAGCTCGTTTGAAAAAGGCATTGGTAAATTTAGCAAATTTATTTTGCGAATGATCCTAGTCATCCTTGCGTTCCTCTTTATTTTAAACTTAGTTATCAAGGGCAGCCACACCAACATTTTTGAGCTTGCCCTGTTCTCCATCGCGCTCGCGGTGAGTGTTGTGCCCGAGGCGCTCCCGGTGGTTACCACCATCGCCCTTTCCAAAGGGGCTATAAAATTGGCCAAGCATCATGTGGTCGTCAAACGCCTCTCGGCCGTGGAAGATTTAGGCAGTATTGAAATTTTATGCACCGATAAAACCGGCACACTGACGGAAAACAAATTAACGGTGGCGGAAGTAATGGCGCCAAATAAAGCACGGTGTATTTTTTTAGCGGCGCTGGCTTCGCCGTTTTTAGGCGATCAAGTGCGCGCCCCTAACAATGCGTTTGATATCGCGCTCTGGGATAAGCTGGGGGAAGAAGATAAAAAACAATTTGCAAAGTATTCCAAAATCTCCGAAATTCCCTTTGATCCCGTGCGCCGCCGCAATAGCGTTTTGGTAGGGTCAAATCCCCCCTCGAGGGGGGTCGCCACGGGGGGTGTAAGTCCTTTGCGTGGCCACCCATCGTCGTTAGACCAATCGGCGACGCAAAGGTCTCCCACCCCCACTACCCCCCTCGAGGGGGGATTACTAATTGTCCGCGGCGCGCCCGAAGTGCTATTTGAGTTGTGTCGCCTCAAAAAAAACGACCAAACCGAGATTGAAACGTGGATGGCAGCTCAAGGAAAGCTCGGACGACGCGTTATTGCGCTCGGTATCAAGAGCGAACAGACAAGCCGCCATAATGTTTCCGACGAGATTGGTCTCACATGGATCGGTATTATTTCGTTTGTTGATCCCATTAAACCAACGGCCCATCAGGCGCTTACTAAAGCCCGCAAACTTGGTCTCCAAATAAAAATTTTAACCGGTGACAGTAAAGAAGTGGCGGCGGCAGTGGGCCTGCAGGTCGGTCTCATAACCAATAGCGAAGAGGTTGCTACCGGAGAAGATTTAGAAAAAATGCATGATGTTGACGCGCAAGTAGCACTGGCCGAGAAGGTAGCCGTGTTTGCGCGCGTCTCCCCGGAACAAAAATATCATATTATCCAATTGCTCCAAACCAAACATGAAGTGGGATTTTTGGGTGAAGGTATTAACGACGCGCCGGCGCTCAAGATGGCCGATGTTGGGATAGTTGTGAGCGATGCCTCGGACATTGCCCGCGACGCCGCGGATATTGTGCTTCTGAAAAAAAGTTTAAATGTCATTGTGGATGGCATCCACGAAGGTCGCGAAATTTTTGCTAACACCGTTAAATATATTAAAACCACGCTCATTTCTAACTTTGGTAATTTTTTCGCCATCGCGGTGGCCTCGCTTATTATTCCGTATCTTCCAATGTTGCCGGTACAAATTTTGCTACTCAACCTACTATCCGATTTTCCTATGATTGCCATAGCCGCCGACAAGGTTGATCCGAGTGAGCTTAAGCGCCCGCGCGCGTATAACGTGCGTGAAATTGTGCTGGTCGCGTTGGTGTTTGGCGCCGTGAGTACAATATTTGATTTTATATTTTTTGCAATCTTTAAACCGTTTGGTTCGGGGGCGCTCCAAACCAATTGGTTTATTGGCAGTGTGCTAACCGAATTGGTGCTTATTTTTTCTGTCCGCACCAATCGGTTTTTTCTATCCGGTCGTCGCCCCGCGACAGTCTTAAGCGTCTTGTCCGTCGCGGCATTTATTGGGGCAATCTCATTGCCGTTTATTCCCTTCACTCGGCGCATATTTAATTTTATCCGCCCCGACGCAAGTCATATCACCTTGCTTTTAAGTATTGTCGCTTTGTATTTTGTGGTTAATGAAGTTCTCAAACTATTTTATTATCGTCGCACTCGGCTAGCAAGTAATTAAGCCACTCCCCAATAAAAAAATCTCTCCCGAGTACTCAGGAGAGATTTTTGTTATTATGTAGCTACTATTTTTTGGCTGCTTTTAATACGGTGAGGGCGGCCTCATGTGCTGTCTTGAAAGCGCTATTGGCGGCGTGCACCGCGATTTTAAAAGAGTTGCCGGCCGTAGTAATGGATGCGCGGAAAGCCACGCGAGCGGCTTTGGCCTCCTCTTTAGAGTTGTCGGCCTTGGCCTTGTCTAAGGCAATCTGGCGATCAGTTTTAGATTTATCAACTGCTACCATGCGATCGGCTCGAGCTTTCTCAACAGCGGTCTTGCGGTTTTGCTGGGCGGTCTTTATAGCCGCGCGATAAGTTGCCACCGCCGCGGTAGTAGAGGCGGACAAAGCCTGGTGGTCGCCGCGGAGCGCTTTGAGATCGCCTTTAATTTCCAACCGGTCAGATTTTATTTCATCTTTCATTTTTTCCCGATCAGCTTTAGATTCTTCGCGATCGTGTTTTAATTCAGCGCGAGCGGAAGTGCCGGAAACGTTTTTATTTTCATTGGCCATGACTGCCACTGGCAAAACCAAGGAACCAACCACTGATAAAGTAAGTAGAGCGGAAGTGAGTTTTTTCATATGTGATTTAACTCTCGCGAGGAAAATCACTTCGTAGCCCCGCAATTGCGGGGCGAGCGAAGAAGATTCCTCTTGAATAAATATTTGTAAAGCACCGTTTCGACCTTTTGTGCATATACTAATACACAATAAATATCAAAAAGGTTACAAGGAAAAGGTTGACAGAAATCGACGGGTTTGGTAGGGCAACTTTCGTCAAACCCGAAACCAGAGGAGGAGTCCATGATCTATCCACGCCTTCCGTGGGATCCCCCTGTTTTCGAAAACGAGGGGACGCCAGAAAAGTATTGCGCCTATTGCTGGTGGGGGTATCGGGACGAAAACAGGACAGTGGCCACGGTGACCCTTGTCTCGCTCAACTGGCTCAAGCAGTTGGAGCGTCATCAGGTGTACCGTTGCACCCGTTGCGATCGATGGAAGTACAAGGAGTACGATTTGTGCCTTTCGTCGGAAACGGTTGTGCAAGAACGAGCCGCTGATCGCCGTCGTGCCTCTCGGCGTTCGGCCGTCCCGTCGGTCGCACAGCCGCCCGCGCCTTGCGCCCCAAGGAAGCCCTTCTTCACTCGTGTCACGGAGCCGGCCTACATCATCAAGTGGCCGAAGTGACCTGGTGTGGGGGGCAACGAACCGATCTTCACCTAGTATTTGTATAATTATTTGTACCAATACTATGAGAGCGGTTTTGTTATTGACAAACATCTCACAAACGAGTATAATAATGGGCAGTTTGCTACACGCGGGTGTAGTACAACGGTTAGTATAGGTCCTTGCCAAGGATCAGATGACGGTTCGATTCCGTTCACCCGCTCTCGGAGTTAAAAGTTTGTAAAGTTATAAAGTTCATAAAGTCCGGACCTTTAACTTTAAAAACTTTATAAACTTGTAACTATCACAGCGGGGTAGAGCAGCCCGGCAGCTCGCGTGGCTCATAACCACGAGGTCGTGGGTTCAAATCCCACCCCCGCAACAGAGTAGGACTAGGAGACGCGAAAGCGTCTTCTTTTCTTTTTTTATCAAATAAATATGAGCTTTAAGCAACTAAAAATGAAGTTAGAGAAAATTAAAAAAAATCGTTGGCAAACAACCCCGCTCGCAATAGACCGACTATGTCGGTCGGTTCGCTCGTAAAGCCAGCGACCACCGTCGGTGGTAGTTTACTTAGCTAATCTTAGCAAAATTTGACTTGACAAACAGGTGAAAGTGTGCTATACTGCCATTGTAATAAGTTGAGGACTCATGAAGTTATTGTTCCAAATGACAAAATTGAAGTTTCGTAATTAAAAGTAGTTCTATGGGAATAGATCAGGCAACAAACAGGGATTTAAACCCCGACCAACAAATAAAATTTGATAAAGATCAAAGAGATCTTAAGAATTTTAGCAGGCCTAAACCAGTTGGCAGTGAAGCTATAAATTTAGATTATTGTTTAAAGTCAGGGCTTGACCCGCTGGGAATGTTGGCCGTACGAGATACGCTACAAGCCGCCTACAATGTAATGGTTGATGAAGAAGGTACTAATAACGATGAAGTGCAATCGGCGGCAATGGATATTTTTAAAAATGGTCCGTGGAAGTATTACGTCAGTGGTTTACAATCCGCCGAAAGCCCAACCATTCGAGCATTGATTGTACTCGCCGCCGCCCAAGCGGCGCCAAGAAACGCCGACATGACCCCGCCAGAATATTTAAAAGACCGTGAGCGCGTTACGGACGAATTACAGGCGTACCAGGCCGACCAGTTTGAAAATCGGAAAAAGCAATTGGCAGAGCGCGCTAAAAATAGTATTGAAAAAGTTGGCGAGAATGGGTTAGTTCCGGTGGTGAGCGGTGAAATGGACATTGCCCTGGCCATGCTTGGGTACCGCGGCTGTGTTTCTAAAATAAATGAAATGTATGTGGCCAAAGCCGCTGACATTGGCGATCAATCGCTGGAAGAAGCGGGCCTCGTTCGAGGGTATATCGATCTGCTTAATCCAAAAACACAGGTCGTAGAACGTATCCCTTATTCGTACCTCTTGCGCGACGAACACGGTCGGCCGGTGGAAAAGGGTGAAGTGGTGTGGGTGCAGGCCAGCGACCAAGGAAAAGATATTGCCGCTATGGAGCCGGTTGCCAAACGTATTGGCGATGGGAAAGTGGTAACTTATAAAAATGAGACGCTAGCCATTACTCTGGTGGCTAAAGCTAGTAAGGATTGGGAAAGGAAGCTCGCGGATCCAAATGGTTTGCAGTGGGGAGAAGAAAATGGAAAAGAAGCTGGGGGTGAGGAGTAAATTTTTATTCGTTTTGCAAACTAAATTTATCTTTGGGAATCTCAAACTGTTTAATCAGCGTGGCGTTTTGTTCGTTTCGTTTTAAAAAAATAATGGAAAATTTATCCGTGTATACCGGCGCCCACGCCGGGTCGAGCAAGCGCTCTAGAATAAACGGCAGGGCGTAAGGGGCGTGGTCATCAAAGGAGTACAGAATCGCGTTAAAATGATATTGATTTTCGGTCGCGAGCCAAACAACGTTGTCTACATGCATGGGCACGTAGGTATTTTTAAAAAATGAGGCCGGATAAGCTTCCGCCCTATTATCTACAAACGGCTGTACCCGTGGGTACAGATAAAAAATTACGTAACTACCGCTGTCAAAATCATTAAAGAGCGGCCCCTGAATATTGTGGTTATTAATAAACGCCGCCGCATCGCCCATGCCGGTCAAAAGTCCTAATCCGCGTGTTGATAAAAGCGTTGGCCAACGTGGCCAGTAAAAAACAATCGTAAAAAAAATGGCCAGGCCGCCGGCCATAAGCCAGCGGCGAACGGCACTGGGTAACACGGCATTTTTTGGCGGGTCGCGCCACAAAGCTGTTAGGCCAACTATCGTGGGAAAGGCTATCAAAGTAAATAGCGCCAGGTTACGTACCAGTAGCCAACCTAATAATCCAAACACACCGGTAATAATGGCCAAAGCGTACAGGAATCCGGCGCGTTTTTTGAGGAAAGTGCCTGCAACCGCGACCAGAAATGATCCCAATAATAATATAAATAGTAGCGTGCTCCGATCACCGGGCTGCTGCGCGAGCACGGTCGCTACCGACTGATTCTCACTGACCGGAAGACCATAGTTATTAAAAATTTGAAACGGATAAAAAAACCCACGCAGAAGCGCTGGATTAATGGCGCCGCCCAGCACCATCAAGAGTCCGACTGTCGTTAACAAGCCGCGTTTTTCCCGGTGCTCGCGCCGGAGGAAAGTTTCGATCCAAAACGCGCCCACAACCACAAAACCTAAAAAGAAATAGATATGAAGATTTACCCACAGGAGTTCAATAATAGGCAAAATATAGAGGGTATTTTTTTTTAAACGCCCGTCTCTTACCCCCATTATAAGCCAAACAAACAGCAGGATGAAAATGTAGCTAAACAATTCCGGACGGACTTCGGCTCGTTCCGCTAGGAGGGGAATTACCAGAAACCCCAGCAGCGTTGCCAGCCGCCAGCCACCAAGACGTCTGGCCAGATCAAAACTTAATAGGAACGCAATGATGTTAAGAATGAGTCCTAATATTGATATCCCCACAAACCCGCCAATTTTCCAGATGGCATAAAAAATAAGGCCACTGCCCCAATGGTGGTTGATAAAAGGAGCTTCCGAAAAAGTATATGAGTAAAAATTAGTGTGGAGCAGGGGACCCCACTCGGCCAGGGACGTTGTCACCAATAGACGGCCATTCGTAATATGCCGACCGATATCTGCCGGGGTTAAAAAAATAGGGTGCGCTAGAAAAAAAATATACCACGCCAGAAGAGCGAAGATAGCGAGCCCTTGCCACGCGTGGCGGCGGAGAAAAAATAACATACGGAACATTAAATAGATCGTGGAGTACGTTCGTTATTTCTGTTGCAGACTGAATTTTTCTTTTGGGATTTCAAATTGTTGAATGAGATTGGCGTTTTGGTTATTCCGCTTTAAAAATACGATCGCATAATTATCCGCGTACACCGGCGCCCAGGCTGGATCTGTGAGACGGGCAACAATAAATGGCAGAGCAATCGACGACGGATCTAAGAAAGAATAAAAAATCACATTCAGATTATACCGGGCAACGATTTCTTCCCATACGCGGCTGTCAGTATGAGCGGCAACATAGATATCTTTAAAAAAATCAGCAGGGTAGGCTTCAACGCGGTTGTCCGTAAACGGCCGCAGTTTTGGGTAAAGGTAAAATATCAGGTAACTGCCGGGATCAAGGTTGTTAAATAACGGGCCGCTGATATTGTGGCGGAGCATAAACTGGGCCGCGTCGCCCTCGTGAGGAAGCTGCCCAATGGCTCGGTTATGGGCAATTGCCAGGAACCGTATGATGTTAAGAAAGAGTATGAGACAGCTGACAACAGCAATGCCTGCCACCCGCCATCGGTTCGTATGTCTGGTGTCGGTTTTCTTGGGGGGGGCTTGCCGGGCGCAGAGTATGTATGAGGAACGCAATGAACGTAAAACCAAAAAAAGCCAAAAATGATATGTTGCGCACTGATTTAAAAACTAACAAAAAAATAAAACTTCCCACGAGCCAGTAACTCACTGGTATTGACCGGCGATTTTTCATGAGCGCCAGCAGGGTTAATATCATCACCGTCAGCGCGACGAGTAGGCAAATCCAGCCATTCACATAGCCTGGGACCAGACGCAGGTGGCTAATCAGTGGCGTGTTTTCTTCCAGAGCTAAACCGTAATTATTAAAAATGGTAAACGGGTAAAAAAAGCCCTTTAAAAAAGAAGGATTCAGACACGCTGTGACTATCATCGCGACGCCAACTGTCACCAGCCGGCCAGGTCGTAATTGGCTGTTTTTCTGTATGAGCGACTCAATCACAAACGCGGCCAGTAGCACAAAACCAAAAAAGAAATAAACATGCAGATTAATCCACAGCGCCTGGAAAAGTGGCAACAGCCATAACATCTTGTCCTGTATCATGTTTGTCCGATAGCCATCCAAAATGTACCAGTAGATGCCAATAAATAAAAAACTGAAAATTTCAGGCCGGACCTCGTAACGCTCAGCCATGAACGGAATGAGTAGAAAAGATATGAAAGCGGCCTGCGCAAATGAAACGTAGCGTCGCGCTGAGAGCCAAAAGAACGCCAGTGTGGCAATATTGACGGCAATAACAAATATGGAGAGGCCATTAAACCCGCTAGCGTGATGCACCAGATAAAAAACAACGCCGCTTCCCCAATGGTGATTAATGAACGGGGAGTTAGGGAAGGTGTAAGAGTAGAAATTCGTGGTGAGCAGCGGTCTCCAGGAATGAAGCGGCGAGGATAAAAGTATTTCGCCGTTTTTAATATGACGGCCAAGGTCGGCCCGTATAAGATTAATTGGCCAGGCCAGAAAAAAAATATACCACGCCAAGAGGGCGAGAATAGTTAATACTCGTAACCAGTGAGTTCGCAAAAAGGCAGCCACAAACCCTAGTTATTCTTAAGTTCAGTCTTGTAAAACTCTTCGTACATTTCCCAGAAGGACAAAAAGAGAGCGGCAATAATAGGACCAACCATAAAACCGGAAATTCCAAAAAGCGCCAAGCCACCCAGCGTGGAAAAAAGAATAACTAGCGGGTGCATATCCAGGCGCCGCCCCACGAACAGCGGACGGAGCATATTGTCTACCGTGCTAATGACCACCGTACCCACCACCAAAATGGCGATTCCTTGCCAAATGTTGCCCGTGAGGAGCATGATGATGCCCGCCGGAAGCCAAATAAGCGCCGATCCCACTCCCGGAATAATAGAACAGAGGGTCATAATGATAGCCCAAATAAGCGCGCCCTGAATGCCGGTAACGGCGAATATTATGCCGCCAATGGCGCCCTGGATACCGCCCAGAATTATAGTGCCCTTAATAATAGCGCTGGCCGCGACGGTAAATTTGTTATACAGCATTATTTCATATTTGTCGCCCAAGGGTGATAAGTATAATAATTTTTTGAGTATTTTTTCGCCATCGCGCACAAAAAAGAATAGGGTATAGAGCATGGTAATAAACATGAAGCCCAAGACCAGGGAATTTTGCGTGAGGTTAGTGAGCCAGGTAAAAATATAACCCAAAACATTCTGACCCACTTCGGAAAATTTAGCGCCCCAAAAATTTTCATCAATATGAAGTTGGGCATTGTAGGAATTATATTTAAAAAAGTTGGTAATGCGCTCCAGGGCACTATTCCACAAATTACCCGACGAGCTTAAAGTGCCGTATAAACTCACTGCCTCTTTTAAAAGTAATGTTCCTAAAATTACCAGCGGCACCAAAATAACCACAATGACCGCGACCAAAATAATGGTAGCCGACAGGTTGGGGTGGTTAAGCCAGGAATTAAGGCGTTGGTAGAGCGGATAAAATAAGGCCGCTACAATGGCCGCCCAAAAAATGGGGTAAGCAAAAGGCTGGAGGATATAAAAAAATAAAATAGTGACCGCCCCTAAGAGCCCCAAAAAAAGGTAATTGCGAATTTTAGTAAAGTCCATGGTGATAGTTAAAAGTTAATAAAGTTTGTAAAGTTCATAAAGTTTTGGTTGGCCAACGGCACTTGATAACTTTTAACTTTAAAAACTTTCTACTCCGAGTATTGTATCAAACTTCCGCTTTGGGCGCAACCGGTTTTAAAACTAAAACCTCGCGGATAGTATTAGGAGAGATAATTTTAAAGAGCAAAGCCAGGATGGCAAAGGTGGCGCCGCCCGCGGCAATTGGCACTGGTAGAGACAGTGCCCGCAGGTAATAAACGACCACACCCATACCAAAACTTGCGATAAGCGTTTTGCCTAGGGTTATAAGTCTGGGAGCAACTTTGGCGTAGTATAAAAATATGCCTAAGAGGCAAACGCCGGCAAACATTTCGGAAAAAATGGTTACGCCAATGGCGCCGCTCACCCCGTAGCGCGGAATAAAAACTAAGTACCCAGCCAGGCTTAAAATTGCATCCACAATAAACACCCATAAGGTTTCCTTTTGCCGGTTAATGGAAAGAGCCAAGTGTCCAAAGGTTTGGCCAAAACAAATTCCCACAATCGCAATACTCAAAGAGCGGATAATGGCTCCGGCCGGCGCAAACCCCCGTCCGGCCACAAACACCATAATGGGCGTGGCTAAAATCCAAATGCCAACGAGCGAAGGTAAAAGTAGAAAGGTTAAAAGGTCAAAGGATAATTGGCAACGTTCCGCGAATTCTTTTTTGAGTCCCCGCGACCAGGCATAGGTAACGAGCGGCATAATTAACCCCATCATCATAGCCGCAATTTGAATTACTACATCCAAAACGCGGTAAGCGGCGCCATAGTAGGCCACCTCGGTAGCGGAAACGTAGAGCGGCAGAATGACTCGGTCGCCTTGCAGATAAAAAGCGTTAAAAATAATGGAGAGCGCGGTCGGCCACATTTTGTAAAACATGGCGCGCGATACTGCCCCGTCAATTTGCAATTTTACCACCGGGCCTTTGAGGAATTGATAAATAGTAGTTACTAAGGAACCCAGCGTTACCGCCCCCACCATATACAAAAATCCATAATGGCCATAAGCAAACAGCGCCACCGCCACGAGCAAGGCCGCTCGCCCAAAAACTTCACCCAGCGTGGCCGGCATCATCGTCAGTTTCGTTCTAAAGTATCCGGTACAAATACTCGCGAGCGCGATGGCAAAAAAAGATACCGTCAAAATACCGACGGCGATCTTAACGGGAGCGGGGTATGGGAAGAATAAAAATAGGAGCGGAGCAACCAGTTGAAAAACAGTCGCGGTAATCAGCCGCCAGGTAAAAGTAGTATTTAAAACCGTCTCTTGTTTAAACTTCGGCTCACTCAAAAGATTTGAGACTACGAGAACAAATCCAAAGTCGGAAAAAATACCCACAAATTGCAAAAATCCGGCCGCCGTAATATACCAGCCAAATTGCTCGGTGCCGAGGCTCCGCGTCATCAGACCAAAGGTTATTAAACCCAAAAGCGTGCTGATAATTTTACCAGCAATTTGGAGAGCGGTGTTGTGGGCGAGGGTTCTAGTCAGTGACATGTTGGTATCAGTATAGCATGTTGGGTTGATTTCATTCAATCATATGTATAGTGCCAATACAACCGTTGCCCGGTAGCGTTTAAAGTGGTATACTATTCTCCGCTATGAATAAATCTGTGACATTTAAAATTATTACCAGCCTAAGCTTGGTTTCGTTATTATTTTTTAATATTCCTCAAGTTTTTGCGGAAGAAGCAAGCGTTTCATCAACGTCTCCACTAGAGGCAGTAGTCACTTCCACCCGCGAGCTTATTGCGGAGCCAGCCATTCGCGTCGGTCTTTATAAAAGTCAGGACGGGGTTAGTTTTGTTTCCGATTCTTCATATCAAGTTTTTTCAGGCGTGCAGTTATTTGGCGCTTTGGCCGCCGGCGATACGGCTTCTCTAAGTTACACCGGCGGTCTGTATCATTTTAATAGTTCGGAGCTTAATTTTGATTCCCCGCATTTTTTTAGGCTCGCTCCCGAAGATGCCACCAGTTTTTTTACAATCACGAATTATAATCGCCGTCTGTCTGGAAGAAAAAATAATTTTAATACATACCGCGGCGCGCTGGAATATCGTTTTTCTCCCAAAAGCAAATTGCCGTATATCATCAACGAGCTCCCGCTGGATAGTTACGTCGCCGGTATTGCGGAGTCCAGCGATAGCGTCCCAACGGAATACGCCAAAGCACTCCTTGTGGCCGCGCGTTCGTACGCCTATGCCATGCTCGGCACATCGCCCAGCGAAAAACATTTGTTTGATGTGTACGCCACCACGCAGGACCAGCTGTACCTTGGTTATAATTCCGAAATAAGCATGCCAAACATTGCCGCCACCGCGCACGCCACCGCTGGGCAAATGGTAACGCATCAAGGCAAACCAGTCGTCACTCCATATTTTAGCCACTCCAACGGCAAAACCAAAACATGGCCAAGCAAAACCCGCCCATGGCTTAAAAGTGTTGTGGCCAGCTACGATAAAGGCAAAAAAATGCTCGGCCACGGTTATGGCATGAGCAATAGAGATGCCAGCCTCCACGCTGGTAAAGACGGGTGGACGTACGATGAAATTTTGAAGCATTACTATTCGGGAACGGAAGTGGAGAAAATTTATTAACCACTGCCAAGAGGCCAGCACTGGACAATGCGGCAACCCTGCGGTAAGCTACAGCTAGTGGTGTCAAGCAGTGTTGGCGAGCGGTTTAATTTCCTAACGGCCTTACTATGCGATTACGCTTCTTAACGCAACGTACGCTCTCCAAACTAGTCCGCGCTATAGCAATCATGAGCTGGCTGGGTGGAAATTTTTTGGTTATGCAACCAGTTCTCTCTGTGGGCGACAATGCTACCCCCATCAATCCTGCGGTCAGCCCACAAAATAGCACCGCCAGTTCCCTCAACATCACTTGGGCCTCGGGCGGCGGAGTAGAAACATATTATCGAATACAAAAATCAATTGATGGTCTTGGCTATCCCGCCAAATTTTTTGAAGTTAAGGTTCCCACCACTAATTTTACCTACGATAATTTATTGCCAAATCAAGGATACTGGTTTCGTGTTCGTTCCGCCGATAATATTGCTCTTGATTCTCCGTATGTTGCTTTTGGGCCGGCCTATACGTTAGCCAATAACCCCGCCATTCCGGTCGTTGAGGCTCTGAACACCAACACGCTCAATTTTTCAATTGGCGCGGGCGATAATAACCCGGCGACGACAATGTATTTTATGCGCGAGATGAATAGCGGGCTCTATGTAACCAATAATGCCACTCTTGGTAGCAAACCCTACGTGGCTTCGGCCGTCGCCTGGCAAGGTACTAAAGTGTTTGGCCTAACTCCCAATACCGAATATAAGTTTGTGGCCATAGCTAAAAATGAAGAAGGCACTAACTCAAATGGCTCGCCAACGGCCGAACGTTTCACTCTCGCCGAAACCCCGGCCGCGTTGAGTGTTGCGGCTATTACTCCCACCAGCCTTAAATTTTCTTTTCAAATCGATAACAATCCCGCTTACACCCAGTACGCCCTTCACGAGGTAACGCGAGATCTCTGGCTCACGGATCAAGGCACGCTGTCGGCCCAAGAGCGTGGTTGGAACACGCGCTCCGTTTGGCGCAATGTAGAGCCGACGGTTTCTGGTCTTCTCCCCAACGCCACCTATATTTTTGAGGTGATTGCCAAAAATGGCAACAGTGTGCCTACCGCTTTTTCGGCGCATTCCACCGTCACTACCGCGGCTCAGCCGGCACTAGTTCCACCACAACCAGCACCCGCGCCAGCAAACCCCACACCAACGCCAAATAATCCCGGAGTTTCTCCAACCAAACAACCCCCCGCTGTTAATGGTCAAACGCCGATAAAAGTAAGTAAACCGGCCGACACCGTTCCGGCATCAGTCGCGCCAAAAGTTACTGCTCCCAACACCACTGTAGTGTCGCCTCCCACAACAATTTCTTCTCCAATTACAATTGCTCCCGAACAGTCGCGTTGGTGGTGGTTTTTAGCAATAATTATTCCAGCCGGCGCTCTGGTGGGCTATGGAGTTGGCCGACGAGGAAAAATAAAATAAAAAGAACGCAACCAGCGTTTCCCTTGTAACTTCTCGAGTAGTTTTTTTTCGGCAACCACACGATTTTAATCGAATTATATTTTATTTTCGGGAGTTTTTAATTAAAGGCAATCATGGTGTTAATTATGGCTCTGGCGGCCAGCCATCCTAAAACTAGGAAACCGGTTAATACTAGCATCCCCGGAATACTCCAGAACATGAAAGAGCGGGCGCGGTGTCGCAGGGGCGAATTTTTGCCTGAATAATTTTTTATAAAAACAATGAGGGTTAGTATAAAACCCAAGATAAAACTCAAAATAATAATGACTCCGGCTAGTAACAATAAGGCTACTTCTCCCAACATCAGCGTGCCGGTTGCTACCCGAATGGCGCCAATGATTAGCAAAACAATTAACGCGTAACCCATTTTTATTAAATAGGTGGCTACTCTTAATGTTTTTTCTCTATCCAACATAAGGTATCAAAATTTTTCCGCCAACCATGTGCCTAACAGCGCCGCAAGAACACCGTATCCTGCCACGCTCACCAGGTATGGCAACCACGGTCGGGGTGGCGCTTTCCACCAGCGGCGGATGGCTAGAAAGAGGGTGGTAAAAATAATTTGGGGGAGTGAGACGCAGACAATAATTATAACCGGAACCAAAATCGGAGGAATCTCGCCCGAATCATTAAGCCAAAAGAAAGCGCCAATCATTGGCAGAACAATCATAGTAATAACTCCAGGCCACAACTTAATCAAAATTTGTTTAAAGGTAAAAACCGAAAAACCACGGTAAAAAATACCTCCTAAGAGGAGCGCCATAATTATATTTAATATAATTATTTGAGTAGTGATACCAATGATGCTCTCCAAAAAACCCAAGCCAACAACCATGGTAATATAGGGGGCAAACGCCCACAGGCCGCGCAGGAGATTAAAAAATTTAGGGGTAGTTGGCATATAGAGACAACAAAATATTTAAGTCGTTTTTTGATGATACGCTCGATCGCCGGTCGCCAGATCTAAAATTTCCTGTCGCAATGTATCGGGGCGTGGCACGCCTTCTACCACAAAGCGTTCTACCGCGCCAGCGGTTTGAATAAGCAGATCGCCGTAGTTAAACAGCGAGGCGAACACACCCTTAACTTCGGACGTGATATCTTGAATTTTGTACAGATCAACCTCCGCGGTGTGGCGCGCGAAGATGCCGACCTGCTCCATGTCTATAAGGCGGTCGTTGGTAATAACCAGCAGGTCTAAGTAAAAATCTAAAAAGTAGGAATAAAAAAATAATAAGACCGCGATATAGTACCCGCTGCCAAACAAAACAATAATTGGCAAAAGCGTGGCGCTGGTTTCGAGGCTGGGGAAGACTGTTCGTAACAGCCAAGCAGCTCCCACCGGAAGTGTCAGTAATAGAGCAAACACTACCAACGCTGGCACCAGGGTAATAAAATGCCGCCGCACTAGGCGCGTAACGCGTTCATAGGATTTTTGATGAATACACTCAGACAGACGCATAGGTGAAATTAAAAATGGGCTGTGCCCAGTCCACTGCCTGCAGGGTATGCCATGTGCCCCAAACAACAATTGCGGTACAGCTTAAAAATAAAAAAGTGGCGAGCAAACTCGCGAACGTAAACGTGCCGGTACGCACCAGGTTGCCAACATTCACCACAAAAAATCCCGCGCAAGCGAGCAAGAATACCCCGTAGATAATGAGAAAAGCATACAGAGGGACAATAATCACATCAGCTCATTTTTTTATGAATAAACACCGTAGCCTCGCCCCAGCCAAAGGGGTATTTTTTTTGCGTAATAATTTTAAACGATGGGTTGCGCAAGTATTTGCTTAAGGTTACTACCAAACTACCAGGCTTTAAATTTTCCGCTTGTTCCTCTAAGCGCTCCATCAAGCTTTCGTTAAAGCAGGTTGTTTGCATAAACACCACATCGCCATCCGACCAGTCGTGATCAAATAAATCTTTGTGGATATAATCAACCACCACCCCGCGATTATGCGCCGCGAGGTGCGGCCGTGCGGTTTTATTAAAGCGAAAGAGAATTTTTTTGGCCGCGTGGTGGAGTTCTGTTAGGAGTTCCACGCCTAAGACGTGCGTAAAATTACCAAGCATGGCCGCGGCGATTACCGCTTTGCCGAGGCCAGAGCCTAAATCGTAAAAAATTTTATGATTGTTGCGATATTGCACCTCGGCCATGATATCCAAAAAAGTGTCCCAGGTAATTTCGCCGTAGGTTAAATGCGAATCGTATCGCCCTAAAGTTTGTTTACCCTTTGACGCCAAAGCATAGCCATCGATATCGGCGTATAATTCATTAAAAATTTTTTCGGCTAAACGAGGATGCATAGTACACGTATGGTAACATGTTCGGGAAAGCGGGGCAATATCCTTGCCAGTAAGGCGTTGCCAATACTTTTTTGGCAGTAAAAAAGTATTCAAAAAACTGCTGGGGGCGCAGAACTCGCTCGGTCGGCTTGAAATAATTTATTCCGCGTGGCAGGTCGCTCAAACAGCTGCGCCCCCAGACCCCGGAGTGGTGTTAGTAGAAGTGGTGGCAGTTTTTGATTGGCGGTGAAGATAAATTATGCCTGCAATAAACAGTAATATCGAAGTTGTTGCTGACCCTAAACAATAAATACACCAGGCTTTAATAACAAACGCCTGGAGAAAAATAAACCACAGCGACGCGAGCAATCCACACGCCGTAAAGTAGGCGGCGTACTTAAGAAGGGTGTCCCGTTTGGTGTCGAGGTGGGCAATGGATAGAATGAGGATAGTAAGGTAATACAAGGCGCCAAGAAGAGCGACGGGAATGCCAAAGATAAGTGAGTATTGGCTGGTCGTTACCTGTTCGCATCCCGAGACAATAGCGCAGGGCGGCACCACGCCGCGATAGTGCTGAAGAGTAAGGTACGAGGCGTCCAGAAACCCCAGGAGAGCCAAAACCAAAAATATAGTGGCGAATATTTTTTTGGACATATGATTTGACGAAATCATGCCGCGCAACGTCCTTTGAAGCGCGGCGCTACTTTGCATTTTTTATCGCCTCACCGACCATCGTTACCAAATCCGCAAAATTCTGTAAATTAATTTTTTGTCCATTCAAGTAGAATGTCGGCGTGGCATTCACTCCCGAGCGATCGCCGCCCAAGGCTTGCAAACGGATTTTGTCTGCCACCCCCGAACTCGCAAAGTCGGTTTTAAATTGATTTATGTTCAACCCCAGCTCTTCGGCATAAAATACAAACGTGTCGAGTGGATTTTTAAGAGAGGACCAAGAACTTTGGTTGTTAAAAAGTTTATCGTGCATTTCCCAAAACTTTTCTTGGTTGCCGGCGGCTTCGGCGGCTTGCGCGGCCGCGGGGGCATTGGGGTGAACAGCCGTAAGCGGATAATGCCGGTAAACAAAGCGAATTTTGTCACCATATTGTTTAAGCGTTTCCTGAACAGCGGGTTGAACCGCACGGCAGGCGGGGCATTGCAGGTCGCTGTATTCCACCACAGTAACTATCCCGTCTTTATTGCCTCTTATCCAATCCTCTCCAGTCACCGGTTCGGCCAGCGCGCCACCACCCACGGTGCTGTTGCCACCGCCTCCCGTGCCGAGTTGTGCCAAGCCCCAGAGCATGGCCGCAAGCAAAGCGGCTACGCCTCCCCAGAGTGCGATGCGTTTGACGAGATCTTTTTGTCGCTGTTGTTTTTCGGCTTTTAAATAATCCTCGCGAGTTTTTTCACGGGGTTGTTTTTGATTTTGGTCCATAGTA
>SICD01000016.1 GCA_009694865.1 Candidatus Magasanikiibacteriota bacterium
CTGTCTTCAATATCAACTGTCATTCCGAATCCCCGTCGCAGGGGTGAGGAATCTCTGTCCGTCGTTTGGTGAGCCAGAGATTTCTCACATTCGTTCGAAATGACAATTTGATTTGATACTCAAGACATCGAGAGCAGTTGCGGCGGCAAACTCCCAATGTGGTAGGTTTAGAATTTCGGTAGGAGCACTCCCATCAGGAAAGTGATTCCCCCGACAGCGAGCAACTTGAGAAAATATGTGGCACACTCACACTGATTGGGCGGGCCACCGGCTGCCCGCATGATTACCACGAAGAGTACCATGGCAACCGCTGTCAGTGCGCTCGCTTTTACGGTCATCATTGGTGAATTTTCTCCTTCCTCTCACTCCGTGCCGCCGCACAGCAGGCTTTTGTGGCCTTGGGGAAATCCCGAGCGATTGAGCGTAGCCTAACAAGAAAGGTGGAGTTTGTAAAGGTAGCCTAGTTGCTATAGTTTTCCAAATTAAAAAAACAAGCCACCCATCGCCAGAATTATAAATAATATAACCCTGGCGACGTCAGGTGGCTTGTATAACACTCCGACGTCTCAAGCTATTTTTTGGGCTGGCGCGCGTAGGCAAAGACGATGCCCACGATCGTGAACAAACCCAATAGGGCGGCGAGAGGCCAGAGGGGCGGCAGCATGCGCCTTCCTTTCTTAGGGCCCGAAGGCCCTGGTGCGGCGGTACACGAGTACCGCCTGGTGGACGTGGCGAAGAGCGACGAATGCCAGCGCCACGTGGAACAGAAGCTCGGCAACAGTGTTCATACGAGCTCCTCCTTTCATTACCAGCATAGCGAAGAGTGCAAAAAAAGTAAAGCTGATGAAATTAAAAATAGCAAGTTGCCTTGTAAAGTGTTGCTATTTTGCTTGAAATAAGATAAAATTAACTCGTCGCGCTTCAATGGACAGGTCGCGTTTCAAAGGACAGTACGCGACATGATTCTGTTGAATCAGACACAATTTCGTTAAATCACATGATTACAAAAATAATAGATATTTTAGCCGCCGTTGTTATTGGCGTGATTGGTTATTTAGGGTATGCCGGTATTTTTTTGTTGATGCTAGTAGAAAGTTGCGGCGTCCCTATGCCTTCGGAAGTCATTATGCCATTTTCCGGATTTTTGGTGTATAAGGGCCAACTGGCATTGTGGGTGGTGATAATCGTTGGAACATTAGGAAATTTAGTTGGGTCGTTGTTGGCCTATTGGATTGGGTATCGGGGTGGACGTCCGCTCATTGAAAAATATGGAAAATATATTTTAATTTCTAAACACGATTTAGATTTAGCCGATCGCTGGTTTAGCAAGTATGGACAGTTCACCGTATTTTTTGGTCGTCTTTTACCAGTAGTACGCACCTACATTTCATTTCCTGCCGGCATTGCCAAAATGGATCTTAAGAAATTTTCCCTCTACACATTTTTAGGAGCTTTCCTCTGGTCATGGCTCTTTGCTTGGCTCGGAATAAAAATGGGCGCCAATTGGGAGCAAATTCGTGCCACGCTCCACAATTTTGATCTCGCTATCGCCATTGGAATTTTGGTGTTAATAGCGCTCTATGTTTGGCGGCACATAAGAAACCGTAAACGCCACTCCAGCACTGTTTAAAAATATGCACGCTATCATAAATTTTTTTTTACAATTTCCTCCCGAATTAGCAACTTTTTTTCTGTCTATGGTTCCGGTGGCCGAAATGCGTTTGTCATTGCCTATGGCGCTGTTGGTTTTTCATTTGCCAGTATGGGAGGCAATAATTTTGTCCATTGTGGGTACTATAATTCCCACCACTTTAATTTTGCTTTTTGGCGAAAAGTTTCATCGGTGGGTAGAGGCGCGCGCTGGTTTATTTTTTGGTAAAGCGTGGGCAAGGCACCTTATTAAGATACAAAAAAGTTTTACAAAATATGAAAAATATGGTTTGGTAGGGTTATTCGTTTTTGTGGCGGTTTCACTCCCCGGCACCGGATCGTATACTGCCGCTATTGTTGCTTTTTTACTAGGCATTCCCATTAAAAAATCTTGGCCGTTTATTTTAGGCGGCGTTATTATATCCGCGATTGTAATAACCCTTATCACATTGGGCGCCGACAAAATTTTTTGAAAACAAAAACCCCTAACGCGGAGGAGCATTTAATCTTTAGAGAAAAGGCTGGGTTAATTATCTTGTTGAACTTGCGATAGACCGACTAGTTTAAAGGGGAGGCTTTCATCATCTGGCAACACCACTACCGCCGGCTCATACACCATTTGTGTCCCTCCCCCCGATTGAGGGTGTGCGACATGCTCATAGCGAAATTTATTTGGCATAATTTTACAATTGAGAAGAGTGACAACTTTGCCATTAACGTCAATAAAAGCCGTTACTGGTTTTTGGAAATTAATTCCAGCATTTAGAAATGCCTCACGAGCCGTTGTCGATTTGAGAGTTTCTATTTCCGCCAATTCCTTGCGGATTTCTTGGATGATTCGGATGTTGGTGGCCGCGTCGCGTAAATTTTCAGGTAAGTTTTGTGTTTCAGATATAGCAAGATCAGCGAGCGCCAAGAGAGCTCTGTCAACGGGAGAAAAGCCCAGCGACCGTATTTCTTTAATTAACGTTTCAATTTCATTATTAAGTTTACTTTCTTCTATTAAAAAAGTTTGGGCAGTATCATCGCTGGAGACATTGGCCAATTCTGGTTTTGCCCGCCGACTATCCCCTTCGCGTTGAGTGTCAGCCAAGATTAATGGTTTTTCTGGTGACACTTCCTCAGTTACGCGTCTGGGGCGGGGAGTTGGCAAAGCTTCGCGCCGATTGACTAATTTCGATTGGCTCTCGTCCCCTAGACTTATCACTTCTTTTGGCATAGTATGTATGTATTATGTTAATAACATTCCCTTTAGTCATTACTTTACCAAAGAACAAATCCTTTGGCAATTCGTGGATCGTGAATTAGTATAGCAATCTTATGTTATTAGAGCGATTGGAAATAGTAAGAGATAAAATTAAATCCACCACTAAACTCCTAAAACTCGACGATCTCAAAATCAAATTGGAACAATTATCGGGCGAAATGAATCGTCCGGATTTTTGGAGCACTCCTGAAAACGCACAAGCGGTTTCTCAAGATTATCAAGATATAAAAAGTGAGGTAGATAAATGGAGCGAATTGGAATTAAAAGTGACTGACCTCATAGAACTCGCGGGAGCGGGAGACGACGCGCTTGCGTCGGAAATTGAAAAACAAACGACAGAATTGGAAAAACAATACGCTGAGTACGAATTTTATCTTCTCCTCAATGGTCCGTATGATAAAAATGGCGCCATCGTCGCCATCCACGCTGGGAGTGGTGGTACTGAGGCCCAAGATTGGACAGAGATGTTGCTGCGCATGTTGTTCCGATTTTGTGAAAGCCGGGGTTGGAAAACCAGAATTATTGACGAATCCAAAGGACAAGAAACGGGCTATAAATCCGTGATGTTTGAAGTTAAGGGACGCTACGCGTTTGGCTATCTTAAATCCGAACATGGCGTGCACCGTCTGGTTCGTATTTCACCCTTTGATGCTGAAAAAATGCGCCACACCACCTTTGCGCTTGTGGAAGTTTTGCCGGAAGTTGATGGTGAGATTAAGATTGATATTAAGAATGAAGATTTGCGTATCGATACTTTTATGTCCGGCGGTAAGGGCGGGCAGAGTGTCAACACCACTTACTCCGCCGTGCGCATCGTCCACATCCCCACCGGCATCACGGTCTCCTGCCAAAACGAACGCTCGCAAACGCAAAACAAAGAAACCGCCATGAAAGTTCTGAAAGCTAAATTACACCGCTTAGAAGAAGAAAAAAAAGCGGTCGAGCGTCAAGAACTCCGCGGCGAATACAAATCCGCCGAGTGGGGGAATCAAATTCGCTCGTATGTTCTGCACCCCTACCACATGGTAAATGATCACCGTACGGAGTATAAGTCCACGAATCCGGAAGCGGTTTTAGAGGGAGAATTGTTGCCTCTCTCAGAGGCGTATTTGAGGTGGATAAAACAATAGGTTGTCATCCTGAGTCGGAGCGAAGGATCTTCCATATGCATTCGTATTACACGTACATAATGGCCAGCAATAGCGAGGTATTGTATATCGGCGTCACGAACGACTTAGCAAGAAGAGTATCTGAACATAAACAGAAATTAGTTGAAGGTTTCACTAAACGTTATAATTGTACTAGACTGGT
Organism: Candidatus Magasanikiibacteriota bacterium; assembly: GCA_009694865.1. Lineage (GTDB taxonomy): Bacteria > Patescibacteriota > Patescibacteriia > Magasanikbacterales > GWA2-37-8 > SICD01. The sequence goes on from SICD01000016.1 coordinate 4,229, forward strand.
ATATTACGAAGATTTTTCTGATATCAACCAAGCAATCGCTCGAGAGAAATACTTAAAAGGTAAATCTAGAAAATTTAAAGAAGAGTTAATTTATAGTAAAAATAAATTTTGGAAAGATTTGAGCGACGAGTGGTACGATTGAATAAGGGAGATTCTTCGCTTCGCTCTGAATGACATTATGAAAATCCTCACCGAATGTAATCTTGCTCAAATAGTGGTCGACCTTCTCAACGGCCAAACCGTCGTCTTCCCCACCGAAACTTCCTACGGTCTAGGTTGTGATTCTACCAATCAAGAAGCCGTCGACAAAATTTTTAAAATCAAAGGCCGGCGGAGTGATAAACCGCTTTTGGTGGTGGTGCCGAATGTTGAGATGGCGAAGAGGTATCTGGTTTGGAATGAAACGCTCGAAAAAATTGCGAGTAAGTATTGGCCGGGGGCTCTTACAGTTGTTGGTGAGTATGCGAGACCTCTCCTTGCCCTCCCCTTGTTGAAAGGGGAGGCGGCGATTGGCTCCGCCCCTCCTCCCAAAGAGGAGGGGATTGAGGGGAGATTTCGCTTCATCGATCGTGTCGCTGGTTTAATAAGAACAATACCGTTTCGAAGAGAGTTAAGAAAAAATCAAACAAAAGCCGAAAAAGTTTTATGGTCACATCTTCGAGCTGGGCGCCTCGGTAGCTTAAAATTTAAGCGGCAACACGGAATAGGAAATTATATTGTAGATTTTTTTCATCCCGAAACAAAAACAATAATTGAAGTTGATGGTGATGTTCATTTTGTTGTTCAACAACAAGAACAAAAAGATCGTCAACGAGAAAAGTGGCTAGAAGAGCAAGGGTACAAAATAGTGAGATACAACAATGTAGATATTTTTAATAATTTAGAAGGAGTATTACAGGAAATTAATTTTTTTGTTACACAGGTGAAACCATGTCAAGCCAGCGAGACCTCTCCCTGTCCTCCCCTTGTTGAAAGGGGAGGGGGTGGCGTCGCCGCCCCTCTTTACAAAAAAGAGGGGATTCAGGGGGAGATCTCGCTTTGTAGTCTCGCTACCGGCGTCGTCGCACAGAACAACACCGTCGCTATCCGCGTCACGGCTCACCCGCTCCTTAAATCCATCACCGAAAAAATGGGTCGCCCGTTGGTTGCTACTTCTGCCAACCTGGCTGACGCGGGAGACGTGTATAGCGCGGACGAGATTGTAAAGATGTATAATGGTAGGGTAGAGACGCCGGATATTATTTTGAATTACAACGAACTTCCCGCGCATAAGCCTAGCACCATTGTGAGCGTCGTTAGCGGAGAATTAAAAATTTTACGGCAGGGGGAAATAACTATCCTCCTTGAATAAGCATGCCCACCAAAATTTCAAAATTATGTCCAATATTTATAACATCAATTACCTTCAACATCTTTGTCAAAAATTTGGTTTACGCCCCAGTAAAAAATATGGGCAAAATTATTTAATTGATCCAACAGTCATTGAAACTATTATCGCCACTGCCGAGATAAAGAAGGATGATACGGTGGTGGAAGTGGGCCCTGGTTTTGGTGTCCTTACCCACGCGTTGGCCGAGAAAGCGGGACGAGTGGTGGCGTTTGAAATTGAAAAGAAGCTCACGGAATATTGGAATAAAATAACAAGTAACAAAGAACAAGGAACAAATAATATTGAAATTGTGTGGGGGAATGTCCTTGTGTCATTGCGAGGAGGGAGGAACGACCGACGTGGCAATCCCCCTGTTGTTAGAAATAACCCTGTTAACAAGATTATTTCTGAAAGCGGGGGGATTGTCACGTCGCGCGAGCTTCTCGCAATGACACCTTACAAAGTCGTCGCCAACCTCCCGTATCAAATTACCTCGCCCGTCATTCGCCTGTTTCTTGAAGCTGATAATCCTCCGGAGATGATGGTGCTGATGGTTCAAAAAGAAGTGGGGGAGCGTATTTGCGCTCAACCGGGCGACATGTCGCTTTTGTCCGTAGCCGTGCAATATTATGCCGATGCCAAGATAATAGAAGTAGTGCCGCGTTCGTCGTTTTGGCCGGTGCCGGGGGTGGATTCGGTGGTGATTAAGGTGATGAGGCGAGACCGCTCTTCCCGTTCTCTCCTTTGCGAAGGCGAGAAGGAATCGTCGCCACCTCTCCTCCGCAGAGGAGAGGGTAGGGAGAGGTTTGTTTCGTTCGAACAACAATTCTTTCACATCGTCAAAGCCGGTTTCGCCCAACGGCGAAAATTACTGATTAAAAATCTTGAACCGATTGTTGGAAAAAAGAATCGGGAAAGTCTCAAAGAAATTTTTTCTGTAATTGGCCTAACGCCGCAAGCGCGGGCGCAAGAGTTAAGCGTGGAACAGTGGCGAGTGTTGGTTGTTAAAGTTGCAAGTTTGTAAAGTTATAAAGTTTAAAGGGCGCGTACCCCAACTTATCCCCATTCCCAAAATTTGACACCCCATTCCCCACGTGAGACACTTACTATCAGTTGACTCTTGACCCACCAATAATATGGCGCGGCCACCGCTTAACCAAAGCTACTCATAATATGCCTACTCCGCCCGGCGGAGTTTTTTTATAAAAAAAATGAAATCCACGCTTAAAAAAATTATCAAAATCATTGGCATCATCATAGGTGCATTGTTAGCGTTGGCAATCCTATTCATTATTATATTCCGCATCGTCGTCAAATCTTCTCCCGCTCTCCAAGCGCGATTGCAAATGTGGTATGCCAATGATGTAGTTAATTCAATAAAGCGTGCCCAGGATGCCGCCCTGGCCCGCGCGGCCAAAGATACCATCGGCGGCCAGACACCGCAGGAGACGTTGCAACTGTACATTGATGCGGTGGAAAAAGGGGATTATGAGATGGCGAGTAAGTATTTTGTGATTGACAAGCAGTCAGAGGAATTAGAATCATTAAAACGTGCGCCTAAAAAAAATATTGAGACAATGCAAGATTTGTTAAAAACAACTTTACAAAATGGTGGTGGTTATTCTGCGCCTAAGAATGAATATTTTTTCGACAGACCAATCAGCACACAACTAATTCTCTATCCCAAAGGCAATTGGAAAATTGTGAGAATTTAATATGCCCAAACTTACTCTCTACTTTCAACCAAAATCCCTCCTCAGAATCATCGTCGTCATATTTTTGTTCATCCCTCTCCCAACCTTCGCCTTCAGCGAAACCTCCACACACCCCGCTCTCACCGAACAGATGATAGAAATGTACAACCTATCATACCCAGATGATCCAATCAGCCCCGCCAACAAAGCCCTAATTATCCAAGGCTCCATCGACGAAGACACCCCGCCTCGTTGGATTAATCATTTTTATGACCCAACCTTTAACACTCCGTGGAGCGGAGATAAAACTGGCATTTGGCCAGCATCATTAGTGATGCTTATGAGTGGAAAAATATTGTCTCCAGAACAACCAGTTACTTCCAAACAATGGTCCCAAGATCGCAATCTCCAATCACGCTATGCCTTAGTTAAAGGCGATCGCACCTGGCAGAGAGCCTTAGAAGAAATGTCCTTTAAAAATAACCCCTCCGAAGCCTACTACACCCTCGGTTTCATTCTCCATCTGTTAGAAGATGCCACCGTGCCCGATCACACCAGAAACGACACCCACGCCCACCCCTTTGAATCAATCACGCTCGATTACGGCAGTCCGTACGAAGAGTACGCTATGCGCCAATTCACTCCCCAATCACTCCAAGGCAAAGCCCAGCAACTTTTTAAGAACGGCTTTAGACCCCGCGTTTTACCAACTCTCAACCAACACTTTGACGAGCTGGCTACCTATTCTAACAATTTTTTCTTTAGCAAGGATACGATTTATGATGAGAGGTATAATTTGCCAAAAGTTAAGAGTGATGATGGGATTCTTGGTTATGGGGTAGATAAAGATAGCAGTAATTTTCCTTTGGTCGGAGTTGGTTATACATTTTCGAAAGATAAAGAACCAATAAAAATTTATGAGTTAACGCCAGAGCAAAAACATTTTATTATCCTCGAAGCCTACTTCCTCCGCCACTCCCGCGAAGCCATCACCCACGGCGCCGGTCTTATTAAATTATTCCAAGACACCACCCGTCGCAATGCCCAGTATGGAGTAATTGAAAATTCCAGACCGTTTTTTACAATACCAGCCCTCTCACCCGCGATACTCTATTCGGCTCTTAAAAATCTCTTCACCATGTTCCTCCCCACCACCGGCACCATCTCCACCTCCGTCCCCCTCGGCACCTTCACTGGCCTCATCTATGCCCTCCCAATTCCTAGCGTCTTCTCACCACCCAATTTGACCATTGCGTCGCCCACTGGCGCGATTACCTCGCCAACCACTGGCCGTCCACCTTCATCCTCCCTCCGGGCAGAGCCTCTGGGCGGCGCCGTCCCTCTCCCCAAGGGAGAGGGGGCAACCACCAACGATCCCTTTGCCTGGCCGCTCGCTCTCCTCGGCAGTGCCGCCCTCCTTCTCATCGGCGTCGCGGTCACCACCCTCCGTCCCAAGCCAATCACCCCCACCCCACCGCCTCAAACCAATCTCGTTCCCATGTACACCCAACACGTTTACCATCAACTCGACCAACAAAGCTGGGTTCAAAACATCAATGACCCCGGAGCCTTTCTGGACGCCGGCGGCCACCCCGCCGTTAAAATCCCCGGTTTCTACTTCTCTAATCTCGGCGGAGTCTATCGCAAACTTACTAACTTTCAAAACTCCGGAGTTGACTCATCTACTATCCAACCAGGAAGATTCGGCGGCGACCCCAACTCTCCCGGCCCCGTCACCACCGGTGGCGCTCAAAGCTGGGAACAATACCAGGCCAACGCCTACGCTATGGATCCCGGTATTCGCGAAGCGGTGGACAATCGGAATAACCCTAAACCAGCCCCAGCCTCCCAAGCCTCCCCAGCTTCCCAGGCCTCCCCAGCCTATCCTTCGCAATACTACTGGCCCATTCCCTTCCGTCCCAACCTCTCCGCTCAACAAAAAAAGAGCATTTATCATCTGCTCGATACCAGAAAAAACGAAAACACCACCCTAAACCAAACCGATGCCAAAAACTACGCCTACGCCATTAACCAAAGTAATTGGCAGAGGTATGTGGGGAAGAAGGCGGAGGAGGTGTTTTGATCCCCGCTAGTCTCTATTCAGTTTTTCCCACAATTTGTCATTTCGAGCGAAGTGTAGCCTCGCGGCGAAACGAAGTCGAGAAATCGCTTGATCGTTGAGTCGCAATGGTCAAGGGATTCCTCCACTCGCTGCGACGCTCGGTCGGAATGACAATTGGAAAGAACTGAATAGTTACCCCCGCAATTGTTTTCTTGATGGCGGGAGTGTGGTATAATATGCTCAAGCGCCAAATACGAAATTACCTTGAATTACGAAACTCACATTTTGTCATCCCGAGCCACAGCGAGGGATCTCTGGCTCATTGGCGATATTGAATATTTTGGCGGGTAAGCCAGAGATTCCTCGTCGGTGCCAACCTCCTCGGAATGACAGTTGAGCGAGTTTCGTAATTCAAAGAAATTACAAGTTCCAAATAAATTACAATGTCAGAAATTCCACTCAAGACTGGTCTAACAAAAGAGCAGAAGGTTGGTTTTATTCTCCTGCTGGTTTTTGCGGTTCTTACCGTTAGCTTGGGGGTTTTGCAAATTCGCAATACTATGTACGCGCCCTTTGCTTTAAACAACACCGTCGCGACAGTGGTGAAGGATCAGATAAACACCGTTGACGCTTTGCGTTTCCGCGATACCGACCACGATAGCTTAACTGATTTTGATGAATTATATGTGTATGGTACCAGCCCATATTTGTATGACACCTTTTCTTACGGCATTAGTGATAAAGAAGTAATTGCCAAAGGTTTAGCGTTGTGTCCCAAGGGCCAGGATTGTACGAACGCCACCGAAACGGATGGCGGCATTGTTCAAAATAATTACGCCTCCAGCACCATCGCTTCGTTAGGGACGGATCCTGTTTTGGCCAACCCGCCCCCCGATATTCTTAAAACGCTGGGCGACCCCGCGCAATTGCGGCAAATGCTTAGCCAAGCCGGTATTGATAAAAAAATTCTTGATTCGGTATCGGATAATGACCTCCTGATTATGGCCAAACAAGTTTTGCAAAGCACCACCACGGTGAGCGGTCTCCAGCAAATTAACGCGTTAGTAGGGGCAAGCACAAAACGGTAATTCCCCGCTTGGGCGGGGTAGGGGTGGGTGAGACTGGTGAGTGGCCAATTGGCTCAACGTCCTCACCCACCCCTGGCCGCGAGGCCTTCCCCGCCCGAGCGGGGAATACGTTACAACACGCTTCAAACAAAAATACATTTTATGCGGTCTAAGTTTCAAAAAATAAGCCTTGGTTTTCTCGCGGTGCTGGTTTTGTTTTCCAGTGTTGTTGGCTCATTGGCCAGCGTGACTATCGCCAACGCGCAAATAACCATAGTGGAAAGTATCCCCGATAAAACCAAAGGTATTCTGGATACCATTTGGGAGGTAATTAAAACCGTGGTTTTAAACGCCACCGTTCGTTTAGTTTCGTACGCGATTCGCAAAGTGGCTTACGATTCGGCAGTGTGGCTGGCTTCCGGCGGCAAAGGACAAACGCCTTTCGCGCAAGTTTCTAATTTCGGCGACTATATGAAAAATGTCGGCGATGAAGCGTTTGGAACCGCTATTGAATCAATCAGCAAAGATGTGGGGGGCCCGGGTTTTAATTTGTGTAAAATTCCCGATATCCAAACCGATCTGGCAATGAAAGTTGGTCTGCGCTTGCCGGGCTTTTCCGGTCTCGGCGGTATTGGCAACAGTAATTTGCCTAACGGTTCCAAGCGTCCTAGCTGTAGTTGGTCGGATTTTTCTAAAAATTGGCTCACAGAAGATAGTTGGAAAAGCAAATTTAACAGCACCGGCCAAAGCCTTACCAGTCAATTCAACCAAGCTATTCAAAACCCTAGTCAAAGCGATTTTGGCGTACAACTAGATTCCTTAAAATTTATCGAGGATACTGTTTCCCTCAAACAAGCCACCGAACAATTGCAACGTTTAGAAGGCCAAGGGTACCTGGCTAAAACCAGCCTCATTTCTGGTCAAATACTAACTCCGGCCGGTATTATTAAAAAAGATTTTGAAAAAAACACGCCGGGCGATCAGCAAGAAAAAGATGAGCAACAAATTTCCGCCTTGCTTTCATCTGGTGATATTAAAGTTTTGCCCACCATTCTTAGTATATTTTTAAACAGCCTGGTTTCTACCATGGCCAAAAATTTTCAGGAAAAAGGCACCTTGCCGTTTGGCGTTTGCGTGGGTAATTACGGCGGCGAACAATGCAAACAAGGCGCGGGTGGGGTGGCTAATTATGAAGCGGCCGGAGTGTTGGGCGGCCGTCGCGCGGCCCAAGAATTATTTAGCAGTTTTTTGGCGGTGGTCGTAAAACCTATCGAGCAGTATGATTTAGTTGGTCAGTTATCCAGCTGTCCCGATAATCCCGGCCTCTACAATTGCCGTATGGATGAAGATATGGAGGCTGGCGTTCGCCAAGCTGAAGGTGGCACCCCCGCTACCATTAAAGACGCGCTTGATTCCAAAAATCATTGGTTGCACGGCGAGTGGAAACTTATTCCGCCCGGTGGGCCGCAAAATAGTGATCGCAATTTTTGCAAAACGGCTTATTGCTATTCTAACCTGCAGGTATTGCGCCAAACGCGCATTCTGCCGCTTGGGTTTGAAATTGCCGCTAAAAACAGCAACCCTAACAATTTTGTTACTCTCCAAAAAGTAGTGGATGGCTTTAACGATTGCCAAGTAGTGAATGGCCAAATTGTTTCCGATCCGTCCAAGCCCTACTGCCATTTAATTGATCCTAATTGGGTGCTTAAAGCCACGGCGAGCCGTTGTAACGCGTCGGTGCCCGGCCCGGTTCCTTTGGCCGAAGGTAGTCCCGATCGGTCGGAAGAATGCGCCGATTTAGCTACCTGTGTTAATTATAATCCGGATGGTTCCTGCCTTACCTATGGTTATTGCACCAGCGAAAAAAATACCTGGGATTTTGGCATCGCCGCCGAAAAATGTTCGGTGGAATTTCGTACCTGCCGCGCCTTTAGTAATGTCGCCACCGGTCAAACCGCCAACTATATTCACCGCAGTATTGATAGCGGATTTTGCAAAGAAGAAAATATTGGTTGTAACTATTATAGTTTAACCGAAGATGTCAAAACCGGCCGTTGGCAAGGGCCGGGGATAAATCAAAAAACGAGGCGCAATAATGGTATTTATTTTAACAGCAAAATTGCCGACGCTACCTGCGGCACTGGATCGGCTGGTTGCAGTGTCTTTCAAATCGCTTCAGCTCCCGATAAAATGTTACCCCTCAAAAAAGCGCCCGACTATTTAGGTTGTTACAACCTTCCCACTGGCGACGCGCCCCAAACTATTGCTGATCTTAAAAATTTACAACCCGACGCTCGCTGTTCTAATTACGCCTCCGTGTGTACTGCCGACGAAGTGGATTGCCGCCTCTTTACCCCGCGCGTTGGTTTTAGTCTGCCCATTCCCGGTAAATTTAATAATACCGCGGTGACCGCGGGCGGCGATGTGTGTGATGCTAAATGTGTGGGGTATAACGCCTACCGCGAAATGCCCAGCAACTATTCCAACGGGCAAAATCTTACCTATCTTGTGCCGTCATCCGGCCAAACCTGCGGCCAAACCGAGAACGGTTGTGTTGGCTTTACCAACTTAAACTCCGTCAGTTCCGGCGGCGGGGAGCAAGTAGAAAATTATACCTATCTGCGCCCCTGCGTTTTGCCTGCCAAGTCCGCCGAAATCGACACTACTAAAACATTTATTACCTATGAAGGCGGCGACACTGGCTTCCAGCTTAAAACTTATCGCTTGGTAGCCGAACTGGACCAGACCGGTAAATTGGGTCCGGCGTATTGGTATAAAACCCTTAATGATAAAATAGCGTACGACCAATCATGTAATGAACAAACTTACAAGAGCGGCGCGCCCAACCCAGATTGCCGTCAATTTAACGATGATCAGGGCACGATATATTATCGCTTGTTGTCAAAAACCATTCCCGTTTCCGAATCCTGTACCGAATATCGTTTAAATAGTACGGAATTAGACGACGCCCCTTCCTCACCCATTGCCCCCATTACCAAAGATGTCTGCGCTAAACAATATCGTGGTTTTTGGAATGAATCCGACCAAAAGTGTCAAATTTGTTTCCAAAATGGGGAGCTCCGCGACGGTGCTTGTCTTTACAAAGGGTTGCCCGGCGGCGTCAGCAATTCCGCCGGCGGGAGTTTAACTTGTCGCGCTGAAGCTGAGAGTTGCCACCAATTTAAAGGCAACGCCGGCAACAACATTAAAGATATTATTCCCAACGATAATTTTGAGAACCCGGATAGCAAGCTGGCCTTGGCCGGGTGGGGACCGCTCCCCAGCGTCACTCAATCTAAAGAATCCACCAATCGAGACGGTCATTCGCTTGGTTACAAAGGCGGTGGCAGTGTCGCGCGTCGCTTGCCGCCGGTAACCCCGGGCAAAAGTTACAATCTCACTTTTTGGGCCAAAGGCACGAGCGCCACCCTCGCTATAGCTCTTAACAATACCGATCAATCATTTAGTCAACCATTTGGAGCAGCGACCATTGGCGATGCCTGGCAACGTTACACCATGGGGCCGCTGGAATGGACCGATTCCTTAAACCACAAAACCACCACTTCAACGTTTTTAAGTTTCACCAGCGACAACGGCGGACAAATTTATCTCGACAACATCCAGCTCACGGAATTAGCGCGCGACTTGTATCTCATCAAGGACAGTCTTAAAGTTGACGCGGTGTGCGATAGCCACCCCGAGGATAATTTACCCGGCGAGGCCTTGGGTTGTAGCGCGTACACCGACCAAAATAACACCAACGTCAATTTGGTTGGCTTTAGTTTTCTCTGTCGCGAGGGAGCAATTGGCTGTACCGGCTTTTTAGACACGCAAAACACGCCCGCTGATTTGGGCCCGCGCTTGTATCGCGTTTGGCTCCCCGGCAGTGGCGGGGCCACGTCGGTAGTCTCCCTTAAAGCCGAGGAGTTGGGTCGGTGCACCGTGCCGGTTGGGCAAACCGGTTGCTATGTCAATGAAATTTTTGGAGTGAGCCCCAGCGATCTCGCCAAAGCTATTATCACTAACGCCAATGGCCAGCCTACCAACGACATCCCCCAATTAGTTAAATCCACTGTCTTTATTCCCGCCGATACCGCCACGACTACGCCGCTCTATTTGGTAGCCAACAAAGAAGCCAGTTGCAACCAGGTTGATGTGGGCTGTAGTTTTGTGGGCAAACAAATAAACAGCCCGCTTGGTCCCGTGTTTGTTACCAACACCCTAAAAAATAATCCCGAAAATTATAAAGATGCCTTGTGCGAAAGCGAGGCTGAGAGCTGTAATAAATATACGGCCGGAGATGGCACCTATTATTTTAAAGAACCAAGCAAAATTTGTACATACAAAACCGATGTGACGGTAAATAAAGAAAAGCGTAGTGGCTGGTTCCAAAAAGGCGTGGGTATGTGCGCGGGCAATGGCGGTGGGGGCGGGGGAGGCGGCGGAGCAGGTGGGAAATTATGTACCAAAAATAGTGAGTGTGGTCTCGGCGCCGAGTGTAAAGACATTGGCAACCAGCCTTGTTACCCTACCTATCAAGAAAACGGTGGCACGTTTGGCTTGTGGTCCTATGGAGCGACCTCCACTTACCAAGGTTTTGTGGGTGAATGTTCGGAAAGCAAAAATCTCTGCACCGAATTTATCGATCATAACGACAATAATAAAGCCTATTATTATATTAAGAATGACAGTGTCGGCGCTGGCGATTGCGTTGGCCAAGTGAGCCGTAAGGCCGGTTGCGCCTTGTTCGATCAAACCGATAACCCCAACAAATATTGGCTTACCGCCGCCACGTACCAAAAGAGCGAGGCGGAAGACGGTAAATTGGTTGATGTAATACAGGCCCCGGCCGACCAGCGCGATGCCAACGTTATTATTAAAGTTAAGCGTAATCGCGAGTGCAGTGAGTGGCTTCAGTGCACCCAAACGCACCGCGTATTTAATAAAGATTTAGGCAAATTCACAAATGTGTGCGATGCTGTTGGCCGCTGTGACGGCACGACCGCCACCGGCAATTGCGGCGCCGGCATCGCGAGCGATTACAGCGGGGAAGTTTTCACGGAGAGTCGTTATATTTCCCGCCCCGTGGGTTGGAGCGGAAAAGATTATGACGGGTACACCCTCCTTGGCTTGTATCCGGTAGAAGAGTTAACCCAGATTAACGTCACCAGCTCCAGCGACCACCCCGATTGGCGCTTAATGCGTAAAATACCGTGCGGTACTAACTGCGCCGATAAAGTTGATCCTAAAATAAGCTCCGCTTGTAAAAACAACAATTCCGCTTGCGGCACCAATAGTAATTTGGGTACCTGTATTAATGGTGTGTGCGTGCGCGGCGTTACCGGAGAAAATAGCCCGCAAAAAGTACTGGGCGAAAGCATTGTGCCCGGACAAAGCAACGCTCCCGCCCAAATTTGCCGCGCCTTCCCGGAAAAAAATTCACCCTTTCCCGACACCCCTCAATCTCTCGTCTCCCAAAGTCTCCATAATGTTAACCGCTGTGATGAGCGAGCGGTGGATTCGATATGGGCGCCGCTCGGGTATGCTTGCGAGTGTGATTATAAAAAAGTCGCCTATGGCGACGCGCTCACTAAATATTTTAATTATAAAAGTCCTAACATTGCGGGTAATATTCCATTGATTGAAGGTGGCATCCCTATGAGTGAAAAGGGGAAAGTGCCGTCGGGTATTTGCCAAGGGGGCGACAATGACGCGAGTGCGTGTAGTTCCGATATTGATTGTTATTCTAAAGATCCAAATGATCCCGGAAAGAAAATTCCCGCTGGCATCTGCCTCAAGAAAAAGAAAGAAGACAGCTTGCTGGGTTGGAAAGGTTTTTGTTTAGAGCCGGACTCGGCTCGTAATATTAATGGTGACCAGAATAAATTTGCTTGTCTTACTTGGTATCCGGTAGATAATCTGCTGGGCGCGGCGGATATTAATAGCCTGCATGCGGAAGCTGGATATAAGCCACCCGCTCTTGGTGGACGCTATTATTGTTTAGCGGGGAATAGAACCATATATAATGTTCCCGACCCAAAAGCGACGGAAATGCCGGAAATAATCCCCACAATTACCCTGGTGCATGCGTATAGTTATGCTTATGACAAACCTGGGTTTTATTATGATTCTAGCAAATATGAACCGTTATGGGGGCCGCCTGTGATGGACGGAAATGATAGCGAGTTTCATCGTTTTCGCATTGGTAATAAAAACTTTCAAGCTCCACAAACTGATATTAACCAAAATAATATTGAGCGAGTTATATTTAGAGTTGATAATGCGGCGAATCAGGGCAAGGATAATCCACTGAAAGAAACCATCTTTGAAATTTGGCCAAACGATGCTTTGAATGACGTGAATTACAAAGGTCCACAAGTAATCTATAAATGGGATGCTTTGATTGATGGAGGCACCCCGAATGGTGTAGCTGTAACCGGGCGATATTTAGGAAGAAAAAATGAATTTTTACTTTTGGTTTCCGATAATGGCTATCTTAAAGAAGATGGTACTTTTTGTTATCCTGACTGCAGTCAATTGAATGGCAACCCCTTTGTTTCCACGCTTGATCCCGCTGGTCTGCGTATGGGAAAAACCCCCTTGGCCGATAGTGTCGCCGCCGGGAAACCCGATCCCAATGGTTTTGATGGTCTCTGGGATCAGGGGGTTAAAGAGGCCTTGTGTAATAGCAAAAACGGCGGTAATTGGCACGCCGTCCGCATGAGATTTGATAATGCCGGTAATTTTCTTGGTTACGACACTGCTTATTGTGATAAATCTAATGATAGCGGTGGCATATCGTATAGTGTGGAATATAAAGTGCGGCAACGGTGTACGTTCGTGGCCGACGCGTTGGTTGACATAGCCGCCGAAAAAGATAATCCGCGCAGTCGCACTATTGGCTTTACCGATCGGCTTTGGAAACACCCCAATAATAAAGATTATAGCGTTAACTTCGGTGATGTAAATGGAAAAAATCCGAATAGTCATTATGCCTACGATTTAGCAGTTGGGCCTTTTGGAAGTATCAGTACCAACGATCAAATTAACGGAAGCGGCGCTATTATCTATCTGTCACAATTTATAGCACCGGATCTCGCTAAAAAGGGTGGCTGCAAAACCGACGGCACAAGTAAGTGTACCTATCGACCTAGCATTACCGCTGTTCACAACGATTTCTTGGCCGGCGCGCCCTACAGTTGCCCGGGTGGTGGTTGTTATCGTTCCGATGGCACCACAGTCTTTCCACTAGGTTTGGTTAATCAGAAAATCATCGATAAGCAACCGACCGATGGCGCGCAATATCTGGGTGAATTATTTGCGCGATTTAAAGATGTGTACGATTATGTTGGTGGTAGTTATAAACCGACGAATTTCGCCCTAGCCGTATTGGATTTAACACCTCAACTTAAGGACACCGCTCCCCAAATTCACCCCCTCGGCGCCTGCGTTACCAGCGACCAGTGCGTGGAACAAAATGTGCCGGGCGTTACTATTAACGGAAAATCAAATGTTGGGGAGGAAGTAGTATCATTCACCAATAGCTTGCCGGTGAGCCTGCAATTTTTTGCCTTTGCCGATAGCAACAAAATGCCCCTGCGCGATGTAAAAATAGATTGGGATTTGGGTGGTGTAGATGTTCCGGCCTCCAACGACGGACTCCACCGCAACCACCGCGGGTTAATTCCCTATACCTGCGGCACCAAGGATCCCAATAAAAAAATCTGTATTAATGATAGCGGAAACCCGGAACCTAACCCGCGCTCCTGCTCCACCAACAGCGATTGCATCGCGCAAACCCGGTGTGTGAAAGACCCAACCTCATTCGGCTTTATCGAAGGCCAAACCTGCGACAATACCTACTTCCAATACACCAATATTTATAACTGCACCAAAGAATCTGACCGTTATTATTCCGCCGAAAAAGACAAATGCGGTAAAAATAAAGAGGCGTTCCCAGACGGCTGTTGCGTCTTCCAGCCCAAAGTGCAAGTAAAAGATAATTGGGGCTGGTGTAGTGGTGATTGTGAGAGCGTCCCCCCTGCATTTTTTCCGAGTAAAGGGTGTTATGATGGGAGTTGGGATGGGATCAGTAAGGATTTTTGTATAAAGGATACGGCGTGGATTCGTTCAAATGTTAAAATTATTTTGTCACCGAATAAATAAAAAAACACTAAGCAAAAATAAAATCCCCTTCGATTAAACGCAGGGGATTTTATTTTTCCTCAAAAGATAATTCATTATCTGTTAAGGGGGGACCGTCGCGAGCGCATACCAGTCCCATGAGACAGGTCGCACTTGCGACGAGGAGTTGTTGCCGATCAGGAAGTGGGGATCGTCTTGCAGGACACTTCTTCGGTATCGCTGAATGGGATACAGGAAAAGTGGTTGACGCCCATCATCTGCGGTGACATCTGACACGAGAATTTGCCGACGCATTGAAGCACGCACATCGCATCCTTGGGCCAGACTGTGAACGTGCACTCAAACAGAGGCGCATTGGGCGCGTTGCACGCCCACTTCATCTTGTCACCGGACATCGGATCCTTCGGATTCACGGGGAATCCGTAGTAGTCCTTGCACGGATCCACCATCGGGGCGAGGTCGGGGGGCGACGACATGACCATGTCGGGGGGCGCGGGCGAGCCGGCGAGGTCGGGGGTGGACACCGTTGCGGCATCCGTGCCGGGCGGGGAGCAAGTCCCCATTGCCAGGCACTGGTTGTTCGCGTTGGGGTCGTTCGGCGGGGCCGAACAAGCGAACAGGGCGACCATGGCTAACGCCACGGCCACCCAGCCTGCGCTCCGCAGCCTGCGGAGCTTCGGCGAGGCAAGGGCGGGGAGAGGGGGGTGGCGGAGCGTCATGGGACACCTCGAAAACCTGTGCCCGGGATTGGGCCAGTGGCAGAATCAGCCTAGTTGGCTAACTCTACTTCTGACCCAATCTGCATTTCGCCTACAATCCTACCGGCCTACTTCCTACATCCTAATTTTACAACTCCATAGCGGCTAATTCTCAAAACTAAATTCAAGAACCAACACGATGTAAAGAACAATTTATAAACAATAATCCAAATTAACCGTAACACGCCCTATCAATTATGTCAAATTTGGCTGTGGACAATTGGTTTATTAAAAGGCGCGTACCCCCACTTATCCCCAGCTTTATTTGACACTCCCTCCCCACGCGTGAGACACTACCCACTAGTTAAATCATGACCCACCAATTTTATGGCGCGGCCACCGATTAACACCCGCTTTGCATAACCTGCCAAGCCACTCCGAGTGCTCGGAGTTTTTTTATAAGAAAAATGTTTGTATGAAGCCGTTGCTTAAAAAAATAATTATCGTTGCGGCCATTCTCGTTGGGGCGGGTATTGTATTTGTGCTGGCAAATGTCGCCCGTGAAGCCTGGCTCGACTACCAATGGCAAAAAAAGACCGACACCTTTATGAACGCCCTCCAAAAACCTTTTCAAGAAGACACCTACGGCGGCAAAACACCGGAAGAAACCTGGGCGCTGTATGTTGACGCTATTAAAAAACGTGATATTGATTTAGCGAGTAAGTATGTGGATGTTGAGCATCAGCCGAAAGAACTCAACGACCTACGAAGATCTATGGAATCTAATAAATTGGACTTGTATGCTGATTCACTAATGAAAAATCCATTACAAAAAGATACCACCACTCCAGATTGGTTGGCTACAAATAAGGAGAGAGCATACTACTTTTATAAATGGAAAGATCCAAAAACTGGCAAGGTCAATATTGTTCCAGAGAATTTCTACCTTAACCCCCTCACCAACGTATGGAAGATATTATACTAAAACTCAAATCTTCCCAATCTATTAAAATCGTCCTAGCAATATTTTTGGCTATTGTTCTTCCGCTCGCCGCTGTATCTTACTCACCCTTCTATACCCACCCGGATCTAACCGAACAAATGGCTCGGCTCTTCAACAACACCAACCAAGGAACAACTCCCGTTATCACGAATTCACAAATCAACTGGCTTCGCCAAGGGGCCATTGATGAAGACCAACCCCCACGTTGGATTAACCATTTTTTTGATCCAGTTCACGACCAAGCCTTATCCGGCAAACACGCCGGCACCTTTACTCCCGCCCAAGCGCTAAAGGAAGGCCGAGAAATGGGCCCGCTCAAACCGCTTACCTCAGTAAACTGGGCCACTAACCAAAGTGCCCAAGTCCAATATCGCCAATTTGGCAATCAAACCTGGCAAAAAGCCATTTCATCATACCTGGCGGGAGACGAGTCGTCTGCCTTCTTAGCTCTAGGTCACATTCTCCATCTGGTAGAAGATGCTTCAGTACCCGATCATACTCGCGACGACGTCCACTCTCACTTGCACAGTGATCCCGGGTCGCCGTTTGAAGACTATGCAGAACATTACACCAATACGCACAATCTAACGCTCGCGCAAGATCTGGTTCACGCCACTATTCCAACTTACGACAACGTTCAATACGCTTTTAAGGACATTGCCGATTATTCCAACCATAACTTTTTTTCCGAAGACACCATCAGCAACAACAGCGAGGATGGTTTTAACTTTCCTGATTTAAAATCCTTACAAGAAAAGGATGGGTATTTGTATGATGATAAAAATGATATTTATTTATCAAAGATAATTCACAAAGCAGGGCGTGAAGATCAATATACCACTAACGACAAAGATGTTGTTCTCC
>SICD01000017.1 GCA_009694865.1 Candidatus Magasanikiibacteriota bacterium
AATATCGGTATCATGGCCCACATTGACGCGGGCAAAACCACCACCACCGAGCGGGTTCTTTTTTATACCGGTAAAAAACATAAAATTGGAGAAGTGCACGAAGGTGAAGCTACCATGGATTGGATGGAGCAGGAAAAAGAACGTGGCATCACCATCACTTCGGCCGCCACAACCTGTTTTTGGAAAGGTCATCGCATTAATATAATCGATACTCCCGGCCATGTGGATTTTACCGTGGAAGTAGAACGTTCACTCCGCGTCCTTGATGGTGCCGTAGCGGTGTTCGACGGCTCCCAGGGTGTCGAGCCACAATCCGAAACCGTTTGGCATCAAGCCGACAAATACAACGTGCCGCGCATTGCCTTCATTAATAAAATGGATAAGGTCGGCGCGGATTTTTTTATGTCGCTCGCTTCTATTTTAGAGCGCTTGTCCGTTAATGCCCGCGCCATCCAACTTCCTATTGGTGCCGAAGGTACTTTTTGTGGCCTCATTGATTTAATTGAAAAGAAAGCTTACAAATTTGAAGGCGACAAAGGACAAAACATCATCGAGATTCCCGTACCGGAGGATATGAAAGCCCAGGTAGATGAATACCGCGCCAAGTTAGTGGAAAAAATTTCTGAAGCCAATGATGAATTAATGGGCAAATTTTTGGACGCGAAAGAATTAACCATTCCCGAAATTAAAGGCGCCATTCGTGACATGGTAATTAAAGGCACCTTGTATCCCGTACTTTGTGGATCAGCCCTTGGCAACATTGGCGTACAATTTATGTTGGATGGTGTAGTGGATTATTTACCCGCCCCTACCGACGTGCCAGATTTAAACGGCATTAACCCCGATACCGAAGAGCCGGCCGTCCGCCACCCTAGCGATAGTGAACCATTTTCTGCCCTAGCTTTTAAAATTGCTACCGATCCGTTTGTGGGCAAACTAATTTTTTTCCGCGTTTATTCCGGCATGGTATCAGCCGGTAGTTACGTGTGGAATTCCAGCAAAGGCACCAAAGAACGCCTGGGCCGAATCGTGCGTATGCACGCCAACCAGCGCGAAGACGTAACCGAAGTATACTCTGGAGAAATTGCCGCCGCTATTGGTTTAAAAGAAGTAAAAACCGGCGACACGCTGTGTGATGAAGACAAACCAATTATTTTGGAGCGTCCCACGTTTGCCGAACCGGTTATTTCCATGGCTATTGAGCCAAAAACTAAACAAGATCAAGAACGCATTGGTATGGCCATGCAAAAGTTGGCCGAAGAAGACCCAACTTTCCGAGTTTCTACCAACGAAGAAACTCTCCAGACTATTATTTCTGGTATGGGTGAGCTCCATTTGGATATTATTGTCGACCGCATGAAGCGAGAGTTTAAAGTAGAAGCCAATGTGGGTGCCCCACAAGTGGCCTACAAAGAAACTGTGCGCGCTTCCGCCGAAGCCGAAGGTAAACATATTAAACAATCTGGCGGACGCGGCCAATATGGCCATTGCTGGTTGCGCGTTGAACCACAAGAAGAAAATAAAGGGTTTGAATTTATCGATGAAGTAAAAGGAGGCGTAATTCCCCGCGAGTTTATTCCCGCTATTGAAAAAGGCGTTAAAGAAGCTCTCACACGCGGTATTCAGGCCGGGTATCCGGTAGTGGATATTAAAGTTACCGTGTACGACGGCAGTTATCACGACGTTGACTCCAGCGAAATCGCTTTTAAAATGGCCGCCTCATACGCTTTTCAAGACGCGTGTAAAAAAGCCAAGCCGGTTATTATGGAGCCGATTATGAAAATAGAAGTGGTAACGCCGGAGAATTTTATGGGCGATGTGATTGGTGATCTTAATTCCAAGCGCGGACAAATTTTGGAAATGACCGACCGCGGCCAAATGAAAGTGGTCAAAGCCATGGTGCCGCTCGCCAGTATGTTTGGCTACGTAACCTCACTTCGTTCCATGAGCCAAGGTCGCGCTAGTTCCAGTATGGAATTTGATCATTACTCCGACGTGCCCAACAATGTGGCGCAAACAATTATTGCCGGAAAGCAAAAATGATGCCACAGCATCATCCTGAGCTCGCGCGAAGGATCCCTTGTCTCAAGCACTAAGCAAGTAAGCGCTAAGTACTAAGCACGAGACGCTCCAATTGGGGCGTCTTTTTTTATCGTGAATTATCTCCTACCCTAGCACGCTTACTTTAAATATGTTACACTAAGGCGACTTACTTATTAGAAAAATTATATGGCCGATCTCCAAGAAATTTTTAATCACATTACCGAAATTAAGAAAAAGCAAAAAGATATTAGGAGCGCTTACCAAGACGCGCTCGCCACCTCGCTTGAGTATCAAGAAATTGCCGAAAAAACAAAAACCCTCCGTGAAAAGAAAAAACAAATCGAAGCTTCCACCAAGCAACAATTCGCCGCCGAGTTTACAAAACTCGATGATTACGCCATTGATCTAGCGAGCGACCAGGAACTTTTGAGCGATGCCGCTTTGAGCAAACTAATGAAAGGGGAAACGGTGGAAGTAACAGACGAATATAATGCCACCTACCAACCAGTGTTTACGGTTAAATTCAAAAAATCATAGTAAAATAATAAAAAAATATTTTTAATCCCGAGTACTCGGGTTTTTTTTATATTCTAGCATTGACTTTTTATAAAAAATGGTGTATGTTATAAATAAGCATAGTACCGGCCAGAATCGCATGGTGCGATTTTGTGTACGGTCGTGCCACACAGGAGGCCGCTTGAGCGCAAAAAATAACAAAAAAGACGCGCTCGCACGCGCGTCGACCAGCATTCTTCCGGTTCTCGCCACCCCCGCCGACCCCCGTGCCCCCACCGTCCCTGTCATGCAAGCCGCCCGCCGAGTTCGAACTGACGAGTACGCGTGCCTGGGCACTCAAGCGCCGCTCAGCCTGGAAAAGCTCCGGACTATGGCGGAGCAGGATGGCCTGCCGAAGGAATCCCTGTTTCAGGAGAAGATTCGAGAAGGCTATCGGCCGGCAGGGAGTCGCCGTGCGGTAATGCTGAAGTTGCCGCCGGCTCAGCTCACGATCACGCTCGGAGGCGAGGACCCCAGGCCCCCGCCCAAGAACCGGAAACCATGACCCCCCCCATCGCCGCCGTTCACGCGGCCCCTCCTCCTCGGACCACAGCAACGCTCGGCACGTTGCTCTGGTCCTCCCTCATTAATAAAAGTACCGCGAATAACGGTGCTTTTTTCTTTGCAAAAAATATTTTTTATCAAGGCTTGCTTTTTTTCTTTTTTCGTGTCAATCTATCTGCCAACGCGACCACGGTCGCATTTTTAAGGAGAAACCATGGCCGAGAATCACGGTAATGAGCCGCCCGGAGACCGCCCCCGTCGCAACGCCATCATGATGGAACTCCCCGGCACTCGCCAGCCGGTTCAGCCCACGGTCATCTTGGGGGGAGATGACCCCAAGCCCCCGCCCAAGGCGGATTCGCGCGCGGCCAAGGCCGACCAGTTCCGCAAGAACGCCGGAGCCCCGCTCAAGCCCGCTCCCAAGGCCGCGACCCGTTCGCCGCGCCAAGGGCGCCAAGGTCCACCAGAGGAGCCTCAAGGACTTCGTCAAGAGGCCCTTGCCCAAGCCCAGCGGCAAGAAGAAGCGGTAGTTCTCGTTCGGTAGCCTTGTTTTTTTAGCATGGTTTAAGGTATACTGTCCCTTAATCAAGGTGTTTTTGGATTGCTTGCGTACCAGCGAGCGACCCAAGACCCTTATTTTCCCACCCACAAAGGAGGTTGTCCATGCCCGTTCCGAACGAGTTGCCCCCCGCCGTACTGGCCGAATTGGGCCGTCCCGACATCGTCACCGCCGAACACCCCGTCGTCCCGTTCGACGAGTCCGGTTTCAGCGGCGCTACGGTCCCGGCCATGGTGGCCGTCGGTCCCAATGGCGTCGTCGTCGTCGCGACGCGCGATAACGGCGCGCCGGTGCCCAAGCGGGTGGCGTTGCCGCCCGAGCGGCCGTAGACCCTCCCCGAGCGGAGCCAACGAGCGCGATGCTCGTTGGCTCCGTCTCCCCGGTCTTTTTTTGTGCATAATTCAAGCCCCTTGCCTCGTAAATTCACCTGTGGATTATAGGGGGGTTGACGGGGCTTGTTTTTTTTGTTAACATAATCTGGTTTCCTTGCTACCATATTAAGGAGAACACAGGCGTCGTCTCAGCCAACTCTGCCACGGTGGCAGAAAGCTGAGATGCTTTTTCCGAAGCGACCCCGGCCAGGTGTCTCGTCGCGCTCGTTTTCGAGCGCCAGATTCCCTGGCATGTCGTGCCTTCAAGGCAGGAGAAGTTCGTTCCGCCCTTCCCGCGGGTTTGCGCGAAAACCCTCGGGCCACCCCCTCCCCGCCCAAAGCGGGCCTTGGTCAGGAGATCAAGTTGAGCAAAAAAAACGAACCTCCGAATCCCACCGCTCCCACCCTCGCCGGCGTCCCCGATGCCATGGGTGTCGTCCCGCCCCAGTGCGGCCGAGCGCCTTGCGACGTGCCCGACCGCCGGCCGGTCGACCAGTCGCCGCAGCGCAAGCCCCCCGAGTCGACGTCTTTCTTCGCCGCTCTGGACGGCGAGGGCTGGGACGAGTAGTCTGTAGTCCATGGGGGCGGTCGCGAACGCGCGACCGCCCCACCCTCTTATTTTCCCCCATGCAAAACATCCCTCAAGAAATTGAAACCAAAATTATTCGCCGTGTGCCAAAGACACTCGGCGATTTTGAATCCCTCATGAAAAAAGTCGGCGCTACTATACACATCCCCCGCCGGCTTTTGAGCGATCGTCGCTATCGCCTTAAAAATTCTCGCCCAGTATCAACCGCAGTACCAGTCTCGGTATTTATGGATGAGGGTCGTGGTCACGCCACGCTGGAATTTTTAGGTTTAACAGTTATAGGGATCCAAAACAACATCGTTTCGCTCACCGCTGAAATTTTGCCGCGCCGGGTGGTGCGTTTGCGCCATGATGGTACAAAAATTATTTGGACGGTAAAGGAAATGATTATCGCGGATAATGGCAGGTCGCGCGGCCAGGTGAAACAGCGTGGCGAGGTAGAAGTGGAACTCCTTACTTTTCAACCGATTGAAAAATTGCTCAAAGAAATCGGCTACCAATGCGTCTCAGAGCGAGAAAAATTTCGCACAACCTATTCTCTTGAAACTACCCTCATTGAATGGCAAGAAAGCCCCTCGCCGCTGGTCACTCCCTGGATGGAGGTGGAAGGGCCAAGCATAGCGGCTGTTAAAGAAATAATCGCTCGACTTGGTTTTGCCGAGCGCGACATGGCGGCTATTTCCGACGCGGAATATCTTTATCGTTCCGGCGTACCCAACAAACAAATTCGGCGTCTTGTTTTCTCCCATTGACATAGTCAGAGTTTTTTAGGTATAATCTGCCTACCACTAAAATTTTTATGACCAACCACCAACTCAATCGCTTGCTTCGCCTTGTTAATCGTACCGGCGATAAATTTGTTATTTTAGATAAAGCCACCGACGCGGCGCATGTTCTCTTGTCTCTGGATAATTACGAAGACTTGTTGGGCCCGGATTTTGAGGACGACTTTGATCCGCGCCGTTTGTCCCCATTTGACAGCGGCGATGACGATGATTGTTCTATTCCAGAAGATTGTGAAGCTGATGACGATGACGACGAAAACAGTGACGATACCAACAGCGATTCCGCCGGTCGCTTAGAGTGGGGCGAGGCTGATTTTGACGCCACTGCTGACGACAATGGGGTTTTTCAAGAAATTAAAGAAGTAATAAAAATGCCGATCGTCGCGCCGCTAGAGCCCGCTGAGCCGGTCGCCCCCGCGGAACCAGTCGGAGAAAACCTTTCCGATATTCCCCACGAAGAGGAAGAAGAAAAGTTTTATTTGGAACCAGTCGAATAGTTTATAAAGTTTAAAGTTCATAAAGTTATAAAGAGTTGTCATTTTTCGTCGCCTTTATAAACTTTATAACTTTTAACTTTATACTCACGTTGTCCACACTTCCCCCTCTTGCCAAAAACGGCGGTATCTGGTATAGTTATAGCGGTCAAAATTTGCTAGAAAAAATTAGAGAAAGCGCTCGTAATTAGAGCTACTTGGTTTATTAGTTTATTTGTTTAACGGTATTGCCACCAATAAACCAATAAACCAATAAACTTTTAAACTAATATCTAAAATACCCGCGGTTGGATAAAAAATCTGCCCGACCATTCGGAGCAGTGCCGCGTAATCTAAGTAACTACATAATTATCGTCTCCGCGTACATCCGCGTAACTATCCGCGCCCTTCCGCTTCTATAGCTTAGAAGCAGATAAACGCAGATATCGACGCGGAAGAACGCAGAAAATAATAATGTAGAATTTAATAAAAATATGGCCGATTTCATACGAAATAAGCCGCACGTCAACATTGGTACCATTGGTCACGTCGACCACGGAAAAACCACCACCACGGCCGCCATTCTTAAGGTTTTAGCCGCCCATGGCATGACCGCCCAAAACAAGGGTGTGGATGATTTAGATAAAGCCCCCGAGTCAAAAGCTCGCGGCATTACCATTTCTACGGCGCACGTAGAATATGAAACCGAGAAACGCCACTACGCGCACGTGGACTGCCCTGGTCACGCCGATTACGTTAAGAACATGATTACCGGCGCCGCTCAAATGGACGGTGCTATTCTCGTGGTTTCTGCCGCCGATGGCCCGATGCCGCAAACTCGCGAACACATTCTTTTGGCCAGTCAAGTTGGTGTCAAGAACATTGTGGTATTTTTAAATAAAGTAGACATGGTGTCCGATCCGGAACTCATTGATTTAGTTGAGGCTGAAGTTCGCGATCTGCTTACCAAATATAAATATCCTGGTGACAAGACCCCAGTTATTCGCGGTTCCGCCATCAAAGCGCTCGAGAGTCCATCAGATGAAGTAGCCGCCAAGCCAATTCTCGATCTCATGAAAGCCTGCGACGAATTCTTCCCTGATCCCGTTCGCGCTACCGACAAACCATTCCTCATGCCCGTCGAAGATGTCTTCTCCATTGAAGGCCGCGGCACGGTAGTGACTGGCCGAATCGAGCGTGGTATGATCAAAATCAACGAAGAAGTTGCTATTATTGGTTTGCACGAGGAAACCACCAAAACCGTCGTTACCGGCATTGAAATGTTTAACAAACAACTTAAAGAAGGTCAAGCCGGAGACAACGCCGGCATCCTTTTGCGTGGCACCAAGAAAGAAGATGTCGAACGCGGCATGGTATTGGCTAAACCCGGCAGCATTACCCCCCACACCGAATTTGATGCCGAAGTTTATTGCTTAACCAAAGATGAAGGTGGCCGCCACAAACCATTTTTCAAGGGCTACAAACCACAGTTCTACATTCGCACTACCGATGTAACTGGTGAGGTAGAACTTCCGGCCGGCACCGAAATGGTAATGCCGGGCGACACTGTTAGTCTCAAAATTAAACTTATCATGCCGGTTGCCATGGAAGAAAAAATGAACTTCGCCATTCGCGAAGGCGGTCGCACCGTTGGCGCGGGCGTGGTAACGAAAATTATAAAATAATGTCCCTGTAGGGGCGGGGTTACCCCGCTCCTACGTTATTTGTTCTTTAGATTAGTTCTTTATGACCACCGCGACAAAAACCACCACTGCTAAAACAACCGCCGCCTCTAAAGATGAGAGCGTCAGTCGTATTCGCATTAAAATTCGCGCCTACGACAGTCGCATTATTGATCAAGCCACTAAAACCATTGTGGAAACCGCCGAACGCAACGAAGCCAAAGTAGTTGGCCCAGTGCCACTGCCCACCGAAAAAATGAAAATTACCGTGAATCGTTCTACTTTTGTGCACAAAAATGCCCGCGAACAATTTGAAATGCGCGTGCACAAACGCCTCGTAGATATTATGAACGCCAGCCCCAAAGCCGTTGATGCTTTAATGAGTCTGCACCTGCCAGCGGGAGTGGATATTGAGATCAAGATGTAACACGGATTTAGACAGATTTTGTGAGCCTGCCTGCCGGTAGGCAGGGATTTACACAGATTCGACAGTTCCCCCCTCGAGGGGGGGTAGTGGGGGTGTAAGACCCTTGCGTCGCCCATCGCACACTCAATTCACTTATCAACACGAATATGTCGGAAGGTCAAGAAAAGCCACCAGTAGAAGGCGAACAATCAGTTTCAAGAACACCACTTCTTGACGCTGTCCTTGAAAGATTGGGACCACCATCTCTATTACTGGAACTCAGGGTTCAACTTGCTCCAGTCATAGAGGCACAAGCGAGATTGCAGAAAAAATTAGCTGAAAGAGAATTAACACAATTAGATATAGAAAAAGAATTGGCCGTGTTGCCCAACATTGGTGGAATGGAAACAGACATAGAGGGGCTAATAAAGTCGATTCGGTCAGGTTTACCACGCAATGATATAAGAATATTGCCGGTTGATGAAAATTATACTGAATATCCAGAGCTGTACTAAAACCCTTGACAGAAAAACAAAACTATAGTAAACTGGTGAAAATCACAAGTTATCTAAAGCCAAAGCAATAAGATCCCAAAATTGACCCCGCCTTCGTCCCATTGTGGGACTATGGCGTGGCAAGGGAAAACATTGGATGAGGCGGTCAGATAACAGGAGAAAAAACTTGATAATTTAGCTACAATTAGCCTTAAATACGGCCCCGCAGTTGCGGGGTGGGTTTGGCCAAGATAGTTCTGAATTTTAAGCCAAATCAAAAGTAAAGGCTAGAAGCGCATATTCTAAAAAAGTTTTTAGGGTACGCGTTTCTAGTTTTTTGTTAGAACAAAAGGCGTCATTGCGAGGAGCGAAGCGACGTAGCAATCCCCGTGTTTACAGAAGAAGTTCTGAAGGCAGGGGGATCACGACGTCGCTCCGATGCGTATCGGGTCTCCTCGTGATGACGCAGAATGTGAACTATATGAAGTTTATCCTCGGCAAAAAAATAGCCATGACACAGGTTTTTTTGGAAAACGGCGACGTTGTTCCGGTAACGCGTATCCAAGCCGGCCCCTGCCACATTACTCAGGTTAAGGATGGTGTGAAAGATAACGCCAAGGCGGTGCAAATTGGGTTTGGCGTCAAGCGTGAATTTAGAATGAAAAAGCCACAAGTTGGGCATTTGAAAGGTTTGGAATTATCTGGTTGGTTAAAAGATTTTGCGGTTGAGACGGTGGAAAATGTAAAACGCGGCGATACCATTACTGTAGAAACATTTGCCAGTGGCGATAAAGTAAGCGTTATTGGTATCAGTAAGGGCAAAGGGTTTGCCGGTGTGGTCAAACGCCATCATTTCCGCGGTGGACCGGCGACCCACGGTCATAAAGACAACGAGCGTGCCCCGGGCTCAATTGGAGCCGGCGGAGTGCAGCGCGTGTTTAAAGGTATGCGCATGGCCGGCCGCATGGGCGGCGATCGCGTAACAGTTAAAAATTTAGAAATTGTGGAAGTACACCCCGATGTGAATGAACTGTATATTAAGGGCGCTGTTCCCGGTGGCCGCAACTCTCTTCTCATGATTCAAGGCGAAGGCGAATTAAAAATTATGACGAAACAGGAAGTAACGCTAGTTGAGGCCGTCGTTGAAACGCCCGTCGCAGAACAAGCTGTGGTTGAGGCTACCCCCGTTGAGTCAGAGGTACAAGCATAGTTATGAAAACAAAAGTCTACAATTTACAAGGCAAGGAAGCCGGCGAGCTGGAATTGAGTGACACGGTGTTTGGTGTTAAAGTAAAACCATCAGTCGTGCACGAAGTATTTGTCGCGCAAATGAATAATACTCGCGAACCATGGGCCGACACCAAGAATCGTGGTGAAGTTCAGGGTGGTGGTAAAAAACCCTGGCCGCAAAAAGGCACTGGGCGCGCTCGTCACGGTTCTATCCGTTCCCCAATTTGGAAAGGCGGCGGAGTAGCGTTTGGTCCCTTATCGATTCGTAATTATAAAACCAAAATTAACAAACAAACCCGCGCTCTCGCGACCAAAATGTCGTTGGCCGATAAGGTCCAAAGTGGAGCATTCTGGGTAGTAGAAAATTTTGATTTCGCTGAACCAAAAACCAAATTATTTGTCAGTTTTTTAAAAACCATGCCGGTAAAACAACATTCTTTTATAATTTTGACTGACGGCAAGAGTGCTAACGTCGTCAAAATGACGAACAATATCCCTAAAGTTACCACCCTGCGCGCCGAAGATATTAGCGTGATGGATTTAGTAAACACGCAAGCAGTCATCGCCAGTGTCGCCGCGGTTAAGAAATTAGAGACGAGGTTGGGGTAATCACTTGTCATTCCGACCGAAGCGGAGGAATCTCGCCATTACGACGACGAGATCCCTCGACGGAGCTTGCCCTGAGCTTGTCGAATGGGCTCGGGATGACAACGACGACAATCACGTTTAGAAATTAGATATTAGGAATTAGAAATTATCAACACTATGGGTTTCATGGATCGTTTTACTAAAAAGAAAGCCGCCACCCAACTTAAAGAAGTTGGTAAGGTTAAGGTTGATAAAGTAGTTGGTGAGATGCCGGTAGTTACCGCGAGTGCGACTGCTTCGAGTATTTCTAAAACCAAACATACTAACGCGTATCATGTTATTATCCGTCCCCTCGTCACCGAAAAGGCCGCGCACCTCCAAAGCATGCGACAGTACGCGTTTGTGGTAGCTCGTAATGCTAATAAAATTCAAATTAAGCAAGCCGTTAAAGATTTGTATCAAGTTGATCCAATTGCAATTAACGTCGTCAACGTGCAAGGCAAGCGATTGCGTTTTGGTAAAGGCCAAGGAAAACGTTCCGATTTTAAAAAAGCTATTGTCACCTTGCCGGTTGGGCAAAATATAATCATGCACGAGGGAGTATAACAATGTCATTCTGAGTGAAACGAAGAATCTCTGTCCAATCACGGACAGACCGACAGAGATCTTTCGCTCCGCTCAAGATGACAAAACGAAAAATCCGTAAACTTTTATGCCAATTAAAATTTATAAACCAACCAGTCCCGGACGGCGCCATTCTAGCGTTGGTGTTTTTGATGATATTACCAAAACTGAACCGGAAAAAAGTTTAGTGACTATTTTAAAAAAGAATTCCGGACGCAACAACCAAGGCAAAATTACCGTGCGCCATCAAGGTGGCGGCGCGAAACGCCTCTATCGCTTAGTAGATTTTAAACAACACATCTTTGATATTCCAGCGAAAGTTGAGGCCATTGAATACGACCCTAATCGTGGGGCCCGTATCGCGCTCATTACCTATCAGAATGGGGTAAAGTCATATGTGTTAGCCTCCCACGGTCTCGCGGTCGGCGACACCATTATTTCCTCAAATAAAGCCATTGAAGCCAAAAACGGCAACCGCATGCCTCTCGAGCATATTCCGGCCGGTCTCTTTATATACAATGTAGAATTAACCCCTGGCAAAGGCGGCCAATTGGCTCGTGGCGCCGGTCTTTCCGCCCAGCTTATTGGTTTGGAAGGAAATTATGTTCAAATCCGTTTGCCATCGGGAGAAACTCGCGCTATTATTAAAGAATGTTTAGCCAGTGTCGGAATTTTAAGCAACCCCGATCGCCGCTTGATTCGTTGGGGAAAAGCCGGACGCATGCGGCATCGCGGCATAAAACCGCGAGTCAAGGGTAAAAATATGAACCCGGTAGATCACCCGCACGGCGGCGGTGAAGGCCACAGCCCGATTGGTCAAAAACGCGGTCCCCAGACTGTCTATGGCAAACCCGCCTATGGTGTTAAAACTCGTAAACCCGATCGTTGGAGTGATAAATTTATTGTTCAATCACGCCGCGCTAAGCTTAAATAAGTTATGTCCCGAAGTTTAAAAAAAGGCCCGTACATTGATCCGCGCGTCTTGGCAAAAGTCAAGGCTGTTAAAGCGATTGGTAAACGCACGCCAATTAAAACTTGGTCGCGCGCTTGTGTTATTTCTCCCGAAATGATCGGTATTACTTTTCAAGTGCATAATGGAAAGAACTTTCTGGATGTTTTAGTAGATGAAAATATGGTTGGTCATCGCCTGGGAGAATTCTCGCCCACTCGCAAATTTATTCGCCATGGTGGTAAAATGGCCAAAGATCAAGAAACCGCCAAAACGGCCGCTGGCGCCCCAGCTCCTGCCGCCGCCGCTCCCAAGAAGTAATTAACACTGTCATTCTGAGCGAAGCGAAGAATCTCTGTCCAATTACGGACAGACCGACAGAGATCTTTCGCTCCGCTCAAGATGACAACGGCCGCGCTTCAAAGGACGGTGCGCGGCATGATTTCGCCAAATCATATGACACTAGAGGTAACCGCACAATTAAGATACTACCGAATGGGCCCCCGCAAAATGCGGCTCTTGGTTGATTTGGTGCGCGGTAAACGCGCCGAACGCGCTTTGTCAATTTTTTCGGTTATCAATAAGCGCGGCGCCCTTCCCTTGCGCAAGCTCTTGGCTTCCGCGATTGCCAACGCCAAGCACAATCATTCTTTGGTAAGTGAAAATTTATATATAAAATCCATGACTGTTGATGGTGGACCGGTTTTAAAACGTTGGATGCCTAAAGCCCATGGACGAGCGACGCCGGTTCGGGAGAGAACATCGCACATTAAATTAACTTTGGGAGTTTTGGAAAAGAAAGAAAAGAAAACAAAGAAAGAAGAAGTTAAGAAGTAATTTAATAATGCCAAATGACAAAACCCAAATGACAAATCAAATCCAAAATCCAAATAATCAGAAAACACAATTTGGATTTGAGACTTTGGATTTTATTTGATATTTGTAATTTGAAATTTGGATTTTAAACGATATGGGTCACAAAGTTCATCCTAACATCTATCGCATTCCCTACATTTTTCCGTGGGATTCTCGCTGGTTCGCGAAAAAAGACCAGTTAAGTCATTTTTTGGAGCAGGAAGTTAAGATTCGTGAATTTTTGTGTAAAAAATTAAAAGACGCGGGCGTTGATTCTATTAGCATTGAACGCAGTCCCAAGGAATTTAATATTCATATTTTAGCCGCCAAACCGGGTGTGGTAATTGGCCGCGGGGGGCAAGGGCTCGAGGAACTAAGGAAGCATATTGAAAGAAAAATCGCCCAATTTAAATTAAAAGTAAAGTTAAACATTCAGCCCTTGGCTCAGCCCGCCTTGTCGGCTGCCGTGGTAGCGCAAGGCGCGGCCGCGGAAATAGAACGTCGCTTGCCCTTTCGTCGCGTTATGAAGCAAGCCATTGAAAAGGTTATGGCCGCCGGCGCCAAGGGTGTTAAAATGAAAATGGCTGGTCGTTTAAATGGCGTCGAAATCGCTCGCAGTGAAAAATTAGCCGCTGGCAAAATGTCCCTTATCACCATTCGGAGCGATGTGGATTACGCCTTATGTGAAGCGCAAACCCTGTACGGAAAAATTGGCGTCAAAGTATGGGTGTACCACGGCGAAGTGTTTGGCCGCAAAGATAAATTTGAAAAGAAAACCGAAGAACCAGCACCACGAAAGAAATTAGAAATTAGAAATTAGAAATTGGGAATTTTTGTTGATATGTTATTACCCAAAAAAGTTGCACACCGCAAATGGCATAAAGGGCGCCGCCGTCAAAAGGGCGTGGCTACGCGTGCCAATAAATTGGACTTTGGCGACTATGGCCTAAAAAGCGAAGGCTACGGTTGGGTAACCAGCCGTCAGTTGGAAGCCGCGCGTCGTGTGTTGACCCGTTATGTCCGGCGCGGTGGCAAGGTCTGGATTCGTGTTTTCCCCGATAAACCGGTTACCAAAAAAGGCAACGAGACCCCGATGGGTGGTGGCAAGGGCGCTCCGGATCATTATGTCGCGGTAATTAAACCCGGCTCTATGTTATTCGAAATGGTGGGCGTAACCCGCGAGTCGGCAAAGGAAGCAATGGCGATGGCCCATTATAAATTTGGAGTAAAAACACGGTTCGTCGAGAAAGTTATACGTTAATCACCAACTGTCATCCCGAGCCCCGCAGATGCGGGGCAGCCGATGAGGGATCTCTGGCTCAACGATACGTTGATTGGGACAGAGATTCCTCACCCCCTGCGACGGGGGGTTCGGAATGACAAATTGAAACACTATGGAATTCGAAGAACTAAAAATTAAATCCGCTGTCGAGCTGGCCGAAATTTTATCCGAAATGGAAGCCGAGCTGCACACTCTGCGCCTTAAGGCCGCCAATAAAACCTTGAAGCAAGTTCGTAAAATTCCGGTGGTCCGCGCTACCATTGCGCGAATTAAAATGTTACTTGGCAATAAAAAATCAGCTGTTAAATAGATTTTTGTATGGAAGAAACACTTAAAAAAACGTATCGTACTTTTACCGGCATCGTGGTGTCGAGCGCTATGACCAAGACTATTGTTGTTCGTGTTGACAGCCTGAAATTGAATACTAAGTATCAGAAAAAGTACCGCGTGAGCAAAAAATATCATGTTCACGATGAAAAGAACGAAGCCAAAGTAGGGGATACTGCCGTGTTCGCGGAATGTCGTCCCTTGTCTAAAACCAAGCGCTGGCGGTTAGTTTCAATTAAATAATAGTATGATTCAACATCGATCAATGTTAGCTGTTGCCGACAATACCGGAGCCAAAAAGCTCCAGTGTATTCGGGTGCTGGATGGTTATAAAAAACGCTACGCGCGCTTGGGCGATGTTATTACTTGCGTCGTAAAAGAAGCCGCCCCGCGAGGATTAGTTAAAAAAAGTGAGATTGTGCACGCGGTTATTGTTCGCCAATGTAAAGAAACCCGCCGCAACGATGGCACGTATATTCGTTTTGATGAAAACGCTGTTGTGATTATTGATCGCGCCAGCAAAGAACCCAAAGGCTCGCGTATTTTTGGGCCAGTCGCCCGAGAAATCAGAACCAAAGGTTTCCAAAAAATAATTTCTTTAGCTCCGGAGGTGGTATAACCCAACTGTCATTCTGAGCGAAGCGAAGAATCTAGATCACATCGTCGCCAACTAGATCTTTCGCTCCGCTCAAGATGACAACGGCCGCGCTTCAATGGACGTTGCGCCGGTCGAGTTTCAATAGACAGGTCGCGCTTCAAATGACAGTACGCGACATGATTCTGTTGAATCAGGCACAATTTCGTCAAATTGCATGATTTCGTAAAATCATATGAAAATAAAAACTAACGATCAAGTTAAAATTTTAAGCGGCAAGGATCGCGGTAAAACCGGCAAAGTGATCCAGGTTTTTTCGGCTGAAAACAAAGTGGTAGTGGCAGGAATGAATCTAATTAAAAAACACCTGCGCGCTCGTTCCCAAAGTGAAAAAGGCCAAGTGATTGAACTCTCCGCTCCAATGGCCGTAAGCAAAGTGGCGTTACTTTGCCCGAAATGTCAAACCGCCACTCGCGTGGGATATAAAATTGAAGGTGATAAAAAAACAAGAATGTGCCGTAAGTGTAAGACGATTGTAGACTAAGTATGATAAATTCACTCTATAAAAAATTTAAAACCGAAATTGTTCCAGCGCTCAAAACCGAGCTTGGTCTTGCCAATATTTTTCAAGCGCCTAAAGTTACGGCCGTTATTATTAACGCTGGCATTGGTCGTTTCATTAAAGATGCACAATTTATTGAAAATGTAGAAAAGACGCTGGCCAAAATTACCGGTCAAAAACCAGTGCGCACCAAAGCTAAAAAAGCTATTTCTAACTTTAAAATTCGAGAGGGTCAAGAAATTGGCGTTATGGTTACTCTTCATGGTAAACGCATGTACGACTTTTTAGAACGCTTAGTCAATGTTACTTTCCCTCGCGTTCGCGATTTTCGTGGAATCTCTCCCAAGAGTTTTGATGGTCGAGGTAACTACACAATTGGATTTAAAGAAAATGTGGCTTTCCCGGAAGTTAAAGCGGAAGAAATTGAAAAAGTGCACGGCCTGCAAATTATCATTAAAACCAGTGCCAAAAATCAAGCCGCGAGCCTCGCGCTTCTTACCAAACTTGGCTTTCCTTTTACTAAATCTAAAACATAAAAATTACTTTCCGCGTCAATCAGCGTAACTATCAGCGTTGATCCGCTTCTAGAGCATAGAAGCAGAAGGACGCGGATAGTGACGCAGAAGAATGCAGATAAATCTAAAGACTGTTTAATTGTCATATGGCTACTTACGCTCAAATCGCTAAATCCAAACGAAAACCAAAATTTTCTACCCGTATTGTGAGGCGCTGTTGGCAGTGCGGTCGGGTGCATGGTTTTATGCGCCGCTTTGGTCTCTGCCGTATCTGTTTCCGCGAACTGGCCAACGCCGGACGCATTCCCGGTGTTAGAAAATCGAGTTGGTAATCCGCCTCATCGGCGGATGAGCCGAGGAGGCCCATATATTTTTAAACCTAAAAAGCTAACAAGCTAAAAAGTTCAACCTATGATGACCGATCCAATTGCTGACATGTTAACGCGACTTCGCAATGCTTGCGTGGTGCACAAAAAGGAAGTGGTGTTGCCATTTTCAAAAATAAAAATGGCTATCGCCTCTATTTTAGTTCGTGAAGGATACGTTGCCGCGACGGAAATTACCAAGGAAGCTCGCCCAATGATTATTTTAAAACTCAAGTATCATGGTCGTGACAGCGCTTTGCAACATCTAAGACGCGTGAGTACCCCGGGAGCTAGGCGCTATGTTTCCGCGGACAATCTTGGCAATGTTTTGAACGGACTCGGTATTCAAATTTTATCAACTCCTCGCGGTATTTTAACCAATCATGAGGCCAAAAAATACAATGTCGGCGGGGAAGTTTTGTGCGAAATTTATTAAAATTGTTGGTCGCGCTTCAAAGGACGTTGCGCAGGTCGCGTTTCAAATGACAGTACGCGACATGATTCTGTTGAATCAGGTACAATTTCGTTAAATTGCATTATTTCGTGAAATCATATGTCTAGAATTGGTAAAAAAATTCGTATTGTTCCAACCGGTGTCACTGTCGCTGTTTCCGGTGGTTTAATTAAGGTAAAAGGCCCCAATGGTGAATTGGTCGAAAAGATCCATCCGCACGTTAATGTGGCGGTGAATGGTCAGGAAGTAACTACCACCGTGGCCAACGAAACCAACAAGCGCGATCGCGCTTTGTGGGGAACTTTTTCCAGCCTCATTAATAATATGATTGTTGGGGTCACAACCGGGTTTAAAAAACAACTCGAAATTAACGGGGTTGGTTTTAAGACCGCTCTTAAAGGCGCCAGTCTATCGCTCGAAGTTGGCTTCTCTCATCCGGTGGAAGTAAAGCCAATGCCCGGTATTAAATTTACTGTTGAAAAAAATATTATTACGGTGGAAGGCGCCAGCAAACAACAGGTAGGTGAAATGGCCGCCATGATTCGACGCGTCAGAAAGCCGGAACCGTATAAAGGTAAAGGAATTAAATATACCACCGAAATTATTCATCGCAAGGCCGGCAAAACAGCCGCAAAAACAGCCGCTTAGTAAATAATCAGAGGACGCTTCTTTGCTCCCTTCGGGTCGTTCAGAAGTGATTTTCCTCGCGAGAGCAGCGCCGCGCTTCAATGGACATTACGCGGCATAATTTTGTCAAATTATATGAAACGTTCAGTTACTACTACCTCAAGAACCCGCCGTACCACGCGCCACGCCCGCGTCCGCGCTCGCGTGATGGGAACTGCTTCCTGTCCGCGGCTTTCGGTTTTCCGAAGTCACAAAGGCGTAATTGCTCAACTCATTGATGATGAAGCCAAAAAAACATTGGCTTATGTAGCGAGCGCTAAATTAAAATCAGAACCAGTTGAAGGTAAAACAGGCAAGACAGCGCTTAGTTTTCAGGTTGGTAAAGTAATTGCTGTGCTCGCTGAGAAAAAAGGCGTTACCAAGGTAGTATTTGATCGTGGCGGTTATGCCTACCATGGTCGTGTGGCTGCCATTGCCGATGGCGCTCGTGCTGGTGGCTTAAAATTTTAATCAGCCTCATCGGCTGATCCGCCGAAGAGGCGGATTCTCAATTTAACTATTATATGAACAAAGGCGGTGGCAAACGACAATTTAAAGACAAAGAAA
Organism: Candidatus Magasanikiibacteriota bacterium; assembly: GCA_009694865.1. Classification (GTDB taxonomy): domain Bacteria; phylum Patescibacteriota; class Patescibacteriia; order Magasanikbacterales; family GWA2-37-8; genus SICD01. The sequence goes on from SICD01000017.1 coordinate 18,041, forward strand.
AATCGGAATTTGACCAAATTGTTTTGGATTTAGCTCGCGTCACCCGTGTTACCAAAGGGGGCAAACACATGAGTTTCCGCGCCTGCGTTATTATTGGTGATCGCCGCGGACGCGTGGGGTATGGTGTCGCCAAGGGCAAAGATGTTCAGTTGGGTGTGGAAAAAGCCGTCCACCAGGCTAAAAAACACATGATTACCGTTCCCATTGTGCGCGAAACTATTCCGCATATGGTAGTGGTTAAATTTAAGGCCGCTCGTCTTATGATAAAACCCGCCCCACCCGGTTCTGGTATTATCGCCGGCGGTGCTGTGCGCGCGGTTTTGGAACTAGCCGGCATCCCCAACGTGTCTTCCAAAATTTTAGGCAAAACTAAAAATAAAATTACGATTGCTAAAGCCGCGTTTGCGGCCTTGGAGAGCTTTAAACGCCGAACAGCTATTAAAATCGAAGCCAAACAAGAATAATATGTTACAACCTCACACTCTTCACTCTGCGCACGGTGCCAAACACAAAGTTAAGCGTATTGGCCGTGGCAATGCTTCTGGCCACGGCACTTCCGCTACCCGCGGCGGCAAAGGCCAAACCGCTCGCTCCGGCGGTAGCCGCGGTCTGGCTCGTTTAGCCTTTAAACGCCAATTGCAATCCGCGCCGAAGTTGCGTGGTTTTAAGAGTCTGCGCGTCAAGCCAGTCGAAATATATTTGTCGGATCTAGAAAAACATTTCGCGAGCGGCGACATAGTTACTGTCGCGGTTCTCAAAGAAAAAAAATTGGTGGGTCTTAATGACGCGACCGCCAAAGTGATTGGCGCTGGCGAATTAACAAAAAAACTCACCCTGCAAGGTATTGCCACCACTAAAAGTGTTGCCGAAAAAATAACAGCTGTCGGTGGCGAAATTAAGTAAATATGATCGAACGCTTGCGTCAAATTTGGTCGATTAAAGACATTCGCAATAATCTGCTTTTTGTGGCGGCTTTACTTGTCGTTTTTCGCCTTGTTGCCCACATTCCTATTCCGGGCGTTAACGTTGCTAATTTGCGTAGTTATTTGGCTAGTAACGAAATTTTGGGTTTGTTAAATTTGTTTTCCGGAGGAACACTGCAAAATTTTTCTATTATTATGTTGGGTGTGGGGCCGTATATTACGGCTTCTATTATTTTTCAGTTGCTTGGAATGATTATTCCATCGCTTGAAGAAATGAGCAAAGAGGGAGAGCAAGGCCAGCAAAAAATTAGCATGTATACGCGCTGGCTTACCGTGCCGCTTTCGTTTCTTCAGTCCTTTGCCATGATCAGGCTCCTTAGCCAATCAAATCAATCCATTCTTACCAATCTTACGCCGCTAAACACCGTCACAATTATTCTTACCATTACCGCCGGAACAATGTTTTTAATGTGGATCGGTGAACTTATTTCCGAAAAGAAAGTGGGCAACGGAATATCGCTCTTAATTTTTGCCGGCATCGTCTCGGCTCTTCCCGGTGGCCTTAAAACCGCGGCTGCTAATTACGATCCCTCACAGCTTTATACGTATGTCTTATTTTTGGCGGCCGCTGTCGCTACTGTTGTCGGGGTAGTATTTATTAGTGAAGGACAGCGCAATATTCCGGTAACTTATGCCAAGCAAGTGCGCGGCAATCGAATCTTTGGTGGCTCCAGCACACACTTACCGTTGCGCGTCAATATGGCTGGCGTTATTCCCATTATTTTTGCCATCTCACTTATTTTATTCCCCTCCATGATCGCGCAATTTTTTGTGGGGGCTAAAGCGGTCTGGATGGCGCGTCTCGCGACTGGCACTATTAGCTTATTTCAAAATCAAATTTTTTATAATAGCCTCTATTTTGTATTAATATTTGGGTTTACCTATTTTTATACTTCGGTCGTGTTCCAACCGAAAAAGATGGCCGAAAATTTGCAAAAACAAGGCGGATTTATTCCCGGTATTCGTCCCGGGCAAGAAACCGAGAAATATCTCGGACAAACGATGAATCGACTTAATTTAACCGGCGCGCTGTTCCTTGGGTTTATCGCAGTGTTGCCCTTGTTAGGGCAGGGGGCCTTTGGTTCGCAAAGTCTTCGTATTGGCGGCACCAGCCTACTCATTGTGGTAGCGGTTGCTATTGAAACCATGAAACAAGTCGAATCCCAGTTAACCATGCATGAGTACGACTCGATTTAGGATTTAGACCTGCCTACGCTGAAGCTCCGGCAAGGCAAGCAGATTTTGTGAAGATTTAGAAGGATTCGCAATTCCTCGCTTGACAGTAAACGCGTTGATGGGGTAAAGTAACCGTAGTATTTTTAGCGGAGTAAATTCTATGGATGAGGAAAAAATTATTCAAAAATTAGACGAGCACGGTAAGTATTTTGATCGTGTTTTCGTCAAATTAGATGAACACGATAAGCAATTTGATCGTGTTTTCGTCAAATTAGATGAACACGATAAGCAATTTGATCGTGTTTTTATCAAACTCATTGAACATGATGACCAGCTCAAGGAGATAAGAGAGTCAATGGCCACTAAGGACGATATTAGAGAACTCAAGGGAATTATGGAAAGTGTAATTACGATTGCCAAAAAGATCCAAGAGGATCATGTGTTTGCCGTGGAGTGGCTAAAGCGTTTGCAGACGCAAATTGACCGGCAAGATGAAGATATTAGGCAGATAAAACTGCAACTCAAAATGGCTTAGTAAAATTGAGATCAATTCACAGATAAAATGGCTAACCTAAGCCATTTTTTTGTATTTACACTTGACAAAACTTGTTACAATTGCAGCAATTAGGGTTACCTTCTGGGTTTCGTTCTCTGGTAGAATGGTGGCAGTTATGTATAACTTGCCAATCATATGCCCAAACGAACCTTACAAGGCGACCTTATCGCTATGAAACAAACGGTAATCGACCAATGTTT
>SICD01000018.1 GCA_009694865.1 Candidatus Magasanikiibacteriota bacterium
AAATATTTAGCCAGCGCTGTGAGCGATTCAATAATCTCATTACTCTCCGCTCCAAACGACGCACGCACATAGCCTTCGACGCCAAAGGCTGCGCCGGGGACAAGAGCAATGTTGGCTTTTTCAATTAACTCCTGACAAAACGCCACTGAATCAGTTCGTTCTGTTCCTAAATCTCGCATCGCGATAAAAATGTATAAACCGGCGGCGGGCGGCGTAAGAGAAGCAGTGAATAATTTTTGAAACGTCTCGATAAAAACATTCCGCCGCGCCTGCATCTCACCACGGACAATTGGAATAATTTCTGCGGCATTTTGAAACGCCGCTAACGCCACCCACTGGCTTATGCTTGAGGTGCCAGTGGTGCTCTGGCTCTGGAGCATGGTGAGAACTTTAATAATTTCCTCTGACCCAAACACAAACCCCGCGCGCCACCCCGTCATAGCAAAATGTTTGGAACAACTTTGAACGACAATAACGTGGTCCTGATGCTCCGGAAAAGATCCGCAAGAAATATACTCTGCTCTATCATAGACTAAACCGCTGTACACTTCGTCGGAGATTACAACAATATCTTTCTCTTTAGCCCAATCGAGAATAGATTTAATTTCGTCTCGGGAGTACAGCGCGCCGGTGGGGTTAGTCGCGTTATTCAAAACCAAAATCTTAATCTTAGTCTCAATCTTCTCTAAATCATTTCTAGACACCTTCCAACCCGCGCTCTGTTTTGTTTCAATAATGCGCAGGGCTCCCCCAAATAATTTCACCATCTGGGGATACGACACCCAAAAGGGCGAGACAACCAATGCTTCGTCACCAGGAGATAGCAGTGCCTGACACAGAGCAAAGACACCAAACTTTCCGCCACACGTAACAAGAGTATTTTTACTTTCGTAATTCGTCCCGTACTCTGCGTTCACCCAGGCGCTGGCTGTCTCGCGCAATTCGGGGATACCAGCCACCGGCGGATACAACGTTTTGCCCGCTTGCATAGCAATAGTCGCGCCCTCAATAATGGCAGGGTGAGGCAAAAGGACTGGCTCGCCCGCGCTTAAATTATACACACGCTCGCCCGCGCGCCTCTTTTCGGCGGCCCGGGCATTTACGGCCATGGTAGCGGAAGCCTCAATATTTGTTAAGTGTGAGAATTGCATAGTACCTAGCAGTATAGGCCAACTTTTAATTATCCACAAGGGTTAGTTGATAACAAACGATATCTATGCTACAGTATCTGCACTATGCAACCTAACCACTCTAATCAAGTTTTCTTTTACTTTACCTCCCCAGGCTCTGGCGGTGGTGATTGTGGTTGCTAAATAACCCAAACACTTCAAACCGTCCGAGTCTCGGGCGGTTTTGTTTTTGTTGACGGATAAAACCGTCAGCATGAGATGGTAAACGACGCCAAGAGCGTCAATTGCTTCTCGCGCTGGCCGACTCTCTGTCAAACCATTTTTCCCACAAAGGAGATCCCATGGAACCGACCCCGCCCCCCGTCCACCCGAACGATGAGAAGGAAAAACCGGAGAAAAAAAGGGAATCAGAACCCCCCAAGAAAAGCCCAGAATTTTGGGTCGACCCGTTCGGGGGCTAGTCCAAGCAGGGACAGAGCAATTGGAGTCCGGCAGTGCCTCGCGCGCCGCCGGACTCCCCTTCCACTACATCGCTAATTTATTGGTGGTGTTGAAAAAAGGAGAATGACGATTATGAAACTTAAGGATCTACTTGACAGCTACGGCATTCCCCGATGCCCCGACTGCGGCTCTGCAGGAGGAACGCATCCAAACGGAGCCGGATTTCTAGAGGACATGGTTCATATGTGCGCCGAGGGATGGTGCACGAATTGCGCGGTGGAACACACGCATGCCTGGTACAAGTGCGGCGTGTGCAATGCCACCAGCTGTCGAGAGTGCGGCGCAAAAGGCAAGCTGGCGTCTCACGGCACCACACATCCACTCGAAATTCACATTAGTTGGAAAGCGTGCTGGTGCAAAGAGCGGCACGAGGAATCATTCGACGTCTGCTTCAACTGCCGCGTTCTGAACTGACAATCCCATGACGCAAATCAGGAGAACATTCGTCTCTCCCAAGATACTCCAGCCGGACGGTGACGCATTCTGCGAAATAGTCCGGCGCTCCCATTCTGTTCATCAAAACACTGGTGAATAGTGCGGAGAAATAAAAAAATGTACTGTTGTACCAGTACACCACTACACTTATTTGAGCGGACAGAGATCCTTCACTGCGTTCAGGATGACAACTAAGCGAGGTAAAGAAGACTAAAATTAGAGCGCTCGATCAATTTTTTCGCCGGCAACTCTTCAAAAGTTTTATTTGATTTTTCAAGTTCGTCAATAATCCCTTGCTTTTCTTTACCCGAAACCAACATTACCACTTCCCTACTGCCTAGTATCATGGGCCAGGTAATGGTAAGGCGGTCACGCACCGCGGAACTCGGGAATGATTCATTCACCGTATCCGTTGCTAACCGCTCCTCCTCATGCAGTGTCGGACTCCCCGGGAAGAGCGATGCCGTATGCCCATCGATCCCTAATCCTAAAAATACCAAATCAAATTTCCGCTCCGGAATTTTTTTTAATTCCTCTTCATATGCTCGCGCGGCTTCTTCGGGCATCAGCGCGGTATTAAAAAAATGAAAGTGTTCGCTAAATTCCGGCTGGGCCGCGCCAAACGCTTCCATAATCATTTTGTAATTGGAGTCCATGTGCTCCAGCGACACATACCTCTCATCAACCAAGTACCATTCAATCCGCTCGAAGTCTATGCTCGAATTTGTCGCCAGCGCCTCGTACAAGGGCCTGGGAGTGCTCCCACCGCTCACGGCAATGTAGACTTGACCGTCTTTTTTACATACGTCAAGAACACGCGCGACGGAGGCGATGATGAAATCTAGTTGAGATGAGAAGACTTGGAGATTCATAACTCACTTGTCATCCCGAGCGAGTCCCGCACTGCGGGACGACGAGGGATCTCTGGCACACCAAACAATTAAGTGAGCCAGAGATTCCTCCTTCGTCGTCGGAATGACAAATCGGACTATGAACTCTGAACTGTTGGCTATGAACTATAATTTAATATCGTACCACTTAAACCCATCCATTGCCGTGAGCGCGTGCTGGCTCTTGGGTCCTTCGGAGCCATCGGCGTATTTTTCGAGTTTTATCTTCTTGGTTTGAATGGAACGCACGATTTGGTCGGCCACGTTCCATTGCGAAATAATTTCCGGGAAGCTTAAAAAATATTTTTTCTCGCCACGCAAAATATCCAAAAACAAGGTGGCGTATTCCGGCAAACACCCTTCTTCTAAACTGCACCCAATGGTTTCACTCAAACTCAATTCTTGGAAGCTACCAATCTCTCCTAGTTTATTCACGAGCGTAATCGTTAATTTTTCCGTTGGGTATAATTCAATTACCAAGCGATTCGGCGATTCGGCTGGTTTTTGGAACGGAAATTTTTTTAGCTCCACCACGGCGTAGGTATGTTTTTTGTTGGTAGTGCTTCCCGTAGACAACATTTTTCCGGTGCGTAAATACATCGGCACACGGTGCCAATCCAGCCGGTCGATAAATAAACGAACCGCTGCGAACGTCTCGGTAATGGATGTTGAGGGGACATCTTTTTCTTTGTGATAACTCTCGTACTGACCAATGCTCACATTCTTCTCGCCCGGCACGCAGACAATTGACGACAGCATGGCGTGGCGCTCGCGCTGGAGGCTCTTAGCCTCCTGTTCAATGGGAATTGACATCGTGAGCAGAGCTAACATTTGTAGCATGTGCGACTGAATAAAGTCCTTAATCGTACCCACTTGATCAAAATATGAAGCACGTTCTTTAACGCCAAAACTTTCCAAAGCGGTAATTTGAATATTGGCAATTTCATACCCGCGCATCATATGACTCAATATCCGGTTGGACTCCCGCAGACGCAGCATACTCCGCACCGACATTTTACCCAAGTAATGATCCAGTAAATAAAATTGTTCTTCAGCAAAATGCTGAGACGCGAAGTGAAATAATTCTTCGGCGGTTTGTTTGCTGGTGCCGAATGGTTTTTCTAAAATTAATCGCAAATCTTCGCCCGGCTTCTTAACCAAAGCTAAATTCCCAATAATATCTTTATACACGGTCGACGGCACCGAAAAATACGCCAGATGCGGCAATTTTTTTTTGCCAAAGGTGGTGTCCAAAAAATTCCGATACGCCTTAAAACTTTCGCCTTCGGAATATTGCCCGGAAAAATAATACACATGACTGGCGAGCTCGCCTAACACTTCGGGACTTACTTCGTCACCAAAGGCTTGCTTAATACTCTCGGAAAATTCGGTTTGAAACTGCGCGCGTGTTTTTTGCGTCCGCGCGAAGCCCACAATAAAATAATCCGCTGGCAGACGCTTAAATTCCGCCAACCGATAAAGGTTAGGGAAAATTTTGAGTTTGGCCAGGTCTCCCGACGCGCCGAAAATGGTGAGAATAAATGGGTGTTTAACGGTGAGTGGTGACATATTAATTACTCCAATTAGTATGAAAATTCCCGGACCGATCAACTCTTTCGTAGGTATGTGCGCCAAAAAAATCGCGCAGACCCTGAATCATATTAGCTGGGAGCTCGGTGGTTGTCATATCCTGAAGATAAAAAAGACCGGTAGAAAAACTCGGAGTAGACACGCCCGTTCCTCCGGCATACGAAACAAACGCACGTAAATCCGGCAAATTTTTCTTAACAAGCGCCACAATTCCCGGCACTGCCAAAAGCGCACTATTTTTTAAATTACTCTTTTGATACGCGGCGTGGAGTACACCCAAAAGTTTGGCGCGGATAATACAGCCCCCCTCCCAAATGCGCGACACTTCCGCCAAATTAATTTCCCAGCCTTCGGCCGCGGCCGCGGCCCGAATGAGCTCGTACCCTTGAGCATAGCACGAAATCATGGCCACGTACAAAGCATTTTCTAAAACTTTCTCAAAGCTTGCTAGAGGTAGAGGCTTGAATTTTACATTTTGAGCGTACAGTTTTGCGAGTTTGAGACGTTCATCTTTCAACGACGAAATTGAACGTGCAAACACCGCTTCGGTAATACTCGGGATCCCAATTCCCCGTTCCAGAGCATCGGCGCTCGTCCACGCCCCCGTACCTTTGGCTCCGGCCCGATCGAGAATGTGATCAATCAAAAAACCTGGTTTCAAATCGTCCTTACGCGTTAAAACTGGTACCGCGATTTGAAATAAAAATGAATTTAATTTTCCGGCATTATATTTTTTAAACAGCGCCGCAATCTCATTTGGTTTTTGTTTGTACACAACGCGGAGCATTTGGTACGCCTCGGCCAAAAGCTGCATTACCGCGTATTCAATACCATTGTGCACCATTTTTACGTAGTGCCCCGCGCCATTGTCACCAACATAAGTAACGCAGGGCTTGCCTTTAAAATCTTTAGCCGCAATCGCTTCTAAATATTGTTTGAGCGCTTTCCACGCTTCTTTAGTACCCCCAGGCATAATGCTGGGGCCTTTCAGCGCGCCTTCTTCGCCGCCAGAAACTCCACATCCCACAAAATGTATGCCCTTTGAGGAAAGTTCTTTACATCGCCGTTGAGTATCGCGGTAATTAGAATTTCCGCCATCAATAATAATATCTCCGGCTTCAAGATGCGGCAACAAGTCAGCGATAACCCCGTCCACCGGCGCACCCGCTTTTACCATTACCATAATTTTACGGGAACGTTTGATGGATTTGACGAATGTTTTATAATCGTATGTTCCGATTAGTTCCCCCCTCGCAGGGGGGCTCACGGGGGGTGTTAGATTTCCAAATTCTTTAATGAATTCATCGGTGCGTTCACGACTGCGATTGTACACGGACACGCTAAATCCACGGCTCGCAAAATTGCGGGCTAAGTTAGAACCCATAACGGCGAGACCAATGAGGCCGAGATCAGATTGTGAATCAAGCATAGCGAGGTTAGTTTACCACAGCCCATAAAAAAATTAAACCCCCGTTAATTAAAACGCCCCGAGCGTAGTCGAGGAGCGTTTTTTTTATAGACGCGGATTAGAAATTACTCCACCATATTTTCTTTCTCTTCACCGTACCAATTAATATAGCGCGAGAAATACATGATGACTCCTAAAATAATAAAGAGGCCAATACTGCCGATAAGCAAGGTGTAATCTTTAGATTGCAGGAGAATAAAGATAAAACCATACAAAAACACGAGCACCAAAGCGGTAACGATTCCGAGGCGCCAACTTTGCAGAATGCTCTTGGTAAACAGACCAATCATGCCCACCACCGCCGCGCTGGCTATTAAATACGCCAAGCCAAAGGCAATATACTCCGAGAGCGACAACAACAACGTGTAAAAAATACACAGCGCCAACCCCACTAAAATATATTGGAGTGGATTCACCCGGCGGCGGGCGGCCGCTTCCACCAAAAAATAAATCATAAACACCAAACCAATCACCGCCATAGCGTACTTGGCGGCGCGGGTACTTTTGTGGTACACATCCACCGGCCTAAAAAATCTCACCCCAAACTCGCCCAGGTTATAGGCCTCGGAATAATTCTTATATTGGCTGTCTGCCGCATCGTAACTACCAGCTTGATTACTGGCGACATTGGAAATCGCTTGCGAAAAACCAACCTGGCTAGCTTCGGTCCAGCTATTAGGAAGATTGCGATTAAGCTCAAACACCTGCCAACTGGCGGTAAATCCATTACTGGAAATCTCATGATTCGTAGGCAAAAAAGCCCCGTCAAAACTGGGCGATGGCCAGTCGGAGGCGAGTTTGGCCTCGGTGGATTTCCCAACAGGGATAAAAAATAAATTTTGACTCCCGCGCATGGGGATGGTGAGAGAAAAAGTATGGCTACCAACCTCGGCCCCGGCGGCAAGCGCCACCGACGCGACAATTTCACTGGAGAATAATTTACTCTTACTGCCGGCGGTAAATTTATTTTCTCGTCCATTCCAATTTATGGAGAGCTGGCTTTTGAGTCCGCTTAAATCCAAACCACCCACCGCCACATACGCCTTGTCCCAAAACATCTGTTGACTGCTTAACCCCGCGGCCGCTAAATCGAGCACGCCAAACTTGCCGGTTACTTTTAAATCCGCCTCATACAAAGGAACCTGGTAAATGCCGCGCGTGCGAATCTGCGATTTAATGTCGCCATTAATTTTAAGCGTCTCGGGAACAAAATAAGCCAAACGCATTTTGGCCACATCTATATACGCGCCAACTTTTGGTATTGCTCCATACAAATAATACGGCACCACCAAAATAGGCCCCACCACGGCCTGGGGATCACCCCACTTGCTACTGACCTCTTTCACAGCCGAATCTTGGCGCTGGTTCCGATCCACAATTAAGCCCTGTACCAAATGCACGGGAAAAAGGAAAATAATCATTAAAAATCCAATCACGAGCAAACGAATAGCGAAAAATTTCCCAGAGGGCATATTTTGTCGTTTTTCCGATAGTTTATTCAAAAAATCCATACAGTGAGGGGTTAAGAATAACAAAAAAATTTATTTTTATTCTGATTCACCACTACGCTTAAAATTGAGTCTTTTTTTATTTTCTATTCTGTCGTCGACACCCTCTAATATTGAAAGAAAATCTAGACGCTGTTCTACAAGATCAGAAAGTTTGTTCTTATCAATATCTTCTCCTAATAATTGTCGAGCTTTAAAAGCTGCTATTTTTTCATCCGCGCTGTCTACATCTCTTCGCAGCTCTTCGAGAAACTCTTCATCGCTCTGCGGTGGCGTCTCGGCCTCTTCTGTGGTCATAATAATTTTTTATAAGGGAGTTAATGGAAATTTTGTAGCCCGTAGGGGAATCGAACCCCTATTTCCGCCTTGAGAAGGCGAAGTCCTAGCCGTTAGACGAACAGGCCATTTTGAAATTTCAAAATCCAAATATCAAATGTCAAATGTCAAATGTCAAATTTGTACCGCTAGTTTACACTACTCTAACAAAAAGTCAATCGTTTTTGCCTTTTCTTTTCCATTTACTTTTCTCCATCTCCAAAAGATTTTTCACCTCGCGGTCAAAGTCAGAAATATAGTTTTTATCCTGCTCTTTGCTATATTTCTCATACTCTTTCAGCGCCAGCGCCTCGGCGACTTCGTGACTTATTTTACCGGCATTACCAAGTATGTCCCGTTCATTAAATTTCAAAAACGCATCCAATTTTTCCACCCAATCATTCATTCGCATAAGAATTCCGCGTTTCGCTTGTAATTCCGCAAAATCTAGATACATTGTCACGATCCTATTCAGGCTATCAAGCTCCATTCCATTCAAATAATTTTTAGCAATAATAACATCAGTTTCTCTAATTCTACCATTTGGCGAATTCTTCCAATTTGTAAGCCCCATATTGGGCTTAGTACTTTTTACTCTTTCATAGACAATCTCCGCGGCGGTTTTACCAACTACCGCAAAATGCAATTTGTTTTGCACAGTGGCAAAAAATCGCTTAGTAATGTCGCTCTCAGGAGAGTAGTCGGCGCTGCACTCCGCGTAAATATCCGTTACTTTCTGGTACATTCGCCTTTCGCTGGAACGAATATTCCTGATCCTTGCCAGTTGTTCTTCAAAATAGTCCTTACCAAAAATAGTATTGGGATTTTTCAACCGCTCATCATTCATGGTAAAACCCTTAATGATATACTCTTTTAACCTTTCCGTCGCCCAAATACGAAATTGCGTGGCTTGTGCGCTATTGACACGATACCCAACGGAAAGAATGGTATCGAGATTGTAAAATTCCACTTCTCTTGAGACCTGTCTCCCTCCTTCATTTTGAACTTGTGCAATTTTTGCACTAGTTGCTTCTTTGTTGAGCTCACCTTCATCATAAATATTCTGCAAATGTTTGGTGGCAACACTTCTGTCAACACCAAAAAGCTCGGCGATTTTTGCTTGCGTCAACCAGATGTTTTCATTACGCAAAAAAATTTCTACTTTTACCTTGCCATTTGGCGTGGTATAAAGCAAAAACTCTGTAAAGCTATTATTTGGAACGATTTGATTCATTTTTTTCATAATGTTAACTTTTACAAAATATTTTCCAATCCGTTAACAAACCTTGTACACAAAAATACCTTCTTTCTTAACCGCCGGCTCGTGGCCGGGAATAGAAAAAGCGTACGAAACAATGGTCGTGCCGGGCTTGAGTTCGCTAAATAATTTAGAGGCTAACTTTTTCATGGGGCCGGGCATAAGAAAAGATAAAACGACATCCGCCTCCGACAAATCAGCATCATAAAGCGAGCGGCACTTGACACTAACTAATTTTGTCTGTCCCCGCAAAAACGCGACCGCCATTGTCCACGCGTAGAGGCCCGGATTTAACTCATACCCAATCGCTCGAGCGCCTTTTTTGGCAGCCAAAAATAACAGCCGGCCATTTCCCGATCCTAAATCTATCACTGTCATACCCGGTTTAATTCCAGCCAACTCCATCATCAGGCGCGCCTGACGCATATTGGTCGGCAAAAAAGGCACCCCCAGGAGCGATGAGATAAATAACACCACAAAAACTATTCCCAAAACAATGGCGGCAAAAGATAGAAACATACTGGTAAATATTAAATGTCAAAATCCAAATGTCAAACCAAACCCAAAATCCAAAAATCGCTTTTGACATTTGAAATTTGAGCTTGATTTGACATTTGGCATTTGATATTTGGGCTTCTCATTTTCTTAACCACTCTTCGCTCTGCCGCACTAATAACTCACCTGCTCGGAGCGGCTCACCCATCACTTCTTTCACAATCCGCTCCATCCGCGTACCTTGGGAACCTTTCACTAACGCCACATCACCGCTCCGCAATTTTTCCTGCAAAAATTTCCCAGCCGCGCGACTATCATTAAAACTGGCAATATGGTGTTCCGGAAAACCCGCCTCGCGCGCCGCCGCCGCCGCGCCTTTCATGGCTTCGCCCACGGTAATAAGATAATCAAAGCCTTTTTCCGCCACTAAAAAACCAGCCTCGCGATGCGCTGATTCCGTCTCGCCGCCCAACTCCAACATATCGCCCAAAACCGCGTAGCGCTCACTCCCCGCTGAAACCACTATGTCGGCTAATACCTGAAGTGCCGCCCGCAAGGCCGCCGGGCTGGAATTGTAGGTATCATCAATAATCAATGTTTCTTTAATACCAGGAATGAGCCGCAAATGCCCAGCCAATGGCGCCACGTTTCTAATAGCTTCGGCTCCCTGTATCAAATTAACACCCAAAGACAAACCCACGGCCAAGCCAGCGAGCGCCGCCGAAATGGATTGCTCGGCCACCATTCCCGGTAAAAAAACGGGGACAAAACTACCTTGATACGAAACTTTAAAATTGAGCCCCATTGGCCACAACGCACTATCGTCCGTGATAACTTTAACATCGGTTGCTTGCACGCTGGCGCCATCTTTAAACCCATATGATATCACCTCGGATTTCGTAACCTCAACATTTTCCATTACCTTCGCGCAATCATAATTTACTATAGCATGCCCACTCCGCGGCAAATGACTTATAATAATACGTTTTTCCTGCACAATACGCTTAATAGTTTTAAAAAATTCGGTGTGAGCGTGGGAAATAAAAGTTAACACTCCCACCGTACAAGGCGCGATAGTGGTGAGGTATTTGATGTCGCCGGGCTTATCGGCGCCCATTTCCAAAATTAAAACTTCCGGGTACGCGACCCGGCGCCCCACTAACAACCACACACCACGAAAAAATAAGACCAACCAGGCCACGAGCGATCGGCCCGGCGGCTCAACACCACCAATAATTGTAAGTGGCACGCCAATTTCATTATTATAATTCTTACTATTGGCGCGAACTTTAAATTTTGTATTGAGTATCGTCGCGACCGCTTCTTTGGCCGACGTTTTGCCGACTGAACCGGTAATACCAACGACAATGGGGCGATATTTTTTGATAATCGCCTTAGACAAGAAACCGAGGATATTTTGTAAGAGAAGTTTGAGCATAATTTTAAAAACCAAATGTCAAATCAAGCTCAAAATCCAAAAACCAAATTTGCATTTCCTGACTGAAAGAAAGCTATTTGGGCTTTGGATTTGATTTGACGTTTGTAATTTGTCATTTGGATTTTATCGTCTATCGCTCCGCCGGCACTCCATAATAATTAAGCGTAAATTGCATCACATCTTTAAACACCGGGAGAGCAGTGCTTTCGGCCCACTGCCGGTCTGGTTCCTCATATTTTACCACCAACACAAAATGTGGATTCTTAACGGGAGCAAAGCCGGCAAACGTATGATTGGTGCGTTCCGCGCTATAATGCCCTCGCTCAGGAATTTGAGCCGTGCCGGTTTTACCCGCCACATAATAATGATCAATCTTTGCGGAATGATAGTGGTTCTCAACAACCGAAACCAGCATGCCGGTTAATAACGAGGCTGATCGCGAACTCATCACACGCTCAACCACCTGCGGACTCGCGCGCTCGCGCTGTCCGTCCGCGTAGCGCGTTTCCTCTACAATATATGGCTTCATAAGTTGCCCACCATTGGCAATCGCGCCGTAGGCCCCGGCGATTTGAAGAGGGATCGCGGTAATACCCTGACCAAACGAACCATTGGCCCCAAAAATCTGTCCGGCTTTAGATAAAGAACTAATATCTCCGATCGCTTCGGTGGCCATGGTTATACCGGTTCTTTCTCCAAAACCAAATTTTTTTACGTACGCGGCAAACTTTTCGTTACCCATTTTTTCTTCTACCCACAATGCGCCGGTGTTAATGGATTTTTCCAAAACTTCCGTCATGGTCTGTTTGCCATAACACTTGCCTTCGGCATTACGAATACGATAGCCATTAATTGTTCGTTCGCACGGATCGGTATAGGTTGTCGCCGGTGTCACAATTCCTAAATCAAGACCAGCCGCCATCGTCATAGTCTTAAATACCGAACCGGGTTCATAGGGAGTAAAAATGGCAGTATTATTATACACCTGAACATTGTCTACTTTGGAATAATTATTCGGATCAAAATCCGGCAGACTGCACATAGCTAAAATCGCCCCGGTATCAGCGTTCATAAGCACCAACGCGGCACTCTTGGCCGCGTAATCAACCATGCCCTGCTGAAGCCGTTCACACGCTTTATATTCCAGCGTTCGATCCAAGGTTAGCACTAAATCCGCCCCATGCTTAGCCGCGACACCGGCGTGCTGTCCCAGAGCAATCCAATTGCCCAGCGCCCCCTTTTCCCCAGCCAAAAACCCAGCCTCTCCCGCCAACTCTTTTTCAAAATAACCTTCCAAACCATAGCGCCCTACCAGGTTACCCTCTTTGTCCGATCCAACAAACCCCAACACATTCCCGCCCAAACTTTCTTCCGGATAAAAACGAAATTCCTGCGCTGTAGTATAAATACCAGTCAAACGAGCGGCTTTCAAATCGCTAACAATCTCTTCCGAAACTTTTTTCGCCAGTGGCCTATATTTACTGGTAGCTTGCGCCAATTTTGCGACGATCATTTGCGTACTCGTGGCATCCGTAATATGTAGAATAGAAATTACTTGAGCGGTGGTCGAAGCCAATTCTCCCCTCGGAATTTCCCGCGGTACCCCGTACACTAAATAATATTTTTTGTTAATCGCGGCGGGAAATGTTTCTTTGGTTCGGGTATCCTGCCACCACAAGCTCCCCCGCTCCGGTTGGAGTTTTTCAAAAATCTCATGATTATCGGCGGCCAGCAAGGCGTAATACTTATGTTCAACAATTTGCAACCAAAACAGTCGCGCCACAATAATTATTGCCAAAAGTAAAAAAAAGAGCGCCGCCGCCCCCAATCTCCCGCTGTTTTCAGCTTTAGATTTAACCATAAACAAAAATATAACTCAACAAGTTACTATACAGTAGTATAGCGGATTTCAAACTCAAAAGCAAACAAAAAACCGAGCTATGAGCAGACTCGGCTTAAATTGAATAATCTGATTTTTTATTTTATTTTTTAGCGTTGCGCTTAGCATCATTCTCATTTAACCACACTTTGCGAATACGAATCGTCTTCGGCGTCACTTCCACTAACTCATCTGGCCCAATATATTCCAGCGCCGCTTCCAATTCCATAATTTTAGGAGTATTAAAATGCTCCGCGCTACCGTCTCCTTTACTGCGCATGTTGGAAAGCTGTTTCATTTTACAGACGTTAACGCGAATATCTTCGCCGCGAGCGTTTTGGCCAACCACCTGACCTTCATACACCTCAACCGCCGGCCCCAAAAATAACACGCCTCGATCCTGCACATTTAATAGACCATACAAATTAGTGATGCCAGTTTCGTGCGCCACCAAGGAACCCTGATCGCGTTCGTGCCAACCGCCCGGGTCGGTATCATACTGGTGGAACACCGTGTTGATAATTCCCAAACCCTTGGTATCGGTTAAAAATTCGGTACGGTACCCAAACAGTCCGCGCGTGGGAATCACAAATTCTAAAAACGTCACGCCGTTTTCCACGTACATATTTTGCATAATGCCATGGCGTCCGCCCATTTTTTGAATCACCACGCCACTATGTTGTTCCGGCACCTCCACAAACACCTGTTCATACGGCGTTAATTTTTTACCATTCTCTTCTTTATTGATAACTTGCGGCTGGGAGACTTGAAATTCAAACCCTTCGCGTCGCATGCGTTCAATAAGAATTGCCAAATGCAATTCACCGCGACCAGACACAATCCAATCTCCCTCGGCACTGTCCACAACACGCAAGGCCACATCGGTCTCTAATTCTTTAAACAAGCGATCACGAATTTGGCGCGACGTGCTAAACTTACCTTCTTTGCCCGCAAACGGAGAATCATTTACCGCAAATGTCATTTTAACCGTCGGCTCCTCAATTGAAATAGTGGGGAGCGCTACCGGGTTAACCACGTCCGCCAATGTTTCACCAATGTTAACATCCTCGATGCCAGCTACGGTGCAAATATCCCCCACTCCCACCTCTTTAGCTTCAATTTTTTCTAAACCAAAAAAAGTTGTAATCGACGTCAGCCGGCATTTTTTCATTATACCAGCGCGGTTGATATGCATTATTTCCTGTCCGGCTTTTAAGGAGCCATTATAAATTCTACCAGTCGCGAGTCTGCCTTTAAAATTATCGGGAGCAATGGAAACCGTAAGCATTTGGAGTGGCGCGTTGGCATCACCAGTTGGCGCCGGCACAAACTTGAGGATAGTATCAAACAACGGTGTAATATCCGTCATCGTATTAATGTCAGAAGTAAGGCCGGCCTTGCCTTGCTTGGCAGACGCGTAGACGACGGGAAAGTCGGCAATTTCATCGCTGGCCCCCAGTTCAATAAAAAGTTCAAATGTTTTGTCCAAAGCAAACTGCGACCGCGCGTCCGGCTTGTCAATTTTATTTATAACGACAATAACATGATGCCCCATCGCCAAGGCTTTCTTTAAAACAAAACGAGTCTGTGGCATCGGTCCTTCTTTCGCATCGACGAGGAGGAGACAGCCGTCAGCCATCTTAAGTACGCGCTCCACTTCCCCACCAAAATCAGCGTGGCCGGGAGTGTCGATAATATTTATTTTAGTATCGCCCAGCTGTACCGAAGCATTTTTAGAAAAAATAGTAATACCACGTTCGCGCTCCAAATCATTACTATCCATAATTGCCTCTTGGCTATCCTGCGATTTGGAAAGTTTGGTCATGCTTTGACGCAGCAAAGCATCCACGAGAGTTGTCTTCCCATGGTCAACGTGAGCGATGATGGCAATATTACGAATGTTCATATTTTGAGCGTCATTGCTAGGAGTGAAGAACGAACGACGTCGCAATCCCCTCGCTTAAAAATTCTTAAGTTGTGTGATCCGCCTCCGCCTTTCGGGCTACGGCGGATTGTTACTGCCAAAGAAAATTCCATCGGCTCTCGCCTCGTAATTTTCGGGCCAGTAACAAAAAAATTTGCCGAAATCAGCAGAAAAAGATACTTTACTGCAACATTGCAAGTATATCACAGCACCCTAAAAAAATCAAGTATCTAGCGTTATAGAGACTTTAACTAAAATCTATATAACGCGAGTGAGGAGATGTTCTTCCACCGCCCGCGGAGCTGAGTGCTCTTGGGGGGGGTTAGGGGTAAAGCTTGATCACGAGCCCAAGCATTCCGAAGGCAACGCCTCGGACATGCCCAAACTCTGGCGGGTTGAGGAAGCGCGGATCGCTTCCTACTGCAACCTTCCACTGTGGACCTCCGCCAACTTCGGCGGTGATGTCCACAACGTGATGCAGTGGAATGACGAGGTTCACCGTGGGAGCGACTCCCACAAAATGACCCTCATGAGCGTATTCGCTCATGGCGACCAAGCCTACACCGAGCGAAACACGCTGCCACTTACGGAAAATCGCCCCGGACGTCTCACCAGTGACGGTAAGATGGTTATCCAGCGAGATCGCCGCACAGAGCTCAAAGCTCATCTTCGAGCGTTCTTGCTCATAGCACAGAGCGATCAGCCCTCCGCCGGTCGGTCCGCCATTAACGGCGGCCACGGCCGCGACAACGAGCGTCGCGTAGTGGTTCACCGTCTTCGGGACGGGTTGTGGTTTCGCGGGCTCATCGGCCCGCGCGCTACTGGTGGCGAAAATCGCAACGAGCAGTGCGAACATCGTGAGCTGGCGCATTGAACTTATCTCCTCGATTTTGGAAGAAGTGGAGCAGAGACCACCGCGTAATTGCGGTGAACCCTCATGTTACAAAAAACGCGTCTATAATTTATAAACAAATTTTCTCTAACATGGCGCTCACCAACACAGAGGGCCCTGCTACTCACTTAAACCAAATATTTGTAAAGAACAATTATTATCTTGCGTTTCCGCAATCTCTATACTCGAAAATGATGAGTACATAGATTGTGGGTGTCGCGCGTAGCCGTTGTGAGCGGCTAGCTGGGGACACCGGGCCCATGATCTAGTTGAACTTGATGTCGTCTCCTTCGCCGTCATGGCGGACGCCCTCTGCCATCGTCCTGTGATTCAGAGCGAACAGCAGAATGATGCCGAGGAGGAAGACTCCTCCTCCCCACCCCTTGTTGAAGAGATGGGTGGTGGCCGGAGTGACCGCGAACATCAATACGACTGGAAAAAACATTCGCAAAATGGCGCCCATTTGTAGCCTCCTCGCACCCTCAAGCCAACATGGCTCTCCCGGGTACGAATCGAAGAGCAAACATAGCATTCCTCTGCGTCTTCATACCCACGAAAAACCAATGTTTTAAAGAACTATTTGATTTCTATATGAAATCGCCATTAGTATAGCACAAAAAACCTCTTTTGTCAAGAGGTTTTTGCTGTGGATAATTTTGGCCTCACAATCTGTTTAAATACCTGCCTGCGGCAGGCAAGCTCACAAAATCTGTCTTAATCTGTCTTTAAAATATCTCAAAATGAATACTTTTGGTATCCACACCATGTGCGATGAGCAATGACCGAACATTTTTCACCATCTCCACGCTACCACAAATATAATATTCTGCTTCGTGAGGCAAGTGGCTTAAATGCTCACTGACGCGACCACGTAATCCAGCCCACACATCACTTGGCCTCGATAAAGTAAGCTGATATTTAAAATTATTGTAACTTCCCTGGATTTCATCAAGCCGATCCGTCCAAAAAACGTCCTCTGGAAAACGCACTCCGAAAAGCAAGCTTAACTTTTCATTCCCCGCCCGCTCTAAACGATCCTCAATCATACTAATGATCGGCGCGAGACCAGTCCCCGTGGCAATGAACATTTTTTTAGAGCGGTGATCGCTTCGACAAATAAAAACCCCTTGAGCGGAGCTAATGTGAACAGCATCACCTGACATCAGCGCTAAAAACAATTTCGAGGCTTTGCCTTCGGGAAGAATTTTAACACAAAATTCTAAATACTCATCTTGCAAAGCCGAAGACATTGAATACGGGCGAAGCAAAGTGCTTCCTTGAAACGGAACCTGAAACTGGACGAACTGACCGGCGAGAAAAGTAAAATTAACCGGTCGTTCAAACCGGAGTTCCATAATATCCTGGGAAAGCATTTTTTTGTGGAGGAGGGCGGTGGTGAAGAAGATTGGTTGGGACATAAAATACTCAATTAATATCGGGTTTCCCTCTCCTCGAGGAGAGGGGCGCGGGGTGAGGTCCGGTTCGCAATGTTGGAAGACGTTTTGACCTCACCCTCTGTCCCTCTCCTTGAGGAGAGGGAACAATTGGGAAAGATTGACAAAAGCCATTTTTTAGCGTAACCTAGAGGCAGTTCCGCTACTGGATAGTAGCATATTTTAAGTTTTTGAACAATGCCAACTCCAAAGAAAAAAAAATCATTCGTCCCCACAACGCTGACCCGCCAAGACCTGGAAACCGCTGATGTGAACAAAAGCCGCTATATATCCAAACCAGGCGTAACAGAAGAAGTTGTTCGGGAAATTTCCAGGCAGAAAAACGAACCGGAGTGGATGCTCAAAAAGCGTTTGCAGGGTTTGGCATTATTTAAAAACACTCCCCTACCTTCGTGGGGGCCAGATTTAAGAAAACTTGATTTAGAAAGTTTGACGTATTTTGTTCGGCCCGATACGGAAGAATCCAAAACGTGGGATGATGTACCCGCCGACATTAAACGAACATTTGATAAATTGGGCATCCCCGAAGCTGAGAAAAAAGCTCTCGCTGGCGTGGGCGCGCAGTACGACTCCGACATTGTGTACCACAATCTTAAAAAAAAGTGGGATGAGTTGGGTGTGATTTTTGAAAACATGGACGTGGCAGTGCAAAAATATCCAGAGCTGGTAAAAAAATATTTCATGACCCAGTGTGTGCCCGTGAACGACCACAAATTTGTAATGTTACACGCGGCGGTGTGGAGTGGTGGCACCTTTATCTATGTCCCCAAAAATGTGGCGATTGATTTACCGCTCCAAGCGTATTTCCGAATGAACGCGAAAAATAGCGGACAATTTGAACATACGCTGATTATCGCGGACGAGGGATCGTCGGTCCACTACATCGAAGGATGCAGTGCGCCACGGTATGGGACGAGCTCTCTACACGCCGGTTGTGTGGAAATTTTTGTCCACGCTGACGCGCGCGTACGATATTCATCCATTGAAAACTGGTCCAAAGACACGTATAATTTAAACACCAAACGTTCTCTCGTTGATGAAAACGGCATTATGGAATGGGTTAATGGCAATATGGGCAGCGGCACCACCATGCTTTACCCCAGCTCAATTTTGCGCGGTCGCGGAGCGCGATCAGATTCTCTGGGAGTGGCCTTCGCCGGTCCCGGTCAAAACCAAGACACCGGCGCCAAAGCCATTCACGCCGCACCAAACACCAGCTCGACGATTATTTCCAAATCAATTTCTCGCGACGGCGGCGTTAACACTTTCCGCGGGCTCATTAAAATTATGCCCCACGCGACCAATGTAAACGCCTCGATGGTGTGCGACGCGCTTTTGATTGGTAAAAAATCCATTGCCAACACTATTCCGGAATTAAAAATAAAAAATGATCAAGTAACTGTTTCTCACGAAGCCCGGGTTGGTAAAATTGGTGAGGAAGAAATTTTCTTTTTGCAATCGCGTGGGTTAAACGAACAGGAAGCGACACGGCTGGTCGTGTCTGGTTTTATTGAACCGATTATTAAAGCATTGCCGGTGGAGTACGCGCTCGAATTAAATAGATTGATTGAGATGGAGATGGAAGGGGCGGTGGGATGAAAAAGAGATACCTACAATGTTACAAACGATCTTCACTGTCATCCCGACCGCAGGAGGGATCTCTGGCTCACTCAATTGTTGATTGAGACAGAGATCCCCCCATGAGGGATCGCGAGACCTCGTCGGCTGCGAAGCCTCGCTCGGGATGACAGTAAATTTAATACTAATTGTTAAACCTATGTCCGAATTTAAAATTTCGTGGTGGTTACGCGCGGGGAGTTTAGTAAAAGT
>SICD01000019.1 GCA_009694865.1 Candidatus Magasanikiibacteriota bacterium
CAATCTCGCACAATGTCATTGCGAGGAAGAAGCCTCGCGGCGACTGACGAAGCAATCTTCACCACCGTTACCAACGCCATTGGTGAGGATTGCTTCGTCGTTCGTTCCTCACTCCTCGCAATGACAGCGGGAAAGAACTGAATAGTTACTTATAGAAGAGAAAGTTTTTCCCAATCCTGCACGTTCTTGAGATACTCATCCTTTATGCCAATAAAATATTCCTTGGCCGCCTCGTATTGATTCGGAATTTTGCCGTCCAAAATTGCTTCCTCAATCGCATCTTTAATTTTACCAACTGTAGGCCCGGGTTTGAGCTGACACATTGCCATAATTTCATCACCTCGAAACGGCGACTGAAACGCCCGGAGTTTGTCGCGCTCCAGCACTTCCGCAATTTTGGCTTTTAAATGATCATAATTCTTAAGGCGTTTTTCTTTTTTATAGGGGTTACCGGTGGTAATATCGCTCCGACCGAGTATGAGCAAGTCGTCCAGCTCCTCCCCTAGCGTTACGACGAGGCGCCGCACCGCGGAATCGGTAATCCCCTCATCCATAAGCCCAATGGGTTGCATGTGCCAACGGACGAGTTTGGCGATGTAATCGGTGTGGTCTTTGGAAAGTTTGAGACGCTTGGCGACGCCATACACTAATTTTTTCCCCAAATGTTCGTGCGCATGAAACGTCCAGCCAATTTTAGGCAGGAATTTTTTGGTGCCGGGTTTGCCAATGTCATGGAGGAGGCCGGCGAACCGGAGCCAGACGTTATTTGACTGCTCGGCAATATTATCCACTACCTTAAAACTATGGACGAGATTATTTTTATGTTGATGCCCAAAAATTTCCTCAACGCCGTCGAGTTTAGAAACTTCGGGGAGAATTATATCTAACAGGTGCGTTTGGAAAAGCAAAGTGAGGCCAACTGACGGCATTTTGGTTGCAAGCAGTTTCATTAATTCTTCTTGGACACGCTCGGCGGAAATAATTTTTAAACGTTCGCGATTGCGGTGAATGGCTTCCAGGGTTTTCTTCTCAATCGCAAAACCAAGCTGGGACGCGAAGCGAATCGCGCGGAGCATGCGGAGCGGGTCGTCGCTAAACGTTACATCCGGGTCCAGCGGCGTCTTTAAAATTTTATCTTTTAGATCTTGCTGGCCGTTAAAGGGATCGATAATCCCCCCTCGCAGGGGGGCACGCGGGGGGTGTTGGCGAGACTTTTTGATGAAATACTCTATCGGAACAGCCATCGAGTTAATAGTAAAATCTCGGCGCGATAAATCTTGCTCCAGCGTGGCCGCTTCCACTTTTGGTTTACGAGAGTTCTCACGATATGATTCACTACGCGCCCCGGCAAACTCTAATACAATTTGATCGCTCTCCCGATTTCCTTTCGAGGAAATCGAGGATCCTCGATTTTGCGCCACAGCAAAATCGGGACCGATAATATAACGGGCCGTATCAAAATCCGGAAATTCCACCAGACTCCCCTCTTCTGTAAGTTCCGCGTCCAGCATTTTGGCAAACGCCAAACCACTGCCCACGACGACGCAATCAATATCTTTATCCTCGTGGCCTAACAAAAAATCACGAACATAACCCCCTACCACGTAGACGGGAGTTTTTTCTTGTTCGGAGAGCTTGTGAATTTTCTTAAAAAGAGTGACTTGAGAAGACATGATCTTTAAGTTGTCGGGCTAGTGGGGCTCGAACCCACGGCCTCATGCACCCCATGCATGCGCGCTACCAACTGCGCTATAGCCCGTTGAACTATTGCAGTATAACATTATCTGGACATCTTTTCAAGGGGAAGATTAGGCGCTATTGACAAAATGATTATATTATGATATGATGTTTTGTTTTGCTTTATAAAATGCTAACATATCACTGTACAATCTCCTCACATTGAGAAGCTTGAACAGGGAGATGGTCGCAATGACGGACTCTCAAGACAAACGGAAAGGAGATCTCCATGCGGCTCATTCGCTGGTTTCTGTGCCTGTTCGGTTTCGGCTCGGAACGCAAGTGCGTGGTGCGGGAAATCTGGATCCTGCGAGAGGCTTCCGTCGACGAGTCGAAACCGCTCGGGAGCCAGGACAACCCCCTCACGGCGAGCACCGTGGTCGACGTCGATCGCCGCTACAAGTTCTGCCTATGCAGCGTCTGTGGCGTGGCGGGTCAGTGCACGCCCAGCTCTGACTACTGGGGCAAAGATGGCAAGAATCTCCTATGCGAGAGCTGCCTCGGCAAGGAGCTGCGCGGGCAAGGAATGAACGTGGACGACCTCCACAAACCGCCGACCCGCCCCCTGCCCAAGCGCCCCCCCACCAACTGATTACGGCATACAACCGCTACGACCACAGCAACACAGGGTCGTGGCGGTGAGGCCAAATAGAAAACCTGGACCGCTCGCATCTCGTTTGGAGTAATTGCTACTTCAGACGAGAGCGGTTCAGAGACATTTAAACATCTTGTCATACATTGACGGGATGTTTTTTTTATTATAAACTCATAGGGAACTAAACGCATTGACCTATGACTCAAACCCTTAAAGGAACCTTTAGACTCAAATCTGGCCTCGCCCAAATGCTTAAGGGTGGGGTGATTATGGATGTGGTAAATGCGGAGCAAGCCAAAATTGCCGAAGACGCGGGGGCGGTGGCGGTAATGGCGTTGGAACGCATCCCCTCGGATATTCGAGCGCATGGCGGGGTGGCGCGCATGTCTGACCCATCTAAAATTAAAGAAATTCAAAAAGCCGTTACCATTCCCGTGATGGCCAAGTGTCGCATTGGCCACTTTGCCGAGGCGCAAATTTTGGAAGCACTCAAGGTTGATTTTATTGATGAGAGTGAAGTGTTAACCCCGGCGGATGAGGAATTTCATATTGAAAAAATTAAATTTACCGTGCCGTTTGTGTGTGGCGCGCGGAATTTGGGAGAAGCCTTGCGCCGAATTAACGAAGGCGCGGCGATGATACGAACCAAAGGCGAAGCGGGCAGTGGCAATATTGTGGAAGCGGTGCGGCATATGCGGAGTGTCTTGGGCGGTATTGCGGAATTGCATGATTTGTATAAAAAGAAACAAAATAAAAAATTAACTCTCAAGGCTAAAGAATATCGCGTGCCAGTAGAACTGGTGAATGAAGTGGCTAAGCTTGGAAAACTCCCAGTAGTACATTTTACCGCTGGCGGCATTGCCACTCCGGCCGACGCGGCATTGTGTATGCAATTTGGCATGGATGGCGTGTTTGTGGGCTCGGGAATTTTTAAAAGCGCGGAGCCGGCCAAACTGGCTAAAGCGATTGTGGATACCGTGGCACATTTTACCGATGCGAAATTGATTGCCAAAGTGAGCGAAAATTTGGGTGAGCCGATGAGGGGGCAGGAAATTGAGAAACTTGAGGTTAAATTAGCACAACGTGGGACGAATTGATTTTTTTGAAGCACGGGAGATCAATTCCCCGCTTGGGCGGGGAAGGCCTCGCGGCCAGGGGTGGGTGAGGCCGGTGAGTGTCGGACACGCAAGGGTCTCACCCACCCCTACCCCGCCCAAGCGGGGAATAACCCAAACCACGATAGTATGTCGGGAATAAAAAAAATCGGCGTGTTAGCTTTTCAAGGTGATGCGATTGAACATATCGAGGCAACCATAAAAGCCTTGCAAAAATTGAAATTAAAAAGTGAAGTTGTTTCTGTCAGATCTCTGCAGGATCTCAAAGCGGTGGTGGGATTAATTATCCCCGGCGGCGAAAGCACCGTACTTTACACTTTGTGTGAACGCGCCGGGATGATTGACGGCATAAAAAAAATCCCCTATATTTTTGGAACGTGTGCCGGGGCAATACTCTTGGCAAAGCGTGTTGAACACAGTGCGCCGGGAAAGAAAACTCTTGGGCTCATGGACATAACAGTTGACCGCAATGCCTATGGTAGCCAGACGGAATCATTTGAAAAAGATATTGACACAAACTTAGGAAAATTACACGCTATATTTATCCGCGCCCCGCGAATTATTAAGATGTCAAAACAAGTGACAGCTACGGCTCTGGATAAAAAAGAGATTTTAGCGTGTGAGGAACAAAACAAACATCATTACTATTTAGCCGCGTGTTTCCATCCGGAACTAACCACCACAATTTTTCATGAATATTTTTTAAAAAAAGTATTTTCTGCGTCATTGCGAGCCCCGCTTAAGCGGGGCGTGGCAATCCCCTAACTTACAGACTTTTTAAGTTAAGGGATCGCGACGGTGGCTTTGCTCCCTCGCGATGACGCCTTTAAAAACCTTTTAATTCATAAACTTATGACCTTCGTTGAAAAACTACAAAAACTCGTGAGCGAAAAGCACCTCCTTAACCACCCATTCTACCAGCATTGGAGCAAAGGCACTCTCCCGCTTACTGTGATGCAACGCTATGCCGAGCAGTATTACCATTTGGAAAAAAACTTCCCAACGTTTTTAAGCAGGATGCACAGCGATTGCAATGATTTTACTGTCCGGCAGACAATTACTGATAATTTGTACGATGAAGAACACGGCGAACTAAACCACCGTGAATTATGGCAACGCTTTGGAGAAGCGGTTGGTTCGTCCCGCGAAGCGATACAATCGTCGCAAGCTTTGCCGGAGACCGTTGCCGCCGTTGCCTGTTTCGACGAATTAGCGCGTGAATCATTTTTAAGCGGATCAGCGGCTTTGGCGGCCTATGAATCACAAATTCCCGCTATATCTAAAAGTAAAATGGACGGTCTTGCCAAACACTACAACATTACTAGTGAGCGCGGGACTGAATTTTTCCGTGTCCATTCTACACTCGACGTAGAACACAGCAATGCGTGGTGGGACATTATTGAAAAACATGCCACCACTCCCGAACTTAAAGAAAAAGTAGAACGGGCAGTGGTAGCAGGGCGCGATGCTTTGTGGAATTTTTTGGATGGGGTGTGTCGTGCGTATTTTCCGGAGGCGCTACAAATGCAATGTTAACCAAATGCCCCCTCGAGGGGGCCTCAAGGGGGTGTAAGACCCGTGCGTGACCCTGACTGATTGAGCGACGCAAAGGACTCACACCCCCCCGAACGCCCTGTGGGGCGCCCCTCCCTCGAGGGGGGAATTAAAAACCACATGAACCTCACCACCGACAAAACAACGATTATGGGTATACTGAACGTAACGCCAGACTCTTTTTCTGATGGTGGTGAATTTAATAACCCGGACCAAGCGGTGGAACATGCGCTCCGCATGGTGGAAGAAGGTGCTGACATTATTGACATTGGTGGAGAAAGCACTAAACCCGGATCGGAACCGGTGAACGAAAAAGAAGAATTAAACCGAGTGATGCCGGTGATTGAACGCCTGGTACAAAAAACGGATGTTCCTATTTCTATTGATACCTATAAACCGGCCGTGGCCGAAGCCGCTCTTAAAGCTGGCGCGAAAATTCTCAATGACGTAACTGGTTTAACTAACCCGGGAATGATTGCGGTGGCAACCAAGTTCAAGTGTCCGGTTATAATTATGCACATGCAGGCAAAACCAAAGACGATGCAGGCTGAACCACAGTATAAGGATGTGATAAATGATATTAAAACTTTTTTTAAAAAACAAATTATTAAAGCCAAAGCGGCTGGCATTACCGAAATAATTCTTGACCCCGGGATTGGCTTTGGCAAAACGCTAGAACACAATTTGATTATTTTAAAACGCCTCCATGAGTTTACTTATTTAGGTTATCCGCTCTTGGTCGGCCCATCCCGCAAATCATTTATCGGCAAATTAACCGGCGACACATTGCCAAACGATCGACTCGAAGGGACAATCGCCTCGGTCGTGACTGCTAGACTCCATGGAGCTGCGATTGTGAGAGTACATGACGTACTTGCCTGTCGTCGAGCTCTGCAGGTTGCCGATGCGATTCTTATTTCTTAATTGTCATTCCCGCGAAGGCGGAAATCCACGGACATTGGATTCCGGATCAATTCCGGAATGACAAATACAAATTATGAATGATAAATTAATACTCTCCCAATGCCATTTTTCTTGCCGCATTGGTTGCCAGAGCGAAGAAAAAATACTGCCACGGACTATTATTATTGATTTAGAATTATTTTTTGACACTAAAAAATCTGGACTTTCGGATGATCTGAAGGACACAGTAGACTACATGCCCGTGCACACCGGTGTAAAAAATTTAGTGGAAGGCAAACCTTATAATTTAATAGAAGGAATGGCGGAGGAAGTAGCCCAGTTTATTCTTGCTAATTTCCCCGTGCAGAAAGTAATGGTACGCGTACAAAAACCGGAACCGATTCGGCAATACGGCGGCGCCTGGGTGGGAGTTGAAATTACAAGGCCTTAATATGGCTATAGTATATCTCGGATTAGGATCAAATATTGGCGACACGAAAAAAAATCTGCATGCGGCAATCACGGCGCTGGAAAAACTTGGATCGATCTCGAAGATCTCATCGCTCTACAAAACCGAACCAGTTGGTTTTATAGATCAACCGTGGTTCTTAAATGAAGTAATTGAACTGATTACGACTCTCTCACCTGAAGAATTACTTAAAAAAACACAGGAAATTGAAAATAGCCTGGGACGCGAACGGATAATTCACTGGGGTCCGCGCACGCTTGACATTGATATTCTTTTGTACGATAATGTCGTTCTGGAAACGCCTACTTTGACTATCCCCCACTCTCGAATGCATGAGCGGAGGTTTGTTCTTGAACCACTTGCGGAAATCGCGAAAGAGACCATGCATTCAGTGTTAAACAAAACAATGAGTGAGCTGCTGGTAAATTTAGGTGAAGGTAAAAAAGTCGAGAAACAATAACGGGGTATGGCCTAATTGGCTAAGGCGCATCGTTCGGGACGATGAGATTCCGGGTTCAAATCCCGGTACCCCGACAACTTATGGATGGGTTTCCGCCCCGCCAAAGGCGGGCAGGCACGGCGGACCACGGGTTTATCCCGTGGCGATCCCCACTAGCCCGACAAAATCATTCTTCTTTCTAAAAAATAATAAATAGTATATACTAGATGTGTCTACTATATTTGATATTTTTATATGTCTCTCACCGATCACCTCCCCATTAAAGCCACGTCTCACTTTACCGCCATAAAAGGCACCGGGCCGGCGGCTTACAACTTAGAAACACAGCTTCACCGCGCCGCAGTGTCTGGTTCCAGCCCGCTCCACGCTCTGAAACCGCACATTGGCACCATTGTTGGAGTATTTAATCAATCATTTGTTAAGAAAGCAATTCGCCAAGGCGGATTAAGTTTGGGTGAACAAATACTACTTACGAGACACATCCTTAAAGCCAACCCCGAACTTAAAGCCAGCGTGCTCAAAAAAAATTTGGTAAAAAAAGTGGTCCAGCACTTTGGAAAAGAAATGACCTCAAAGGAAAAAACTCACCACTTCTTTCGTCCCGCGCTTGAGCCGATTGACACCAAACATGCCGCCAGCATCAATCAAGTGATGCACCCGACCGAAACAACGGCGGCGTTTAACAAAACCGAACAGCGCCAATCCACAGTTGTAAAAAATAAAAACTATGGTGGTATTGGAAATCTTATGGACAGCAAAAAATTTGGCCCCACCACGTTGCCGAAAAAAGGTTTTACACCGCCACACCTTGCCGTGTAAACATAAAAAAGAAGGTCAATACGAGCCTTCTTTTTTTTATTGTCGTTGTCATTCCGAATCCCCTTTGTAGGGGTGAGGAATCTCTGGCTCAACCAACCGACGGACAGAGATCCCCCTCAGAGGGATCGCGAGACCTCGTCGGCCGCCCCGCATCTGCGGGGCTCGGGATGACAGTCTCCGACCCAACTAAATTTTCTTAGGAAATAGTATTGATAAAATAATTGACGCGCCGAGCGCGAGCATAATAACTCCAAAAGAAATGAGGGATGAAAGGTGCGCGTCAAAAATGCCAGCGAGCATTTTGCCTCCGATAAACAATAGAATAAATGCCAGGCCTTTTTGTAAATGGTGAAAACGATGCAGAACGTTCTCAATTAAGAAAAACAGCGCTCTAAGACCCATAATGGCGAAAATATTGGAAGTGAATACTACAAACAAATTTTGCGAAATAGCGAACACCGCCGGAATGGAATCAACCGCGAACACAATGTCCGTGCCTTCAATCAAGAGCATAATCAAAAATAGAGACGTAAACATAAATTTGCCATTTTCGCGGCAAAAAAATTTACCGTTATGCTGATTGGCGGTGACAGGGAGATACTTGTGAGCGATTTTATAAATTTTATTATTGCTCAAATCCGCGTGTTCTTCCTTTTTACCCTGCAATAATTTGATGCCGGTATAAACTAACAATGCCCCGAAAATATACAGTACCCAAAAAAATTGGTGGATAATATAGGCGCCAGCGGTAATAAATACCGCCCGAAAAATAATGGCACCCATAATACCCCAAAACAGAACGCGGTGATGATATTTTTCTTCCAATTTAAAAAAACTAAAAATTAACATCATCACGAATAAATTATCCACGGACAGCATTTTTTCCGTAACATACGCGCTCATAAATTGCGCGGCCATTTCGCGTCCCAAATACAAAAGAATTAAAAAACCAAACATCACTGAAATCGCTATCCAAAAAAGCGATTGAATAAGCGCTGGGGTAAACGCAACTTTATGACTTTTTCTGTTGAAATAACCGAGGTCAACCGCTAAAAATCCCGCGATAATTACAACAAACAAAATGGTGAGATTGGTCTGCGCGTCCATAGTGAAAAATTTTACTGGGGAATAATACTGGCGGCTGGGCCGATTATAGCATCGTTGATGACAGGGGGAGAAGAGACGGACGTGTCATCAAAAATAATTGAATTTTGTATCGTAATGTCTTTGACAGTACTCCCCTCTCCAACTGACACATACGGACCCACGGTACAATTTTTAAGCTGGCAATTGGCGCCGATCATCACGGGGCCATTTAACTTTACACCGTCACCAATGTGGGTTCCTTTGCCCACTTTGATATTATCAGCCACAGATAATAGAGTATCCATGAGTAATTTATTGGCCAAAATTAAATCGTCCGCTTTGCCCGTATCCTTCCACCAACCGGTAATTTCTTGATGACCCATTTTGTAACCATTCTGTAAAAAATAATTAAAGATGCTGGGAATTTCGTATTCGCCGCGCGCGGATTTATCAATCGTCGCGAACGCTTTAAAGTAATCTGGGCCAAATAAATAAATTCCGGTGACGGCAAAGTCGCTGGGTGGATTCGACGGTTTCTCTAACACTTCCACGAGCTTGTCATTTTCGTCAAAACGCGGGACGCCAAAACGTTCGGGATCAGGTACTTTGGAGAGCGCGATGAGACAATCCAAATTTTCTTTTTCAAATTTTTCAAACAACGGTCTCAAGCTGGCTAAAATGATGTTATCGGAAAGATAAAACATAAACGGGTCGCTCCCGATAAACTCTTTAGCACAGTTGACAACGTGCGCAATTCCCTGCGGCCCGCCTTCTTGGACGTAATAAGTTATATTAATCCCCCACCGGCTACCATCACCCACTACTTTTTGCAGTTCAGTTTCTTCTGGATTAGTATTAATAAAAATTTCTTTGATCCCAGCTTCCACCGCTTTTTCTATGGCATGAAAAATCATGGGCTTATTGGCCAAGGGGATGAGGTGTTTGTTGAGGTTAGTAGTAATCGGCCGGAGCCTGGTAGCTCGCCCCCCGCCGGTGAGAATGGCTTTGGTGATTTTGGACATAATATTTACCTTACCAAAAAATTACCATTTTGACCAGCCACCAGTAGGCGGACATAAGGGGCTTTTTTGTTTTTAAATTGTGTGTCAAATTTAAAACCCACGGTGGTTTCCCTCTCCTCAAGGAGAGGGGCGCGGGGTGAGGTCAAAACGTTGACTACTTCTCAATTCCTAACTCTTGGATGCGCTCCTTGCAAACAGCAATAATTTTGTTCAAAATTTTTTCAATATCACCATAAACTTGTTCATTTGTAAATCGAATTACTCGGCATCCCATTCGTTCAATCACTTGCTGTTTTATTATATCTCGCTGTTTTGTTTTCTCGCTGTCATGTGTCCAACCGTCAAGTTCAATTACTAACTTTAGCGAATGACAGTAAAAATCTGCAATGAATGATTGAATATCGAATTGTCTGCGAAATTTAAATCCGAGTTGATTGTTGCGCAAGTAACGCCACAAAATTTCCTCGGCCAACGTGGTATTTTGTCGGAGAATACGACGTGGATACAGTTACATCGGAGCGATTGACGCGGGGTTTAAAATGGCGCATACAGCGATGAACGATGGCGAACGGGACCTCACCCTCCGTCCCTCTCCTTGAGGAGAGGGGAAACGTGGACACCTTACCAAACAATCACTTTTTTTACCAGCCCCCAGTATGCAGACATAAGCGGGTTGGCAAAATATTTGAGGATTGAATTTTTAATTTCGCTATCATCAAACATAATTTTACCTACGGCCTGTTTTAAGAGCACATGATCGGAGACAGTGCGTTGTTTTTGAATCATTTGACGTTTTTTGAGCCAACCGCCCCAATGATGTGGCATGAGCCAATATTGATATGCGAGCAATTTTTCTTTAATCCAGCCGCGCTGGAGAGCGAATAAGCATAATCCCATTTCGACGACTATCGCGATAGGCAGAAGCAAAATTATGGTCGGGAGTTTGTAGTACATCAAAATTGTGGCAAAACGGTTGCGCTCCATTAAATAATATTTATTTTTGTTGTGAATAAAAGAATATTCGTGATAAAACTTTGACGCGGGCACCACCACTATTTTGTAACCAAGTGACTTAAGGCGGAGTGAATATTCTAAATCTTCGTGGTAGGCAAAAAAATCTTCGTCGAGTAAGCCGTGCTGACGGAGCAGGTCCGATCGGAGCATGAGGGAAGCGCCGCTGGCGTAACCGATGTCGGGCGTTGCGAGCGAGACCTCACCCTCTATCCCTCTCCTCGAGGAGAGGGAATTGTTGATGGCGGTCGATTGCACCCTCTCCTCGAGGAGAGGGGCGCGGGGTGAGGTCTGGTCGCTCAATCGCTCTCGCAACCCCTGTGAATACCCAAATCCTAGGTAGTGGTACGCGTTCCCCAATGTATTAACTAAATTTATCTCCGGATACAGCATAATAAGCGACTGTGCCGCGCCAATGGTTTTGTCCTGCTCCATGGCCTCCACAAGCTTACGGACAGTCCCCGGCTCAACAAAGCCATCTTGATTATGCAAATAAACGTAATCACAACCTTGCTCCAACGCCATCTTAATGCCAACGTTATTGCCACCAGCAAAACCGAGATTGGATGATTGGGGTAAAATAACCGTCTCTAAGCACTTTCGTGTTCTGTCATCCTGAGGCGTAGCCGAAGGATCTAGTTGTCTTGTCGAACTAGATTCTTCACTGCGTTCAGAATGACAATTCTGTACTCGCTCGCGAATAAATTTTTCTGATGAGCCAAATTCGGGATGCGGATTATCTACAATAATTATTTCCAGTCGATCACGTGGATAATCCAAGGTTTGCAAAGCTTTCCAGGCACGCTCAAAATAAGGCTGCGAGTGGTATGAGAGATAGATGATGGCGATTTTTGGTAGAGACATACGGTCGGGTCAGTTTCGATTTGTCATTCCGAGCGAGGCCACAGGCCGACGAGGAATCTCTGGCTTACCGGACAACGGGCAAGTGAGTGAGCCAGAGATCCCTCCTTCGACGTCGGGATGACAATTTAGTGCTAATTGATATGTTTATAAAATTTAGTGTTGCCGCGCCATTTCCAGGCGTACTTAAGCCAGCTGACGAGATGAACGCGGGCTAATTTATTTTTAAAAATTGCGCTAAAGGTGCCGGGTACTTTGGCAGAACCCCTACCGTGCAAATGCTCGAGGACGATATGATGCGCGTAGTAAACAGGCCAGCCACTTTCCCACATCCGGCGGCACCAGTCGCTGTCTTCGTAATACATCCAGAATCTATCGTCAAACACGCCCACCTGTTTAAGCGCGCTCCCCCTTACAAACATAGCCGAACCCATTACCCAATCCACCGGCCGGGTTTCGTTATGGTCAAAATCGCGCATGATAGCAAAATCGTGGAGTTTTTTCCCCCAGCCTTTTTCAAAATTCCAGCGGCTCACCATGGGGTGGAGAAGCCCCGGAAAACGATAACACGAATATTGGAGCGAGCCATCGGGGTACACAATTTTTGGACCCACAATGCCAACTTTGGGGTGCGCCTCCAGCCAATCGTGGAGCTGTCTAATTATTTTTCCGCCCAGTTTAAAATACGTATCGGGGTTTAAAACAAAATAATATTTGGCCTCAAATGCCTTAAGACCCACATTTTGCGCGTTACCAAAACCAGTATTTTCTGGCAGTTCAATACATTCAACCATCGGATAATTCTGCTCTAGAAAATTTTTTATCCCGTCATTCGATCCATTATCCACCACAACCACTTTCACATTCAACGCGTCGCCTTGTAAATCCGCAAATAACGAAACCAAGCACCGCTCAACGTGCTCTTTCATTTTATAGTTTACTACTACGATGTTGACATCAAACATAAGGTATCATCCCGAAACGCGAGGGACGAGCATCGCGGGGATCCCCTTGCCTTCAGAGACAGTTCTGAAAACAAGGGGATTGCCACGTCGTCGTGTGAACTCCTCCTCGCAATGACACTCATGACCACAATTTTCTCATTTGTCTCCAACTGACCTTTCTCAAACCTTTAATTTTTAATCTTTTAATCTTCAAACTTTTCCTCGCTCTCCACAGCTCCCCCAGCCCTTTGACTACAGGTCTATCAAACAATAACAACCACCCAAACTTCTTTAACTCGTACCACATAATCCAGAAAAAATCAAGGAGGAAGTTTTGCCAATACTCGTTTTTGTAAAGCGTGGCTAAATGGTTTTTGTAACTGTGATAGCGGACAAAAGCCGATTGCTGTTCTTTATTGGCTGCCGCGGACCAATCATTTACCTCTCCCCCCACCCCACTGCCGCGGTTATGGTAAGCAACTACATTAGTGAGGACAAACGATCTATACCCGTGCGACCGCAAACGATAGGCTAAGTCAACGTCTTCTTTGTAGGTATGCAGAGATTCGTCAAATACATTTCCGTCGTTATATAATATTTCTTGAGTTGCAGAGCGCCGGAGTAATACTAATGTGCCTGATACCCCAAAAACTTCCAAGTTGTCATTCTGAGGGAGGGAACCGATCGAAGAATCTAG
Organism: Candidatus Magasanikiibacteriota bacterium; assembly: GCA_009694865.1. GTDB lineage: Bacteria > Patescibacteriota > Patescibacteriia > Magasanikbacterales > GWA2-37-8 > SICD01. Next base: position 13,274 of record SICD01000019.1, read on the forward strand.
TTGTCGTGACCTAGATTCTTCGTTGCGTTCAGGATGACAATTGAGGCCGGCCCATTCTTCCCCGCTCCCCTGCTCTATAATTCTACGATTACGAAAAACTTTCAGGCCGAGAGCATCGATCTTATTCGTAAAGCCAGTTGGGACCTCACCCTCCGTCCCTCTCCTTAAAGGAGAGGGGAATTGTGGCGACCAGCGCATGAGTCGCGGAGCCACAGCTGCCGCCTCCGGATGCTCATCTAAAAATTTCACCAGTTTTTCTAAACAGTCTGACTCAAGATGCAGATCGGGATTTAATAATAAAAAATATTCTGAATTGCTTTCACGAAAAGCTTGGTTGTGACCACCGGCAAAACCTTTATTTTTTGTATTCTGAATCAGTCGCGTTGGCAGAGGAAAATCTGCAAGTTCTTTTTTAAGTAATTCAATTGTGTTGTCAGATGAGGTGTTGTCCACTACCAACAAATCCCAATTTTTAAAAGTCTGCGCGCGCAGTGATTTAAAAAGATACGGGATATATTTGGCGCTGTTGTAAGTGATGAGTTGTATTATTAATTTGGGCATAACGAGAATAGAACACAGATTGAACGGATTAAACAGATCGTCACGGATCTGTGTCAATTCGTTAGATCTGTTAAATCTGTGTTCTATAAATTACTTCCACTTCCAAAAATATTTTAGCATACTTTGGATTAACTGAAATTGTTTCCAAAATACATTTCGTTTTTTAAAACTCTTCCCCACCGCGTCGGTAGCGCTCACTATGGGCGTGTAAGCAACTTCAAAGCCCAGCCGCTTGGCCTCGCGACATAAATCCACATCTTCAAACCAAATGTAATACCGGGGGTCAAACGCATAACCTAATTTTTCTATCAGCTCATGGCGAACGAGCATACAGGAACCACGAAGCGAGTCTACGTTTTGTTCTTTAGAAAAATCTTTGTCACGATATAAATAATGATTCAAGACACTCGGGAAAACGTGAGGGATCTTTAAAATGACCAGCAATTGATCCCAAACCAGGGGGAAACGGCGCGGCATTGCCTCTAAATTGAGCCCTCCGTCCTCGGTAACAAGACGGCAGCCGGAAATACCCACCTTAGGGCGCTCCCCCATCCATTTTAGCCATATTGCGAGGCTCCCATCTGTGAGTCGCATATCTGGATTTAAAAATAAAACATATTCTCCCAGCGCCATTTTGACAGCTTGGTTATTCGCAATTCCAAACCCTGCGTTGTGATTATTTTTAATAAATTTGACACTCGGAAAATTTTTCTCAATTATTTCAATCGTCCCATCGCCTGATCCGTTATCCACCACAATTTGCTCAAACGAAATACCACTACAAGCAGAAATCACCGAGCGTATTTGCTCGGCGATGTGTTTTTCTGAATTCCAGGTAACGGTGATAATTGAAATATCCATAGTAAAATCTGCTTGTATTTGTCATCCCGAGCGCAGTCGAGGGATCTCGCCAACGTCCGCGAGATTCCTCCACTCCGCTACGCTCCGGTCGGAATGACAAGTTACTAGACGCGATTGTAATCATCCTCAATTCGGACGATATCATCTTCGCCAAAATATGTGCCGGTTTGGACTTCAATAAAAACAATATCTTCACTGGTATTATTAATAATACGATGTTTGATTTCAAATGGCACGTCGACACTCTCACCGGCCTTAAGAGTTTGGACTACGTCGTTGAGCATGACTGTCGCGACTCCCGCGACCACCAGCCAGTGCTCACTCCGTTTGTGATGCAGTTGATAACTTAAACGCTGTCCGGGTTTAACCAGCAGTTCCTTAACTTTATAGGTTGGAGTTTCCAGCAAGATTTTAAACCATCCCCAAGGTCGCTGTTCGGTGTAATAATTGTGTTCCATAGACATCTGTCATCCTGAGCGGAGCGAAGGATCTCTGTCCGGCTCAATTGTTCGATTGTTCAATTGCTGGTGATTGTTGGACAGAGATTCTTCGGTCGCTGTGCCGCTCCCTCAGAATGACAATTAAATATTAGAATTTTTAATTTTCGCATACTTCTCCATTGTGTCCCGCACAGCTTCGTGAACCGGCCGCATCTTGATGCCTAATTTTTCTAAATTCGGAGACTGCAAAATATTATTGGAGCGTTTCTTTTTTGCCAAGCCCGATGTTACCAATTCTTCTTCCGTAATCCACTCATTATGGTGAGCTGGGTCCACCAACTCTTCGTACATTTTTATAATCTCGCGATGACTGATCGCTCCAGGATTAGTAACATGAAAAATTCCACCGGCACGGCGCACCAATAATTCGCGAAACACCTCAATCATATCTTCAAGAACCGTGACACTATTGATGACGTCGGCAACTTTTGAATAACGTATCAATTTGTCAATTAAATTGGCTGGCGACGGAATATAGTCAGTGGGCATGCGAATTCGACCAATACCCACGTTAGGGAGTGCCGAGAGCGTTAAATCAGCAGCGTATTTTGTTTTGGTATAGACAGCTAAGGGATTAGCAAAGTCGCTCTCTTTCCAACCTTTGGGATCACTCGAATAACCATAGTATACACAGCCAGTGCCAATGTGTAATAAATAGACATTTTTTTGCTGGCAGGCCTCGGCAATTAAAATTGGCAAAATTGTGTTGCCTTGAATTGTTTCTATTTGATAGTCTTCACACCAATCAACATTGGGCCTACCGACCACGCCGGCCGCGTTCAAAATTGCGTCGGGATGATGTTCGTTTATTAACGCCAGCACATCCCCCACACTCATAATTCGTTTATCAGAAATAACAGCGTCACTCCAGGCAGATTTACAACGCTGACCAATCCACCCATTACCGATAATTAAAATCTTCATACTTTTAATTTTTTCCACCAATCCTGATTATTTTTATACCATTCAACAGTTTGTTTCGTCCCCTCTTCAAAACTGACACGAGGCGCCCAGCCGAGTTCGCGTTTTATTTTTGAACTGTCAATCGAGTAGCGGCGATCGTGGCCGGGACGATCGGTAACATGCTCAACCATTGAATCATCCTTGCCGAGTAATTGTAAAATCGTGCGGGCAATTTCCAAATTCGTTTTTTCGGTATTGCCGCCGACACAATAAGTCTCCCCGGCTTTTCCCTGATGGAGAATTAAATCCAGAGCTTCACAATGATCTTGCACATGCAACCAATCGCGAATTTGGAGACCATCGCCATATATGGGAACTGGTTTTCCTGCTAACAAATTTGTAATAAAAAGACCGTGAATTTTTTCGGGAAACTGATAAGGACCATAATTGTTGGAACAGTTGGAGATCGTTACGGGTAAATTGTAGGTATTGAAGAATGCTCGAACGAGATGATCCCCAGCCGCTTTAGACGCGCTGTAAGGACTCTTGGGATCATAAGGGGTTTTTTCATTAAAAGCTTTATCGGTTGATCCAAGAGACCCAAAAACTTCATCAGTGGAAACATGATGAAAGCGAAGTCCGCCGTTATTTTTGGCCACTTGGAGCAGACTGTTTACCCCCACTACGTTGGTGTGAATAAAAGGCGCACTGTCTTGAATGGAACGATCAACGTGCGTCTCGGCCGCGAAATTAATAATATGCGTAATGCCGTGTTTTTTTATAACTGTGGCGACCATAGCTTCATCAGCCACATCGCCTTTAACAAAAACGTACCGTGAGTCATTGGCCACGTCAGCGAGATTGGCCGTGTTCCCCGCATACGTTAATAAATCAAAATTTACCACTCCATACTCTGGATATTTTTTTAGCATGTGACGGATAAAATTTGATCCGATAAATCCAGCCCCACCAGTTACTAATAAACGCATAAATTTAGTTCATTTTAATTTCTTTACTGACGCCGATAATAATTCCAAGGCCGACTAAGGCGGCAACAAAAGCCGAACCGCCATGGCTCACCAAGGGCAAGGGTACCCCGGTTAGGGGCAAAACCCCAACGGCGGCGCCAATATTGAGAAATGATTGCCAAAGAATCCAGACTACAATTCCGGTTACCGCCAGTTGCGCGAAAGGGCTGGGGGCACGCTTGGCAATGCGCAACCCCCGCCAACCGATGAGGAGTATAAGTACCACCAAGCCAGTGGAAATTAAAAAACCGTTTTCTTCCGCGATAACGGCATAGATTGAGTCGGCGCTCACTTCGGGCAAATACTGAAATTTTTGCCGCGAATGACCAAAACCTAAACCCCAAAAACCACCGGAGCCAATGGCTAAAAATGATTGATTAACTTGGTACCCTACACCTTTGGGATCAAGCTCCGGATGAAGAAAGGTGGTGAAGCGAGCGACTCGATAGGGCGCCATCATAATTAGAAATGCAAATAAAATGACGCCGGCTAAACCAAGTAGCGCTAAATATAACCCGGGGACTCGCCCGACATACATCATTATAAAAATAATTACCGAAATTATGGAGACAGTGCCGAGATCGTGCTGGGCTAAAATGAGTAAAACTGCCGGGGCAACTGTGGCAATAATTGGCAAAAAACTGGCTTGCCAATCGGTCCAATTTTTTGGACGATTGGTTAAAATATAAGCTAAGAAAATAATAATGCTGACCTTGGCAAATTCCGATGGCTGAATGGTAAAATTAAAAACACGCAACCAACTTTGCGAACCATTAATAGTGATACCAATACCGGGAATAAAAACTAGCGCTAAAAAAAATAAAGTAACACCATAGAGTACCCAGGCACTTTTCGCCCAAAAAGCTGAGGGGATTTTGGCGGCAACAAGAAACACCGCTAACCCGGGCAATAATCCAAAAAAAATTTGGTGCTTAAGAAAAAAATAACTATCATGAAATTGCGCGTAGCCCACAGGAGCGCTGGCGGACATGAGCGCCAAGAGACCTCCCGTAATTAAAATAAGTAGGGATATAAGCAATGGTCGGTCGGCGGGGCCATGATGCGAGAAAATTGTTGCCATGTACAGCCAAGCATTACGTATTTAAGCTCACTATCAAAATAATTTGTAATAACAGCGCGAGCTCAAAAATTGTTGATGAAGCCATAAGAAAACGAGCCACAACTCGTTCCGAAGAATAAAGCCACCAAGCCACCACTCCATTCGCAAACAAAGCCAAAAAACTAACGGTCGGAAGGACAAAAATTTTCCACCACTCTCCAATTAAATCAATTCCAAAAATGCTATTATAATGCAAAAAAATTGACTCGCCCGTTGGATGAATATTAGTGAGAATATACCATAACCCCGCAATAATAAAAATAATAGATAGACTCACAGATCCCAAAATCCACCGATCGCGTAAATATAAACGGACGCTATAAAACATGTTACCTTTGATTATTAGTATTTTAACCTGAATTCAGCCTTTATTTTAACACACTTTTCTGTTCT
>SICD01000020.1 GCA_009694865.1 Candidatus Magasanikiibacteriota bacterium
CTTGGCCTCGCTGGTAACCGATTTTTATGATAAACTAAAAACCGTCACCAGTGGCTACGCCTCCATGAATTATGAGTATAAAGATGATGAAAAGACCGATGTAGTAAAACTCGACATACTCGTGGCCGAAGAGCCGGTGGAAGCTCTCTCCACGCTAGTGTGGCGCGATGAAGCCTACAAAGCCGGCAAAAGCATTGTGGAATCGCTCAAAGAAGCCTTGCCCCGGCAACAATTTGAACTAAAAATCCAAGCGGCCGTGGGCGGTAAAATAATCGCGTCCGAGCGGCTCTCCGCCCTGCGCAAAGACGTGCTGGCTAAAATGAGCGGCGGCGACTACACACGCAAAATGAAACTTTTACAAAAACAAAAGAAAGGTAAATCGCGCATGAAAATGCACGGCAAAGTAGATATTCCAACCGAAGCGTATCTCGCCGTCCTTAAGCGCTAAAACACAACCAATCACTTTCGTAATTTCGTACCTTTCGTAATTTCGCACATTCTAATGGAAGTTTGTTTTAATACCAACTGAATTTATGAAACCTAAAACTAAAAAAGCCCTTGTGGCGCTTATCGCCATTCTCGGCATCATCGCAATGTTATTTTTTACAATTGCGCCAGCACTGCAGTAATAAGCAATCTACAAATATGAAGATAAGTAGAGAAATTAATCTGCTCGAAAAACAGATACAACAGCTTGATCAAACAATTAATGGTATTCTGCCAGGGAGCGTGACAAAAATAATTCTCGAAAAAATGAGTCTTCTAATGAAATTGCATAAAAAGAGTTTGCTAAGAGCACAAAAACTAAAAACTCTCCTGGCATAACAAGGAGAGTTTTATTTTTCGTCAGATCGTCCTCTCACCTATCACCATAAATGATAATAGATGAGAGCACGGACGACCTGACGATCGATCACCCGGGCTCCCGTGGGGGGTGTTGCGGCGGGTGATCAGTCGGTGAGGTAGTCGCCGACGTTCGGCGAGCTTGCTTCGCGGGTGGCGGCGAACATCGCGGGCGGAATGTAGTACTGGCATTCGCCGTTCTTGTTGGCCTCGACGTCGAACCACTTGGCCGCCGTCGGGATGCCGCCACTGAAACCGAACTTGTCGATCGTGATCCCGACCCGCACCTTGTCACAGAAGGCGGGCGGGAAGGTCTTGCGTAAGCTCGCCTCACGGAAAGTCTCGTCGGTCTTCCAGAGGCGCTCCATCTCGACGCGCTCCGCCTCCGGGATCGACCGCGGGTCGCGCTGAAGGTGTCGCGCCCCCAGCTCAAATTTCGCGTTCGTCTCGTGCACCGAGATCATGCAGGCGAGCTCGTCACCGCGCAGGACGCAGTAGGCCGGGGTGACCTCGCTGAAGGCGTAGTCGCTCGGCTTGTCGCCCCACGCCTTCGCGACGATCGTGAAGGTGTACTCCTTGGGGTCGAGGCTCCCGAGGATCGACTTCGGCGCCTTGACGATCAGCCGGTACTCGGGGCGGTGCTGAATGGATGCCACCTTGGCGTGCATGTTGCCGGCACAGCCGACGGCGGACAAAGCGAGCAGGGCCAGAATCGGGGACAAGTTGCGCATGACGAACCTCCTTGGATACCTGCGAAATGCAGGTAGAGCCGCTTTCCGAGCGGTAAAAAGCCACGCTGGTGGACTTGTATCGCAGGAAAAACAGTTTACTATAGCACACAGTTGCTGGTTTGTCAAGGGAGAGGTATAATTATGTCGCGGACAACGAGACCTCACCCTCCGTCCCTCTCCTGCCAGGAGAGGGGAACGTTGGCCGCCTCCTCTCCCCACGGGAGAGGGCAGGGTGAGGGGTCGTCAATCACAATCCGCGTAATCATCACTCAATAATCCGTGTAATCTGTGTCTAAGAAGTGGATCATCACCCAACCGCCCAGCGCGGAATTTCTAAACGATCACCCCGAACTCCCGCCGATTATCGCGCGGTTGATGTGGAACCGCGGCTTAAAAACGCAGGAACAAATTGATGAATTTTTAAATCCCGACTATTCCACGGATCTCCATGATCCATTTTTATTTAACGACATGGAAAAAGCCGTGAGGTTAATTTTTGATTGTATTGAAAACAATCGGAAGATTACTGTCCACGGTGATTATGATGCTGACGGAGTATGTGCCGCGGCGGTTATAGTGTCATGTTTAAAAAAGATGGGAGCGACTAATACTGGCATCTTTCTCCCCCACCGCGAAACTGATGGTTACGGACTCAACCCGCGCACCGTGCAATTTTTAAAAGACGGTGGCACGAAACTAATTATTACCTGCGACTGCGGCATTAGCAATACCGAAGAAATTAAATTGGCCAAAGAATTGGGAATGAAAGTAATCGTTACCGACCACCATGCCATGCCACTTGTTTTTCCACCAGCGGATGCAATTATCCATCCACTCGTCCCCGGCGAAAAATATCCGGACAAAACGCTAGCCGGCGGCGGCGTGGCGTTTAAATTGGTGCAAGGATTGTTAAAACGACACCGGGAGACCTCCCCCCCCGCCCTCTCCTCTGCGGAGGCGAGGGAGACGTCGTCGCCACCTCTCCTTGGCAAAGGAGAGGGTAGGGAGAGGTCTGGCTCACCGCTCCTCCCCGGTGGCCAAACCCACGAAGCCTTTGAAAAATGGCTCTTGGATATGGTGGCCATTTCCACGGTTGGTGATATGGTCCCCCTCACCGGCGAATCGCGCACCCTCGTTCGCTATGGCCTCACAGTTTTAAACAAAACCCACAATCTTGGACTTAGAAAACTTTTAGAGTCAGCCAGTCTTATGGACGAGAATGGCAAGGCCAAAAAAGTTTTTGACACGCACACCATTGGTTTTCAAATTGCCCCGCGCATTAACGCGGCCGGGCGCATGGACCACGCCAACGTGGCTTTCGCCCTCCTTATGGCCGAAACGGAAGAGGAAGCCACCGCCCTTGCCGAACAGCTCAACAAAAATAATATCGACCGTCAAAAACTCACCGAACACCTAGTGACGGAAGCCCGCTACCAAATTGTAAAAACCGAACAAGACAAAAATCCCATTTTATTCATCGTGGGCGAAGGCTGGAGCACCGGCATCTTAGGCCTTATTGCCAGCCGTATTAAAGAAGAATTTTATAAACCGACCCTCGTGATGGGCTTAAACAACGGCGCCATTACCGGTTCCGGCCGAAGTGTGAAAGGTTTTAATTTAATTGAAGCCCTTAAAACCATGCCGGAATTTTTTCATAAATTCGGCGGCCACCCCCAAGCCTGCGGCTTCTCTCTAAAAAACGTAGGGGCTGAAAATTTTCAGCCCCTACTGGACGAATTTAAAACCGCCATGCTCGAAAAGGCCAAAATCGGCACCGTGGATATTGACCTCACTCCACAAATCCAAATTGACGCGGAAGTGGATTTGGATGAAGTGAATTGGAAATTATACGATCTTTTACAAAAATTTGAACCATTTGGCGTTGGCAACGAAGAACCGACCTACGCCGCAACTAACCTTACGCTCATGGGAGTGGAACCAATGGGCGCAGACGGCAAGCACCTGCGTTTAATGGTAAAACACAAATCGCACATCGTCCGAAAAACCATTGCCTTTGGCTTTGGCGACCCCACTCGCCACCCGGCCGATTGGAAAGTTAACCTCAAAGCCGGGGATAAAATAGACCTGGCGTTCACCGTGGGCGTTAACGAATGGAACGGGAACCGCGAACTACAGTTGGTGGTGGAAGATATAATAAAAAATTCTGGAGCGGAGGGCATTGACAAAGACTAAATAGCAAACTAAAATAATAGGCATACAACACTATGAGCGAACTAGCCGCCATTAAAAAACTGCTTACTCAAATTAAAGACGCTGTGCTGGAATACCGGCGCACGGTTGTTACAATTGAGCGTGAACGTAATAAAATTATTTCCCGTGCCATTAAACAAGCCGAAGAAAGAAAAATTAAAAAAACCAGAAATCTAATTACTAAACTCTAATACCGTATGAACGTGCAACAACAATCCAGTGATCGCCGCGGCCACCGACCGCCACCGCTTCCCGCCGAAATTCTGAAGCCAAAATTAAAAGAATCAACTCTAACAGAAGTCTGGGCTGGAGCGGAGGATGAAATCACCGCAGAACTTGATAAACTACTACCGGAAAGCGCTGGCGAAAGTATTCCGGAGCTGGAAGAATTATCTGCCAAGGAGCACGCGGCCATGGCTGTGCGATTAGCCAATACAGGAGAAGACGCTAAACAAAAAGCTGGTTCCACGCTGGCTGATGAAATTGACACGGTAGCTATCACACAAGAAATTGCTCCACTCGCGGCTAAAGAAGAAAAAAGCTGGGGAGGTCTGCGAAAATTATTAAATAGAGCTAAAGAAGCTCTTGGTCTTAGTAGACAAGAAAGTAAAGAAGCGGCCAAAAAAAGGAGCGGCGCCGCTACCGAAGCTTCTGAAAATCACCGCGAGCGAAACGAAGACAAATTTATTGAAGACACTGATCTTGGCCTGTACGCGATTTTTGACGGCATGGGCGGCCAAGCCAATGGCGAAAAAGCTTCGAATATGGCCAAAGAATTAGTGCTCCAAAAAATTAAAGGGCTTGATAAAAATGTAACGGGCGAACCGTTGTTAGCCGCGCTAAAACAAATATACCTCGAAACTAACCAGGCAATTTGGGAAGATCCAAATGGAGCTAAAAACGTTGAGCCAAAAAAAGCAATGGGCACTACTGCCACCACTGTTTTGATGAGAGAAAACAAAGCGTACATCGCGCAGGTTGGCGACAGCCGCGTGTATCGCTTTAGAGGCGGCAAACTTGAACAAATTACTAAAGATGACAGCGCGGCCACCTACTTGCTCGATGTACACATCAAAAAAGGTAACTTAACACAAGCGCAAGCCGAAAAAATAAATTTATTCTTAGAAAATTATTCCGACGATAGTCAATTAGGCCAGTTGACCGAGCATGAAAAATCTATCTTTAAAACGCTCTATGAAAATCGCCATGGCATGTACAAAACAATTGGTCTCGAAGAAAATATTGACCCAGCAGTCCTGACGGTTGACTTAGAACCTGGTGACCGACTTATTATCACGAGTGATGGCATTCATGACCCACTAACACACATCGACCTTGAGGCACAGCTCAATGCCGCCGCCAACAGTTCGGCCAAAGAAACTGCCGAAGTAATTCTGCAACTTGTCATTAACGCCAACGCCAACCCCCTATCCAAACGGAGCAAGCCGGACGATAAAACAGTATTAGTTGTCGACGCGCCACGCACCACAAAAAAGAAAGTGCGCGCTGCTGCTTAACTTCCACCACAAAAAAACTCTCGATACATATCGAGAGTTTTTTATTGTACATTTTTATTTATCATCCGCCCACAAACTCTTGCTATGCGCGGACATTATCTCCCGTCCGTATCGCCTCCAATACGCGGCCGCCTCGGCCAACTTCTCGGGCGTGGAACCAATAAATTCCCAGTGCCACGGTTCGGCCGGTTCAGTGGGGATAATTCCTAATTGAACGAGTGGTGGAATAAAATCGGCGGGCGGAAATTTTTTAGTCTTGTAGTCAAATCCCGTCGCCCATTTATACATCGAAATGCGATTGAGTTTATACACATCAATCGCCCTGCCAATTTCATGGCTACTCCGTCCCGGCAACATGGCTAAAACTCCAAGTTTTTGGCGCCGCGCCTGTTGCTGTTCTATTGAACGAAACGCATCGGTAGGATACAAATCATCGGTGATTTCTCCTAAACTAGAATCTTGCGCAACAGCAGAAGCAAATAACTCTCTCGCTTGACTCCAAGCCACCGTAGCGTGTTCTTCCAGTTGCACCGTGTACTCTACCATTATTCCATTGTCATTTTTTATTTTGGTAGCACCACTCCGCATTCGGGCGGGAATCGGTTCGCCCAGTGGTATCTCTGGCTCGGTACCTTCCGGCACGTACTGATAACGAAATTTAAGACCATATGGATAACCCTTGTGATCCAACCCAAAAGCCCCGACCGGCAATTCTTTGTCTTCGGGAGATTGTATTTGAGGTTGAGGACGAGTTTCGTGTAATTGCAACCCTCTTCGCCCATGACGCGGCACCGCGCTCGCTAAATGTTCTAAACCAATCGTAGCCGCGCCCGCCGCCAACAATTTTAAAAAATTTCGCCTTGAAGATCCGCCTTCAGTCATAATTCTTTTTTCAGCTCGTCCCACTTTTTCTTCAATTCCTTAACCAGAATATTTTTCATATCAGAAGCCAATTCTTTTTTAGCGGCATATTCCGCCACCGCCCGCTCCACCAAAGCTTCATACATTTCTTTAGTTGGTCCTTCCAATTGTTTCAAACTCTTTTTGAGTTCATTGTAGAGCGGATCAAGATGCGCTATCATTTTAGCGCGCAATTCTTTCCCTTTGGTCGTCGCGTTCAGCCACATTAAACCGGCGCCAATAAGCCCCCCTAAAAATAGGCCCTTTTTAAATTTACCCATAAAAAATTTTATTGGTTGATTAGATTATTTAGTAAAGACGCACTGTCATTCCGACGACGAAGGAGGTCTCGCGATCCCTCATTGGGGAATCTCTGGCTCAATTCACTGTTACATTGTTTAGTCGCTACATTGTTAATTTTTGATTGATTGGGACAGAGATCCCTCGTCGGCGCGAGCCTCGCTCGGGATGACAAGCAAATGGTTTACGTCCCACATCCCGGCGCCGCGGCCGCGCCGCCGGCCGCCTGCTGTTGCGTTCCAAAACCAGCTTGATAAGACAGCGCGCTTAACTGTTGACCGCATTCACTGGGCGGGTTCTCAAACCCCGCGCAAATGGCTTGTTTCACCGCTTCGGGCGTACGCGCCGCGTCCGCTTGCACACCGTTAATTACCAAAGTTGGCGAACCTTGCACGCCATATTTGTCGTTCAAATCCTTGTGAACTGGATAAATAGGAAACTGACCAGACAACCACGCGCTCTTATCATTATACTGCGCCATAACACCAAATTGTTTATCCGTCGCGCTAAAGCATTTGTCCATTTTACTTTTATTCACGCCGGTACTTTGTACACAGCTCGCCGAATCCCCGCTGGCGGTAAAACATTTAAGATACGCGATATATTTGTCACTCTGTTCTTTTTGAACGCAATACTGACGGGTATTTTCTTCCACCTCTTTTAAATCGTGCATGGCGTATGACACAAACTTCACATCAATATCCGCCTTTTTCCCAAGCAATTCCCAAGCGGGAGCCAAAGCTTTTTGCATTTGGAGACCAAATGGGCAGTAAGACATTACAAATAATTCTACTTTTGGCCGCTTAGTTTTAGGGACATTGGGAGGCGGGGCAGTAACGGCTCCCCCATCGGAAAGAACCGTTGGTGTAACCGCTGCCGGTAAACCAGCTCCTAATTTTAAGGTGCCTTGCATTGTCATAACCATAAGCACAATAAAACCAATCGTACCCAAAGATAAAACTCCGCCCACTACCCCAACAATCAAGGCGCTTTTAGCATTCAAAAGTTCAAAAAACGATTTTTTATTTTCCATAATTAAAAAATAATTACTGATTAACCAATTCATTATAAACCATTAAGTACTTAAGCGCAAGACGCTCTGGCCCCATTAATTCTTCTCCTTCCGAATCTACGCTAAAATCCTGACCTAAGAACGTCGTCGCATCGTCAATTTCGAGTAATTTATCGCCATATCTCCGAAAACTTCCGCCAAAATAAGCTTGAAATTTGGCAAGAGAGGGAACAATAATTATATCCGCCACTGCGAATATTTTAGGTAAATAATATAAACTATACAATTTCAAAAATAACGATAAAAAATCGGGCGTAATTATTCGTCGATGGCACGTCACCACCAGCGGAATTTCCGGGTGGGCCTGCTTCCACGCTAAAATTTTTCCCGCCGCGCCAAAAAATGGCGCATGCAGATGCGCAATGTCGTAGTTAGAGAAAGTTTCAATCGCATTGTTGATATTAAGCTGTCCTTTATATGATCGCCCGGGAGCGGCTTGCTTTACCGTAGTTTGGACGCTTGGGCCGGCCACCTCCGATCCATATTGCAAAGTAAACGCGTCCGCCTCTACCCCCGCGCTATGCAATGTATCCACCAACGCAAACGCCGACGCGCGAATATCGTCGAAATAATTAAAGACGGATGGGATGATGTGGATAACTTTCATAACACAGATTACGCGGATACGAGACCTCACCCCGCCCTCTCCTGCGAGGAGAGGAGGCCATTTCCCCCTCTACCCGCGGGAGAGGGACGGAGGGTGAGGGGTCGCCAGCTTCTTAGCCACCACGTGAACGTTTGGTGATGGGACTAATGAGAACAGAGTCGATTCAATATACACCAAACCATTCACCAACTTTTTTATAAGACGAATTAATCCACTCCCCTGCTCCCCAAAATACGTTTCGTTATTTATTTGTTTACCACCCTGCTTTTTCGTCGCTCGCTCCATTAACCAAAACGCTAATATCCCAATTTTTTGCCCAAGCAGGTGTTCGCTATAACGCAATCGCTGAATTAAAAAATAATTCTGTCCAAATAATTTTAAAAGCGACCGACGAGAAAAATATTGAATATGCCCGGCGTGTTTTTTAGTTAAATCTTTTTTCAGATGCAAAACTTCCAACAAATGCCACAGCGACAACCAATCCCCTTCGCAGGGCACAAACGCGTAAAAAATACCGTTTGGTTTTAACACCCGCCTAATTTCTTGCAAAAGCGCGGCCGGATTATCCACGTGCTCTAAGACGTCAAAAACAAGCACGGCATCAAAGTTCCCCTCTCCTCCAAGGAGAGGGACAAAGGGTGAGGTCTCGTCAATCAATTTATACGGTTCGCTAATAAAATACTCCACCCCATCATTTTTTTGTTGAGCGAGCGTTATTGCCTCACGGCTAATGTCAGATCCAAAACATTCAAACTCCGGTCGCATTTTTTTTATGGCGCGAATAAACTGCCCAGCACCACACCCAACCTCCAAAACTTTTGCTCCGGCCGGCAAGCTAGCAATCGCTTGGAGTGATTGTTTTAATCGAAACGCCGTCGGGTCGCTCCACCGCAAACTCGCCTCTCCCCGGCCCCAAATGGATTGTTCGTAATTGAAGGACATATTTTCCTTATCCACAGACAAACTTGACAAAAATTTTATTATATGATATTCTAGTTAATAGAAAAAGGCTTTCGGCCGTGGTTCATATACCACAACTAGCGGAAGGTCTTTTTTTTATACCCCTTCGGGATAAACTGAAATAAAAAACTTTTGTCCGCTACGTTTATCTTCTTTAATTTGGACATAAAAAAGTTCGTGCTCGGCAGTAATACCATAAAAACGATGCAGGATTTCCTCGTGACGGTTGGGATTTTGTTTTGATTCAGGCTCAAATCGTGAATTCTGCAGAAGCTCGATGGCGCACGGAAAAAATTTTAGACGCCTGATTTTATCACGAAAATTTGGCTTCTCGTAAAGATGATGCCAAAATAACCCAAGAAAAATTTTATCTTTCTTAAAATAGGCCGAGCGCAAATACGGTCGCCGTTTCGTTCTCTTTTTAATCGGAACATAAAGCTCAAGCGCCTGACGATGCACTTCGCGAAAATCTGAACCGCTTAAGCGTTTGGCCTTGGTTTTATATACTTGCATAACGAAAGTATTGTACCACAGTCGGGTCGCTCCACCGCAAACTCGCCTCTCCCCGGCCCCAAATAGATTGTTGGTAGTTGAAGGACATTTACTTTTTCAACCTCTTCTTATTTTCTAAAAAATTATTCTTCGACACCACCGAACGCCCAATTTTCCGTTCGATTTGTTTGCGCGCGGTGCCCGCAATTTGTCCGCCCACTCTGGCGTCATCTTTTAGACGTGGCACGCCTTTGGAATCTTTAGTCCGGTGGATTTCTGTAGTTGTCCGCTCGCCGAGCATCGTCAAAATCAATTCAAAATCATCCATGTGGTCGCGCAAATTTTCGCGTTTAATACCTTTAACTTTTTTGTATTCAGCCGGCGTAACGCCAAACGTGGCTTTGGATATTTCCGCGGTTAAAATTTCGTAATCACGCTCATGCTCCGCGCCGCGTTTTTGCCACTCATCAGTCAACTCTTCACGCACCGCAATCCCCCGCATCCGTTTTTCAATCCAGTCATCCGGATAGCCCTTAAGTTTGTAAAGCATACGCGTACGCTTGGTAGCCAGTTCCGGGTTCTCCACTTCCTGCACCCGATCATAACCTACCTTGGCGAGCCAGCGCTTAAATGGTTCAGCTTTGGGGTTGGGGATGGACTGGATAATGCGAAAAATACCTTCGGTATTAGCACAATTCATTTGTTGACGTCCGCCGGCCGTCTGTACCCAAAGGGGGGTGACAATTTGTCCCCACCCTTTGTTTAATTCCTCATCCCTTAGCCTAAATTTCTTAATATAGTCGATAACATCCGGCGTGCCAACTAAAGCGTCAACTACGTCATTCACGACAAACCACCACTCTTTTTGAAAAAGCGTCTTTCTGATTGATTTACCTTTAAACAGGGCAATTTGCTGGTTTTGATTATCTAAATTTGTCATACTCACGCGTTTACTGTCATTTCGAGCGGTGCCTCGCGGCGGAGTCGAGAAATCTAGCGAATAACGGCGAGATTGCCTGTTGAGGCATCGCGAGACCTCCACTTCTCTCCTGCGACGTCGCTACGGTCGGAATGACAATTGGGTTTGATAATTTATTCTAATTGATTGTTGTGGTTTTGTCTACAATTTCTGCTTCTCCCACAAATCAAAAAACCGGCCGCGTTTTTTGTACAGTTCATCAAAACTGCCTTCTTCAATAATACTCCCGCCTTCAATGACGAGTATCCTATCCATTTCACGAATCGTCGTCAGTCGGTGCGCGATAACCACGGCCGTGACAGTTTGAAAAAACTGGTGCAGGGAATCACGAATTTTTTCTTCGGATTCTAAATCTAAATGCGAGGTGGCTTCGTCTAAAAATAAAATCTCCGGCTGTTTATACACCGCCCGCGCAATCCCGAGCCGCTGTTTTTCCCCGCCGGATAATTTAACCCCTTTTTCACCAATGAGAGTATCGATACCATTCGGCAATTTATACATAAAATCATCCACGTGAGCAGTGGTAATAGCACGCTTAAGGCTCCTGGCATCGTCCTTTTGGCTCTCATCTACAATTGTAATATTATCGCGCAAAGAAAAATTGAACACCTCGGTTTCCTGCAGTACCACCGCCACGCGTTGAAAGTAGGAACTCTTTTTAATTTTGGTAATGGAGGCGTCGTCAAACAAAATCTCACCGCTAAAATCTTCGTATTCTTTTAGGAGTAGTTTGAACAGGGTAGATTTGCCAGCCCCGGACAAGCCAACGATCCCTAATCGTTCGCCACGCTTAATATCAAACGAAATATCCTTTAAAACTTCATTGTCTCCATAAGCAAAAGAAACATTTTTAAGCGAGATCTTTTTCCAATTACGTGGAAAAGCGCCTTTACCCGTTTCGTCGTCAATTTTGATTGTTTCGTTCAAAATATCTTGGAGGCGTGCGATGCGGTAACGGGATATAGTAATTTCCTGAGAAACTTCCGCGAGTTCAGCCACCGACAAACGAAGTTGCGTAAAATAAAAATTAAATAAAATCAAAAAGCCCACCTCATAGCGGCCGTGGACAATACCATACACAATCACAACCATCGCAATAATTCGAAATAAATGCGCCCACATTTCTTGTATCGCAGCCTTTGATCGAAACCGAGCCGCCCGGGACGCCAATGCCTCATACAATCGCTCACTCTGTTCCTGCAAAATCTTCCACAAACGCATAAACATCCCCATTGCTTTAACACTTCTAATATTGTTAAGAAACTCAAATGCTAAACCGCCAAAATCTTCATCTAGCTGATTAACCAGCCGGGCTACCTTTGAAGCTCGCCGAGCCAAAGGAAGTGCAATACATAAATATGTAAGTAAAAAAACGAACACAATGATCGCTACCGCACCGTCGGTGAAAGCAATGACGGCTACCATTCCCACAAGATTAATGACAATTTCGATAAGATTATCGACCCAAATACGCAACAGTCGCATTAAGGCTTCGCCGCCGTTGTGCACCCTTTTGAGTTTGTTTCCGGTATTTTCGGTTTCATGCCATGCGATATCCAAAGATTGAAGATGTTTGAGACCAGCGAGCTGCCCATCAACACCCACGCGTTCGGCAATTTGATAACAAAGATATTTCGCGCCCTGACGACTCACCGTCAAATAGGAGTGCGTAACAGCCCATAAAATTAAGATAATCCAAAAATCATGAAGCGAAGCACCCGGAGAATAATGTGTAAAAAAAGCAATCAACTTGGCCAGGGCGTAGGCGGTATATAAATAAGTAATATCACCGCTTGCTCTCAAAATTGATCCAAGCAAAAATCGCCCGCGATATGGGAGTAAAAATTTCCAAACATCCCTCACGAGTAATCGGTAAGAATAATCAAGCTGAAATTCTTCGTTTGAAGTTGGAGTATCCATAATTAAAATGACTGATAAATTTTTTCTAACTGCTGTACATGATTCTCCATACCGTACTTTTCTAAAACTTTTATTCTCCCCCGCTCCCCCATTTGTTTTCGCTCTTCAGGACTCATGGATAGGATTTTTTTAATCATTTCCACTAAACTCTCAACCGACCCGGGGGTAAACAAAAATCCATCCTCCCCATTTTTTATTCTCCCCTGGATACCAGGAATATCACTCCCCACGACCGGCGTACCGCACGCCAGCGACTCAATGGTGACGAGCGAAAACGATTCGGCGTCTGATGGCACAACCGTTGCTGTTGAACAATTATAGTATTTAGCGAGTTTTTGTTTGTCATTTACTCGTCCCACAAACTGGATGTGATCATTCCAGCCTTTTTCTTGAACCATTTTTTTATACCGCGCTTCTTCGTATCCGCCACCGACCACGAGCAACCGCACGTCCAACACCCCCCGTGAACCCCCCTGCGAGGGGGGAGTTACCAATTGAGCCAGCGCCTCAACGAGCAAATCCAGTCGCTTCACCGGCATTAAATTACCCACGAATAAAAGGATTGGTTTATTATTCCACTCCGGTGGCAACCCAAGATCATTCGCTCGCTCGTCACTCGGTTTAAATACTTTCGTATCAATGGGGTTCGAGAGTTCAATCACACGGCGCGAAATCCCCCCTCGAGGGGGGCGCCCCAGAGGGTGTTCGGGGGGGTGTAAGTCCTTTGCGTCGCTAGTTGGTTGGTTGGCGGTCGGCCACGCAAGAGGCTCACACCCCCGTGAGGCCCCCTCGAGGGGGCGACTGTCTGCCCCGCCCAAGTGGGGATTGACAACTAAAATCTTGACCGCTCCGCGCAAAATTCTCGGCGCGATTAACTTGTCATACACTTTTTGGACGCTACGCTTAAACGTACTCACCGGAGCCGCATCCATGTGATACGTAAGTACATATTTCTTACGTTTGAGTTTGCTCCAAAGCCACACCCACTCGGCTCCTCCATACCATGGATAATGTAGGTGAACGACATCAAAATTTTTGAGTTTAAAAAACAATTGGGGAACCAATCCGGCATCGCCGGATTTAATGAGAGGGCGCAGACGAAAGACATTCAATTTGTCATCCCGAGCGAGGCCTGGCGGCCGACGAGGGATCTCTGTCTGGTTCAACGGCTCAATTGTTCGATTGTTAGTGATTGAGCCAGAGATTCCTCCTTCGTCGTCGGAATGACAATTAATCTGTTGCGACTCGGAATACGAAAAACCAGGATACTGCAGAGTAAAAACGGTAACTTCGTGCCCTCGCTCGGCCAAGGCTTTAACTTCATCCCAAACCACCTGCCCCATACCGCCAATGTGCGGCGGAAATGTGGCAACTACATGGGCAATTTTCATATGCAAATCATAAACAATTTCACCAATTGTCATTCTGAGTGAAACGAAGAATCCCCTACCACAAACAAACAGAACTCTTTACGTTAAAGGATCCTTCGCGGAGTTTATACTGAGCGGAGCGAATGTGCTCAGGATGACAGCTAAACTTTGGTGTTTTCGTGACGAGCTTCAAGCGCTATCATCCTCGTCAGCTTAGTAATCTCCCGTTTCTGCCGCTCCACCACAACCATTAAACGAAACACAATAAAAAATAGTAGCGCAAGCGAAACATACACCACCAAATCCGCGCCGCGGCCAATGCCCACGAGGTGTGCGAAATAGAAAGTTATATTTGGCGTCACTACAACAATTCCTGCTATAATCCAAAAAATGCTCCAGAGTATAAGCGCACCTAGAGATAATTCCTTAGCTCGCCAACGCATAACTACCCGACTTAGGGCAAAAATAAAAAAGATGATTAGAGTAGCTTGGATGATAGACATACTGGAATAATTAAAACTTTATTTTTGTTGTCATCCTGAACGCAGTGAAGGATTTCCGCCCGTTCAATCACTAACAATTTAGCAATGTAACAATTTAACAATTGTGTTGAGACAGAGATTCTTCGCTTTGCTCAGAATGACAATTGACTGCGAACTAATAAAGTCTGCTAATGCTTAACCATGTGACTAAACAAAACATCGTGCATGATCCGGAAACCGCCACGCAGACCCTGTCCGTATTCATTATACTTTACCGCGACTGGATACTCGGCAAACCGCAAATTATATTTTTTAATCTGGCTAATAATTTCGGTATTATGCGCCATGCCGTCTTGAATAATTTCAATCATGTCTAGAGCGCGCCGATTCATAACCCTAAAACCGTTGTGCACATCGGTGAGTTTGACGCCCGTGAGCACATTTTGTATCCACCGACTCATTGGCAGAAGCAAATGGCGTTTAGACCAGGGGAGTTTAGATCGCGTGTCTAAAAAACGCGAACCCAAAACAATATCCAAATTCTCTCGTTTAAGTTTTTCTATTGCCGGAAAAATATCACCGGAACTAAATTGCCCATCGCCGTCAAAATGCACCACAATATCCGCGCCATGGCGACGCGCGTATTCGTTGCCGGTGTGAAGCGCCGCCCCTTGTCCGCGATTAATTGGGTGAGAGAGTACCGTCGCCCCAGCATCGCGCGCTACTCGAGCAGTATCGTCAGTCGACCCGTCATCAACCACAATCAGTTTAAATCCATCGCTAATCTGTCTAAATCCGTCTTCAATTTTAAAAAGGTCGCGGACAACGCGACCTATATTTTTTGCTTCATTATACGCCGGGACAACAACGTAGAGCATAATTAATTTTTTCGGTCATGATCAAACCGCAGCTCTTCTTTATGAGAAATAACATAGTCAATCGTTTTTCGGAGCCCATCCTCCAAACGAACCAAAGGGAACCACCCCAACGCTTCTTTGGCAAAGGTTAAATCCGGTGCTCCTTTTTTGGTTAAAAAAGTAATTGGTTTATCAAAACGTAATTGCGACGCGGAATTGGTCATAGCAATAATTTTTTCGGCTACATCGGTATATTTGTGGACTTGGTCACCCCCGATATTCACGACCTTGACTTCGGGACCGGTACTCATACACCGCACCAAAGCGTCTACCATATCGGTAACATAACACAACGAAGTGGAAAAATCTTTATCACCATACAGCACTAAATCTCGTCCTTCGAGAGCGCTTAAAATAAAATCCGGAATTAGCTGTTGCTCAAATAAGCGCATGTGCGGCCCATAGGTCGTAAACACACGCGCAATTTTAGCATCCAGACCATGCACCTGGCTATATGTGGCCACTGCCGCTTCGGCAAAACGTTTCCCCTCGTCAAAGGACGCGCGATCCGACAATTGGTTAACTTCTCCTAAGTCAGTCTCCGCTAGCTGGCGAGTCGTATCCGCTTGATTACCATAAATGACCGCGCTGGAAGTAAAAAGATATTTGGCGCGATGCTTGGCGGCTAATTCCAGGGTATTAATGGTGCCGTAAGCGTTTGTCCACAACGTAACAATTTTGTTGGCTTCAAATTGCTTGGGGCTGGTTGGGCACGCCAGGTGATATATTTCCTGAATGCCCTGAAACTTTACTTTAAACTTATCAAGTTCATCAAACTGATCCAAATCAATTGGTTGATTAATATCGTATTTAATAAACTCAAAATCAGGATACTGAAGCAGGTGGCTAATATTCTCCGGACGGGAATTAGAAAAGTTATCCACACAAATAACTTTGGCCTCTTTTAAAAGCCGTTCGCACAAGTGCGAACCAATAAACCCAGCACCGCCGGTAACTAATACATTCTTTTTTTCAAAAATTGGATTATCCATAGTGTGAAAATTTCTAATTTTTTTGAATTATGACACACACGTTTTTGTCATCCGGAAAGAGCGTCACAGCGACTGAAGGATCTCTGCCTCAATCACTAACGGCTAACAACAGAGCCATTGAACCGGACGGAGATCTTTCGCTCCGCTCAAGATGACAAACTAAAATATATGATACCACGACCGAAATTAAGGGTCAATCCGTTGTTCCCGCAAGTTCTGGAAGCTTGATTTCGGCCACCGGCTCGCCACGGGTCATAATCAATCGAAAAATGCCGCCTCCGGTAGCGAAGGGGAAAATAAGAGCTTCTTCGGAAGCGGTAGAGTCTGCTAAAAGCAGTCGCCACGGAGCCCTATCGCGAGTTTCCGTGATCAGCTGTATGGAGCTGATCCCAGCAACCAGATCTACCACTTGCTGTTCAATTCTATTGCCCCGGCGCAAAATCACTATTGGCTGTTCGACTTTACCCTGCGTCACTCGGCCACTCCGCACTGCCTCCACCACAACGCCGCTCGAACCAAGCGCGATCGGGGCACTGGGGCTGCTGTTCCAGCTTAAACGACGAAGTTGCAAAATTTTACCGATCTTTTGGGTAACAATTAGTCCTCCATCATAACGCTCCATTGTCCAATTTTCAACTATTCCATTCACCGCGAGTTCCCGAACCACTTCACCCCGTTCATTAAAAGCTTTAAAAATAGTTTGTTTCTTTTTAGGATAATAGACTTCCACAATAAAACGAGCTGGAGCACTTTGAAGCGCGGTGGTGCGCAGATGCTTAACCACAATATCTTTACGAATGGGCAATTCCAATGAAAATTCGTTAATTATTTCCCCCGAGTCTTTCAGAAGGCGAACGTAAAAAAAAGCCCGCCGCTCCAGCAATACCGCCAACTGCGCTTTGCTCCCAAAATTAGGATTATACACCGCCAGAGCGCGAATTTTTTCTCCTGGCAAGGTTGTAATGGTTTCTATTCGGTCAGTATCAAAATTAAGACGTTTAATGGTCGAACTGGCAAACCAATAATAGTATCCGGAAAACCGGTTTGGTTTCTTAAGCGCCGCGGCTACCGCCACCGCGCTCCCAACATCCAGGCTGCCCCGGCCGATTTTTCCGACAAAGGAAAGGTTGACCGCGTCAATCGGACGGGCTGAATTAAGGAGGGTTTCCGTTATCTTATCTGGCCCCCATTCGCTATGCAGAGATTTTAAAAGTGCCGCTGCCCCCGCCACCAGCGGCGCGGCAAATGAAGTCCCTTTCCACGGACCACCAAAAGTACGGTTATACCCATATTGCGGGGCATAACGTTCGGCGCTAAAAACTTTTTCCCCGGGAGCAACCAAGTCCACGCATTTCCCATAATTACTAAAACCGCTTAATTGATCACTGTC
>SICD01000001.1 GCA_009694865.1 Candidatus Magasanikiibacteriota bacterium
CCAAAAATAATAAAAATACTCGGCAAATAAAGACTGGCTATAATAATAGCCGCCACCCAAGCCCAAAATTTTTGTTTTTTAAGATCTTTAATAATAAACTCAATAAATAAACCAAAACCAAAAACTAACAACGAAAGCAACAGCACTCGAGCCGAATGCGCCTTGTTAGATATAAAACTATAAAATATTAACAAACCTATAATAAAATAAACGATGGAACTAATTTGTAAAACAATAATCGCTCGGGCAAATTTTTTGTTTATCATACGTTTAATTCGCTCAATTGTTTTTTCGTATATTCCCCAAAAGTCTTAACTATGCCTCCGTAATAATCTGCTTTGACACTAAGATTTTCTAAAAAACCATACGCCGCTAACTCTTGTAATTTAATATCTTTAGATTTTGCGGCTTCCTCTAAAAATTTTGACATTCTTTTGATCAAGTCTTTTTTATTTTGTTGGAATGATTCTATGTAAAAATTTTCAAAGACACCAAAAACAACATACTGGTTGTCGGCATTACCATGTGATGCGATAGCTTGAAAATCTTTAAAATCACGGATTTCAGGAATCAACCTTAATAATTCTCCAATACTATTTTGAAAAGTTAAATTTTCCATAAATATTATTTATTACACAGAGCGTCTTCTATATCATTTATCAAATCGTTAACAACTTCTTGATCGGAAAGACGAGCCTTCGGGTTGTTGTTTAACCAATTCTTTAACCCTTTGAGATACGCCTTACCTTTTAAACTATGGAATTTATTACCAACTTGATTCCCTGTGGCCAACTCTTCACGAATTGCTCCGGCCGTACCACCGGGAATTTTATCAGTTGGCTGAAATAATTTATCTATATAATTTTTTTGAAGTATTTGATCATCTGCTTTAGGCTTATTCAAAACTCGCTTAACTGACGTTTGTCCGCAATCATCACCTGATTTATTCGGCGGCTGTGGAGTGGCGGTAGCATCGACAGATACACTCTTTGGCTGTACCTTTGGTAGTGCCTGATCTTGGCTAAGCGAAACGTCTTGTGGAACAGGCTCTCCGCATCCCGCGCATTCTGGCCAAAATACTCCAACTATAATTCCAATAATGGGCAGTGCTCTCAAACCAACCTTCGCTGCCGCGCCAGCTAACTCCGCCCCTCCAATGGCGGGCAAGGCAGGCCACGCAGGCGTTAACACACCTTCCGCCGTTCCGGCAGTAAATGCTACGTAGCCGATTGGCGAAATAGATGGAGTATTTATAATAGCCTTCAAGGACGACTCATCCGTTATGGCTCCGGTATAATATATACTACTATGAACATCAACCGTGCTTCCATCGCCCATATGAAAGCTCGCATCAGGCATTAATACTTTAATTTTCTTCACCACCTGCTTCGGTACCTCCACCACATATTCATAAACCTCTTTCACTTTCTGGATAACCGTCTCCTTAACCGTATCATACACGGTTTTAACAACCCGATAGGCCTCTTCAGATTTTTGCGTCACATAATCGGTAACTTGCCGAACGACTGGAACAATTTTTTCCACCAATCGTTTACCAGTTTGCCACACCGTATCCACTACTTGACGCACTACCTGAACTGGCTTTTGCACCCAACGATAAGCTGTCTCGCGCACAGTATCATAAACTGTTTTTACTACTGACACCGCGCGATTCACCCACTCCGTCACCGTGTCGTACACCGTGCGAGCCACGCTCGTTATCACGGGGACAACTCTGGCTACTGTTCGAGTAACATAATCGGTAATCGTATCGTATACCGTGCGAGCGACGTGAGTGATTTGTTGAACCAATTGAGTGACATACCCCCAAAACTTACCCAACCAACTACTTACTTGTTTCGGCACCCAACTGGTAACTGCATCCCAAACAGTACGGGCTACTTGCCGAACCACTGGAACAGTTTCCTGTATCCACTGCGTCACATAGTTAGTCACGCGATCATACACAGTGCGAGCGATTTGTTTTGTCACCGCCACCTGCTGATTTACCCATTCGGTAATTTGGCGTGGTACTTGTTTAACTACTTCATAGGCTTCCCGAACGTTTTCTATCACGGTCTCCACCACATTTCTAACAACTTGGACGGGGTAGGCGTAGGCTTCTTCCACAAACGTTTTAACATATTCAACCACTTGCCGCACTATTGGCACAGTCTTCTCAATCAAACGCGTTCCAGTTTCAATTATGGTACGGGGCACCTCATGGACTACCTCCACAACCTTATCTACCCAGCGTTCACCGGTTTTAATTACTTTTTCCGTGGTATCAAAAACAACGTCAATAATTTTCTCGACCCAACGCCCTCCATTAGAATCAGTAACATTATTTGCGGTCGATAAAACTGTTGCCACATTTGACCGGACCGGAACCGACACGGTAGTAGGGATTTCAACAACTTTCGCTGGCACTGTCGTGACAATTGGAAGAAGCGGCAATTCTGATGACGCGGCGCCAAAAAATGTTGGCTTGGGCGATCTGGTCAAAGGAGTTTGTAAACGTCCCGGAGCCGAAACAGTAAAAGGAATTGCTTGCTTTGAAGGCGCAGTGAAACTCCCGGCAGACGGACTAAAAATACCAATCGCGGCTGCGGGAACCACGTTTGAAAAAAAAGTTGAAACCAAAACCAAAAAAACGAAAAATTTTCTGATAATGATAAGTCGTTTCATACTTTTTTTCAAATCATTATTAAAAAACAAATTTAAAGCCCCCAAAATTGGGGGCTTTAAAAACTATAAGGGTTTTGTACCAAGTGCCGCGGTAGCGGCTTTAAAGGCATCGCCGAGTTTGTCTCGAAACGCCACCACCAGTATCACCAGCCCGGCAATAACCAAAGCTATTAATAGGCCGTACTCCGCCATGGCCTGGCCCGACTCATCAGAAAACCATTTTTTTACAACACGCGACATATGGTTGATGATATAAGAATAAATGTATTTAAAATATGAGCATGAGCTTTCTCGATTTAAATTTAGTTAAATGTAGAAATCGTGAGCGTTGTTTACACTTTTGTCATTCCGACCGAAACGAATCGCCTCGCGGCGATGAGTGCAATGGAGGTCATCACAGATACTCCGAGGAGTGAATCTCGCCGTAATGGCTTGATAAAATGGCTTAACTACGAGATCCCGCGACTGCGCTCGGGATGACAATTGGTGGTTATCGCAAAGTGTATACAACGCTCTAAATTCTTACAAGTTAAACTAACAAAACACGTCTCTAAAACATTGTAGGTACACTGTCACGAAAGCGACATGTTGTCAAAAAACTTATCCACAGGGTCATTCGACCCTGCGAGCAATGGATAGCATCTTTAGTTTAACAAAGAGGCGATGTCGTTCCCCACGAAGAGGGCGTGCTTTCCCGCCCCGCCTTCAGCCAATTCCAAACAGGCCACCGTCCCCTTCGGCCCCCTCGCCACTCGCCAAGGGCCAAGATTGGCCTGTATCTCAATAACTTTATTTTGCCAGTCAAGCCACACCACGTCAATTGGGAAACGCATAAACCAAGTATGCACTCCCATACAATGAGGAATCAAAAGGGCTTCGTCCGGCGGCAAATTAGATTTTCCAAGAAGCCCAATCAGACGAGCGAAAAATGTTTTGGCGGTATAAATAGTGAGCATACATACATTATACCACCCCCTCGCTCGGCGGCGTTGGTTTCAGCGGTATCCAAAACCCAAACTCACTCCCCTTTTTAAGCCCCGCACTTTTGGCCCACACCCGCCCGCCATGGGTTTCAATAAACTTGCGACAGACATACAGCCCCAAACCCGTGCCGTTCACATTCTTATTTTTTACATTCTCGCCCCGATAAAACTTTTGGAAAAAATTTGGTTGGTCCACCACTCCAAAACCAAAACCTTTGTCGTTAACCCGAACCGCCAAACCATCTTTCTCGGGCGCTACCGTTACCGTAATATCGCCGTGCTCGCTGTACTTAATGGCGTTGTCAATAAAATTAAATACCACATGGCGCACTTTTTCCTCATCCATAATAATGACTGGTAATTTAATATGGCGCCACACCAATCGGGGACCACGTTGTTTAGCCCGCTCTTCCAATTCTTTCACCACTCCATCTATTAAAACGGCCATATCATGCTCGGCAAAATCAAATTTGGTGCGCCCTTGCTCAATCCGCGTAATATCCAAAAATTCATCCACGAGTTTAATTAAGCGGCCGTTGCTCTCGTCAATATTGTGAAAAATATCTTTGGTGGCCTTGGTCACTTTGCCATACGCGCCATCACCCAATAATTCAATATAGCCGTTAATAATAGAGAGGGGCGTGCGAAGCTGATGCGCCGCAATGGAAAGAAAATCGGTTTTCTGGCGGTCGAGCTCTTGCAAACGCGCATTGGCTAATTCCAAAGATTTGGCGAGTTTAGATAATTCTTCGCGCTGGGCAATTTCTTTAGTAACGCTTTTAACTAAAAACACTCCTAAACCAGCCACCAAACAAGCCAAAACAATTTTAAACAAGATAATCGGGAGCGAACCAGACAACACCCCTTCCGAAAGAAGTAAAATCGTCAAAATAGCCACTAGAACTTCAGTGGCCACAATTTTAATGTCAAATAAATGATATCTAAAGATAGCGTAGGCGATAAAACTAATTAAAATAACGGAGGAAAGCGGCCCCAAAAATACCGCCGCCGATGTTTTGAGAATAACCACAAAAATGACCGTTGTGATGGCCATAAAAGAAAACGTGGCGATGACTCCCAAAAGAAAAAATAAAATTTGAACCCGTTCGTTGCCGCTTGATTTGCGGTGCTTGTAGATTAGAATAATGAAACTTAAAATAAATAGACCGACAAAATCAGCAAAAAAAATACCAATGCCCGGCCCCGGTACTGGCACCGGTTCGCCGCTCGCGTAACTTAGAGAACTAAATACCGCCGGGGTTAAAGACGCAATGGCCGATGTGGCCATAAGAATAATAAGGGGAACAAGATAGCGCGTTTTAATAGTAAAATGATCATGCGGGAAAGTTGCTACCAAAAATACCAAAGTGGGTCCAATAAACGAACAGGTAAACATTACAACCCTAATCCAAAAAAGTTGCGCCGCGACCTCCGGCGGGTGGAGTGAAATAAAATTGACTAAAATATAAACATCTATTAAAAAACTCAAAATAATAAAAAACCGACTCGTCCAACTTGCCCTATTTTTAAGCCAGACCACCAAGCCTAAATAGGTAGTAAACAAAAACGTAAAAATACCCAAAAGTATTTCGGCGTTGAAGAGCTGAAAGTAGTTCATACTACTATAGTATATACTATTTTGGCTTGACTCACAACAAAAAAGTTTAAAAAGAACAGCGCCCCGCGGATGCGGAGCGCTTTGTTGCCTTGTTGCGAAGGCGAGCCCGAAGGGACCGAGCGACCTCGATAGAACCGAGCCACCCAGCACCCCAGTGCTACTTGCCGCGCGGGAGGACGTAGCGGGCGCCGAAGTCGTTGCCGACCCAGCCGAAGTCGAGCACCCACGCGTCGCCGCGCCAGAACAGGCCGGCGACGTAGAGGTTGCAGTCGGAGCGGCGCAGGCGAGTTGCGGTGAAGACGATGGCCTTCTTGCCCCGGAACTCCTCCGGGATGAGGTGCGGGTTGTCCCGCAGGTACACCGCGTCCAGGAGACCCTTGTTGGCCTCGAGGATCATCGCGCGACCGCACATCACCTCGCCGACCACCGAGCCGCCGTCGCCCTCCTCGAAGAACGAGGGGTATTCGATCCCATTGGCCTTGAAGAGGGTGGGGATGACATCGGTCTCGACCGTAAAGCCGTGCTTAGCGGCTTCGGCGCTCGAGGGGAACTGCAGGTCGCCGCCGACGGCCTCGAACCGGCCTTCCGTGAGCGCCTGAAGCGCCACGTCCAGCTGGTCTGTGTCGAAGGGGTAGCCTTCCCGCTGCCGGAGCTGGCGGACGATCTCCAGCAACTTCCCGTCCAACTTGTAGTACTGATCGCCAGTGACGATAGTCGCCATGACAATCTCCTTTCGTAAGGCTCATACCCGCCAGCACACATGTGCCGACAGATGTTTGCCTGATTTGACTGGGTAGTTCCCAGCCTTCTTTCTAATCCCGAGTTAGTCGTGACCAAAAAGAAAGCTGGTAATTATAAAGTCCGCCTCTTCGGCGGATCAGCCGGTGAGGCTGAAACAACGGATAACTATAACACATTTTAGCACGATTGTCAATAGTGACATACAAAAAATGGCTCTCATAAGCCATTAGATTCTTAGGTATCCTAAAAATACTCTACGATTCTACGCCATCTTTAATTTTTTTAACAATCGTAACAAGACTCTCAAGTATTACTTTTATCTCTCGCAGATCATCCTTAGTCGCCATAGTTTCCTTAACTATACGCATATCTTCTTTCAACCCAATTATTTCTTGTATAACTTTATCTTCATCCATAGTATTGTAGTAACAAAAATTAAACCTCACCTAACGTCTTAGAACTGGTAGCGAGTTATTTCTATAAGTGGCTTAACGTAGCCAAAAATTGACAAAAATTTTTGGCTGTCATTCCGACGACACAGGAGGTCTCGCGATCCCTCATAGGGGAATCTCTGGCTCACTCAATTGATGACATTTGTTGTTGGGTAAGCCAGAGATCCCTCGTCGGCGCGAGCCTCGCTCGGGATGACAATTGGTGAAACTCGCTATGAATTCTTATACCTTTTAGTATATATAACAAAAAAAGCCTTGTCAAACGCAAACACCGTTGTTGCTCGTTCCCCGTTTATATAATATAATTCCCCCACTATGGACAATTACTCTGCCTGGAACGTTCCCCAGCATTCTCCTGATATTTTTAAAACACTCCCCCCGCGAGAACAGCTAGAATATCTGTGCGCCTTGGCCCACCTCGCCCCCAGCACCCACAACACCCAGCCATGGCGATTTAAGATATCGGTGGAGACGCACATTATTGAACTCTATCTGGATCGCAACACCGTACTGCCGGCTTCGGACGTGGTGGGTCGACAATCGGTAGTGAGCTGTGGCACGGCGCTCGCTCACCTCAAACTCGCTTCGGAATATTATGGCTTTAAAGCAGAAGTGGCTACCGCGTCAATTGATCCAGCGTCAGTGAAACCGCTTCCTGTTTCGAGCCTCCCCTCACCCAACCTCTCCCGTGAGGAGAGGAGGTCGTTCCCCTCGCCCCGCGGGAGAGGGACGCAGGGTGAGGGGTCGCCGCTCGCAATCATAGCGCTCACCCCAGCGACACCAAACCTAAATAAAGAAAAATTAATCACCAGTATCTGGAAACGAAAAATGATGCGCGCGGAATTTAAACCAGACCAACTCATCCCAACAGAAGTAATATCAGAATTAAAACAATGGACCGATAACGACGTAACAAAACTTCACATTATAACCGACCCGGTGCGACGCTTGAGCATCGCGGAATTCCAAGCCCAGGCCGATGGGTTTGTGATAAACTCAACAAAATTTAGCCGTGAGCTCGGCGATTGGCTCCTCCCCAACGATACAAATTCCCCGGTCGGCATGCCCGGCATTGGTTTTGGCCTGCAAGACGAAGAAGCTAAACGATTACACGCCGGACTCTCTGGCGAAAAAGCTCTCGAAGCCGAAGACGGCCTGCGTTTTGCTTTGGGCGGAAAAATGGGGCTAGAAAAATCGCCGCTCATTGGCTTTATTACGACCAAAGATGACACACCGGAAAGTTGGCTGGCGGCGGGCGAAGCGTTTGAAAAAATGAATTTAACGCTCGTTGCCGCCGGTTTAAGCGTTGCCATGCACGCCGGCATTACCGAAGTACCGCTCATTAAAAAAATTTTTAGC
Organism: Candidatus Magasanikiibacteriota bacterium; assembly: GCA_009694865.1. GTDB lineage: Bacteria > Patescibacteriota > Patescibacteriia > Magasanikbacterales > GWA2-37-8 > SICD01. The sequence continues at coordinate 7,842 of SICD01000001.1, forward strand.
GTGTCGCTCGGCACGCTCCGGCCTATCACTGTGCTCTTTCGCGCCGGTTATTTAAAAAATGAGCACGATGCGAATCGCCCTCATTCTCCTCGTCTGCCACTCTCCGCTGTCATCCTGAAAGATAAGTGAAGGATCTAATTTAAATTGTCATTCCGAATCCCCCGTCGCAGGGGGTGAGGAATCTCTGTCTCAATCAACGTAACGACAGACAGAGATCCCCCTACGAGGGATCGCGAGACCTCGTCGCACCGCACGATACGGGGCTCGCTCGGGATGACAGTTAAAAAATCTTCGCTGTCAAATTGTGTTTATTAATAATCGCCCTTGGCGGATAATCGTAACCAAGCCGAATTCGCGCCACCGTTTCAGCCGCTACTGCACCCGCCATCGCCACGGTTGACCCCAGTTGCGGAATTAAAGTTGAAGTAGGAATTTCACTTTTTTCTTCAATAATATCTTTTAACTCGTCTTGACGATACGCGGTGCCAACGAGGCTATCCACAAACGCAAAAAATGCTTGCCTATTGCCAGGCCGATTATAAACTTCTTCCATTTTTTTATACAACTCACTATCGGTCGTTCCAAATGTGAGCGGAAGCGTTTGGTCTTGGTCAAATCGACACACATCCAGTTGCACAGCCGAGCCAATGTCCGTCACCATCACCACCGGAAGTTTCCGTTTCCTTGCTTCCTCGCGAATGAATAATTTCACACGTGGATCATCCACTTCTTCCACAACAATATCGGTCGTTGGCTCGCCCTCTCTGCCATCAAAAAATTCTTTCACATTATCCAATGTCACGCCTTCGTCGTACACAAACACATTCATATACGGATCCATGGCATAAATTTGTTCCGCCACGACCCGCGCTTTATTTTTTAACGCCAAATCTACTTCGCTTGCTCGCTCGGCCTGGCTTTTTACCATTTCAAAATATCCCAAACGCACGCGGTTAATATTTTCCATTTTATACAAACTCTTGTCGGCTACTTTAATATTACTCGGACGCATGTCCATAACCAGGCTATGGATGACGCTGCTCCCCACGCTGCACCCGGCCACTGCCACAACAGTAGTAGATAATTTCTCTCGCACCTCTGCCCAGGATAATTTTTTATTTTTATCAGTCAGCAGGGTGGAACTACTGGTGACAGCCACGGTGTGATGCCAGTACGGCGGACAAAACCTCACTAGATGGTTCCGCTCGGCATAATAAGCATAATACCCATAAGCAAACGGCGCACCTGGCCCCAAAACGGATAATTGATTGCTGTAATTTTCCCATTCACCATTAAACTCTTCACGCAAACTTTTCCCAGAAGCGCCCCGCGCCGAAAGCGTCAATCTCTCATTCAAACCAAAAATTGTGGCTTGGGTTAAATCGTATTGATGCGACGGTGGGACGCCTCGCTCCTCGCCATCAATCGTAATTTTTGTTGTTCCGTCATTTTCGTAACGCACCAAACCTAAACTGTGAGCCACACCAGCTTCATAGATAAACGGTTTACCAATTAGTCGAGAAACGGACATAGTCTATTTAAGATCAAGAGCCGCGACCGCTGCGTCCAATTGCGCGCGCCACCCTGGCGCGTCAATAAATCGGAGTAGTGGTCCATCCCCCACTTCCGCGTCTACCAAGGCTCGCAGTTGTTTACCAGTTAACGTAGCGCCGGGAATTTGTCCATGGGCTGTAAGCAGACGCCCCAATCCGCGCAGATGATTCAATAAATCGCGGTGCGATGATTCTTCCCACTGTTCAATTTCATGTTCCACAAAATTTTCCAAAAAATGACAAAACGACTGCGCTGTCATCTTGCCTTCGTGATAAAGCCGTTTGAGGAGCCGTGCTAGCTCGTGCATATTCAAAAAATACCCCGGAAAACGATAGGCCATTACTTTGCGCTCCAACATAATTTCTTCCGGAGTACATTTAAAATGCACTTCAATACCCGGCACAGTGAGCTGAACATTTGTTTCGCGCTGAATCTCCATCGAAATTTTATTAAATAGTCGTTCACTAAACACCGCTGTAACAAAGGTAAGATCGCGCGTGGTGGCATGGTGAAACACATAATAATTCATCAGCAAAAAAGCGACCGCTGAATATTTAAGACGCGTGGAACGATTCCCAATAAGACCCTTGGAATTATAATGAGCAAAACCGCAAATGCGCGATATCGTCATGACATTTTTCCAAAAAACACCCTCACTCTCGCCCACCTCCTCCGCGAGATGCTGACCAACACTTTTTCCAAGAAAATGATACTGGTCAAGATCTTCAGTGGAAAGTGGCGTGCCGTTCGCTGGAATAAAACGAGTGCTTACCCATTCCGTATGATACGTTACCACCCCTTCTTCGTCGGTCGCTGGATAATCTACTCGGCACAGATATACCGCGGCCTTGTCGTCGTAGCTATCGAGCAACGGCACCGCGCCATAACGCAAGTACGATCGCCGCGCTTCACTCACCAGCGCTGGCCAATGGGGGTGAAGCCAATTAGATACGTGGAATTCTTTTGCTTCGTATAAAACAAAATGAACCTGACCCCAACGATAGGTATAAAGAGGGTCGGGTAATTCACTGGTAAGATGCTGGATATGCTCCGGCGTCAAAGCTGACTTTCCATTTCGATGGATGCCAAAAGGCATATAAGGATGAAAATTACATCTTTTCTACCACTTTAATTCCCAAAAGATAGAGGCCGCGCTTGGCGACTGTGAGAACGCTTTTAATTAATTGAGCTCGAAAAATTCTAGTAGCACCTTCAGATTTTACTACCGAGCAGGCTGCATAAAAATCGCTAAAGCGTTGCGCGAGTACCAGCAAATAATGAGCAATAAGCGAAGGATCCGGCAATGCCGCCGCCCGTGCTGTGACCGCTCCAAATTCGCCTAGCAATAATAATAGCCGTTTTTCTTCTAAAACAATCGTCTCCGGAATCTCGCCGAGACTAAGAGTGCCAATTTTTTCTAAAATACTGCGAATACGCGCGCACATATACAAAAGATACGGCCCAGAATCACCCGTTAAACTCACCGAAGTTTTAAAATCAAACGCAATATCATTCTCAATTCCCGTCTTAAGAAACGCATACTTAACCGCCGCCAAAGCAACATTTTTAATAACATCGTCCTTGTTTGGAAGATCGCTCTCGCTCATAATTTGCGTCACTTCTTTTTCTGCTTCGTCCAAAAGCCACTCCCCTAAAACCACTTTGCCTGTGCGCGAACTCATTTTCCCCTCTTTAAGTTTGACCCAACCATATTCTAAATGCCGCTCTCGCTCCTTGCTTTTTGGCAAAGTAAATTCTAAAGCTTTAAACAACACTTTAAAATATTCCGATTGTTCCTTGGCCACCACATGATAAATTGCTACTGGGTCAAACTCAGCAAATTGTTTTTCCGCCAAAGCCAAATCCTTGGCTTCATACGTAGGGAAGCCTTTGCTGTTTAAAAACACCCGGTCGTGCAAACCAAATTCAGAGCCTTTAAAAATCACCGCGCCCTCACTTTGCACAAAAATTTCTTTTACCACGCACTCTTTCACAATTTCCCGTCCACGCGCGAACACTTCCGATTCAAAATACAACCGGTCAAACCGACTCCCCACGCGCGCATAAATAGCGTCAAAATATTCCAAACTCCAGCCCCTCGTCTCCGTGTACATTTCTCGAATGGATTCGTCGTGAGTGTAAATCGATTCATTAATCTCCCCAATTTCGGCTTTAACCTTTTCATCTTGTTCAAACGTCTGACTCCCCAAAGCATAAGCCTTGCCCAAAAACGCCACGCGCTCGGTAATCGTTTTATTTTTTACCGTCTCATATTCAGCTCGCAGCTGCCGCACTCCCCACAAACATTTGGCAATGTGCATACCCACATCACCCTGATAATTCGCTCGCACCACTTCGTATCCGGCATTCTCCAAAATTCGCACTAAACTCTCGCCCGTCACGATATTTCGTAAATGACCAATATGAAAAGCTTTGTGTGTGTTCGGATGCGCGAACTCCACTATCACTTTTTTACCTTTCCCAATTTCACCCATGCCATAATCATCACCCCGGCGCGTAATTTCTTCAATCACCATTCTAGCCACCTCCGCTCCATTAAGAAAAAAATTCACATACGATCCCACCGCGCGCACGTCACTCACCATTCTTAATTCTTCATTCTTAATTCTTAATTCCAATTCTTTGGCCACTTCCACCGGACTCTTTTTTTGAGTCTTCGCGATCCCAAAACACGCGAACGCGAAATCACCCATCTCGGCTTTAGGTGGAGCGGTAAATTCAATTGCGCCTTCCACTCCCACGGAGCGGAGCGCGGCTTCTAATTCACTGGTTATCTTAAAAGACATGTAGGCTATTCTATTACAAACAAAGGCAAAAAGCAAATAAAAAAATAATCCCACTTCACAGGATTATCGTTCCCCTCCTCAAAGAACATTATACCACAATTTATCGGATAATGACACTACCCTGCTCGCAGAGTCGAATGACCCTGTGGATAAGTTCTTGCTATTCCGCTTCATGAATAACGCGAGCGCGACGCAAAAGCGTAGGGTTAACTAAACGATGGGCACGGGTAATGTCGTCAACCAAAAGCGCGCTACCCGGATTTTCTCCAACTCGCCCCATAAAACGCCATGGCTTAACGTCATCCCGCGATTGAACCAAATCGCCCGGCTGCGCCTTGCAACCAGAAAACGATTCGGGGTAATAGATGATATTTTGCTCCGGCGATGTGAATGTTTGCGGACGAATCTCTTTTGGGCTCACGCTATCGCGACTTCCTTCGCCACCAAGTCTTTTACTCATACACTTAGATTGTTTTTACAAAAAACCGCTTGCCTTTTTGGATGATATCACCTGGCTTTAAAATCGTGTATTGATCGGCAACAACATCATTTACTCGAACACCGTCTTGCGATAAAAGTCTACGTGCCTCAGTCCTGCTTGAACATAATCCAGAGTATAATAATACTGAGATAATGCTACTATCACTAGCAAGAAGTTTGTGCTCTGGAATATCTTCGACTGGGGGTCTTTCTTTATTTTGGATAACACTGGCAAAATTTTTCTCTCCCTGCTCAGCCGCTTCCTCGCCTAAAAATGTTTTAGTAATTTCATACGCCAACATTTTTTTAAATTTCATCGGCTCGGCTTGAATGAATTTTTCACTCGGCACGTCAGCGCGGGTACATAATTCAAACCCACCACGAATCATCCCATCGCTCCAGCGCATTACTTTGCCAAACATATCTTCCGGCGTATCGCTAAACGCCACCATATTTCCTTCGGTCTTGCCCATTTTTACACCGCTGTCATCGACCAAAAGCTTAAGCGTAAGTACAAATTTTTCTTTTCCTTTAAACTGCTTCATCAAATCACGCCCTACTAGCATGTTAAACGTCTGATCATTCCCACCGACTTCGCCATCTACCTCCATTGCCACCGAATCATATCCTTGAAGCAAGGGATATAATAACTCGTGCGCGTAAATTGGTTTGCTCTCAGCTAGTCGCTTTTGGAACATATCTCGCTCCATTAAACGTTGTTGCGTAATATGTGTAGCGACATTCAATAAATCAGCCGCACTCATCTTGCCCCACCACTCGCCATTAAATTTAACGAGCGCTGGATTGTCACCGCTAAAATTTAAGATAGCACTCGCCTGTTTTTTGTATAACGCGCAGTTCTGGCTTACCTGTTCTGGCGTCAGTTGTTGGCGTGCCGCCAATTTATCAGTCGGGTCGCCTATCATGCCAGTAAAATCACCAACCAAAAAAATTACCTTGTGGCCAAGTTCTTGAAATTGTTGAAGTTTTAAAAGTGTGATCCCATTGCCAATATGGAGCGTGGGAGCCGTTGGATCATAGCCAACATAGAGCGTGAGCGGCTTTCCATCTTTAAGGCGAGCCTCCAAAAATTCTTTTTTAGGGTAAATATTTTCTACTCCGCGAGAGAGAAGTTCGTTAATTTTTTTATCGTCAGTTGAAATTTTCATATTGGCCATTTTTGAATCATAAGTAGTTTTTCTTTTTCCTTTCCATACATCTCACTCCAAATCGCCTCCGTCACAAACGGCATAAACGGGTGCAGGAGCTTGAGCGACATAATAAGATTATGGAGAAGAATTTTTTTAGTATTATCCGCAAACGCTTCGTCAACTAATTGCGTTTTGCTCGCCTCCAAATACACATCGGCCAATTTGTGCCACACAAAATCATAAATAGTTTGCGCCGCTTCGTGCAAACGAAACGCTTCAAGACCGCTCGTCACTCCCTCAATCGTTTGTTGTAATTCGAGAATAATGGTTTTATCGGCCTCAGTCTTCGTTTCAATCGATTTGGAGCTTGAAATTTGGAGCTTGGAAACTTCCAGATTTGTCAAAACAAATCTGGCGATGTTCCACAACTTATTCGCGAAATGCTTCATACCCTTAACCTTATCTTCCGCCAACGGAATATCGTTACCCGCCGCAGTGGAAAACACCAGCGCGAAACGAAGCGCGTCCGTACCATAGGTATCAATAACTCCTAACGGATCAATCACATTCCCCTTACTTTTGCTCATTTTCTGACGATCTTTATCGCGCACCAGGCCATGCAAAAATATTTTTTCAAATGGCGGTTTGCTAGTTCGATAATATGACATCATTACCATTCTAGCCACCCAGAAAAAAATAATATCCCAACCAGTTTCCATTACTTGCGTAGGAAAATAGGTTTCAAAATCTTTGGTACCATGCTTGGCATCATTCGCCATAAGCGTGGCGTACGGCCACTGACCGGACGAAAACCAAGTGTCGAAAGTATCAGGATCATGAATAATTTCTGTAGAATCACAATGCGGGCAGACTGTCAGAGTATTCTCAACATCAACAATCACACCATTCTTCATTCGACATTCGTCATTCTGCATTCGCTGACAGTACCACACTGGCAGCGGTATCCCCCACCAAATTTGGCGGCTAATTGGCCAATCGCGAATATTTTCCATCCAGTGACGATATGTTTTTTCGAATTTCTCCGTAACAATCTCTACTTCTTTTTTGTCGAGCGCCTGGACGGCCATATCGCGAAGCGAAGGGCGGCCATCGGGCAATTGCTTGGTCATGGCAATGTACCACTGCGGCACAATTTGCGGCTCAATGAGATTACCACATTTGTAGCAGAGCTGGACATTGTGCTTATATTTATCATCAATATGGTCTACCAACCCTTTGCCTTGTAGTTTCTCCACAATTTTAACGCGCGCGTCCAAAATTTTCATACCCGAAAACTCTCCGGTCATCGGGAGCATTTTACCTCGTTTGTCTATTACCTGTTCAACATCCAATTTGTGCCGCTCCGCAATCTCAAAATCCACCGCCGAGTGTGCTGGAGTGATGGTCATAACGCCGGTACCAAATTCCATATCCGCGGCTTCATCTTTTATAACGGTGGCGGTAATGGATCCGTTAATCCATTCTAAATTTAATTTATCACCATGTTTATACCGGGTGTAGCGCTTATCATCCGGATGCATAACAACATATTTATCGCCAAATTTTGTTTCGGGACGCGATGTGCCAATAACAAACGGACCGTATTTAAAATAATAAAATTGTTCTTGGCGCTCTTCATATTTCGTTTCTAAATCTGCCAAACCGGTTTGATGCTTGGGACACCAATTGCAAATACGACCCGCACGATAAATTAGACCATCGGCGTACATTTGTTTAAACGTGGCGTAAACGACTTTAACAATTTCCGGATCAAGACTAAAAATATTTCGGCTCCAATCGCATGACGCCCCCAAACGGCGAATACCATTCTCGCTCAAATGCTTGTTATGTTGCACAAAATCCCAACACGCTTTATAGAATTCCTCACGCGTCATTTTAAAACGGCTGGTGCCTTCTTTCTCTAATTTTTTTTCAAATACCACCTGGGTTTCAAAACCAGCGTGGTCGGTGCCCGGCAACCACAAAGCTCTGCGCCCGCGCATGCGGTGATACCGAGTTAAAATATCTTGAATTGTTAAACCCAAAGCATGCCCCACGTGCAAGGGAGCGTTGGCGTTGGGGAGCGGGAGCATTATCGTAAAGGGCCTTCGCTCCGCTTCGCTTAGATTATCCACCCAAGGCAGATGCGCCTCGGGCGCAAAAAAACCGCTGTCTTCCCAGCGCTTATAAATATCGGCCTCGTATTGGCCAGGGTCGTAAGCTTTAGCTAATTCTTCCATAGTCTCCATATTCTACTTAAAAAAGAGAAAATACGCAAGTTTTTTGGCTAAAATAATGAGTTTTGTTATCCACAGGACACCCAAACTTGGCGTAGTTGACACATTTCTTAAAATTTGCTACAATCACTGGTCGTCTTGATGGCAGACCTTTGTGCTTTTATTAGATAAATCCTGTGGCTTTAAATGATACTGAACAATTTAAAACCCTGCTTACCAATAGCCGCCACGCGCTAATTGTGTTCGCGTCCAAAAATAATGGCGACGCTATCGCGAGCGCGCTAGCCCTTAAAAAATGGTGTGGACGGGGAAATCGTGAGGCTGAAATCGCCTGCAGTGATTTTACCGCGCCCGCGAATTTAAAATTTCTTCCCGGCCTAACCGAAATTAAACCCGAACTCGCGCACCTGCAAAAATTCATCATCAAAGTAGATGTGAGTAAAGCACCGATTGATACTTTAAGTTACGATGTAAAAGATAACTGGCTCTCCATTTATTTAACCCCCAAAGCCGGCACCATCACCAAACAAGAACTGCGCACCGCCCAGTCCACTTTTAAATATGATTTAATTATTACGCTCGGCGCTCCGGATTTGGATTCGCTCGGGAGCATCTTTTTTAATAACACTGATTTGTTTTACCGCACGCCCATCGTCAATTTTGATTACCAAAGCGGCAACGAACGCTACGGCCAAGTAAATATTGTAGACGGAACTGCCAGCGCCATTGCCGAAGTGGTAGCGCACACCCTGCACACTTTGGAACCAACCAGTCTGAATGGCGAAATTGCCACCGCGCTCCTTGCCGGGCTGACGATTGCGACTGGCAGTTTTAAACATGCCCGCCTCTCCCCCCTCACTATGCAACTCGCCAGCGACCTGGTGACCGCCGGCGCCGAACGCGAAAAAATTGTCCAACACCTCTACCGCACCCGCTCGGTCGCCAGCCTTAAGCTCTGGGGCCAGGCGCTTACTCATTTACAAATCGATGCCGAGCTCGGCCTGGTATCAACACTATTAACCCGCGATGATTTTATTCACTCCGGAACGACCGCGGACGATTTGCACGGCATTGTAGAAGAACTACTCTCCACCGCGCCCGAAGCCAAGCTCACCTTGGTACTCTACGAAGTTAACGGTGGAGGAACAAAAAAAATCCACGGCATTTTAGCCGTGGATAAAAACTTTGACGCCACGAAACTCCTCGCCCAATTAAACCCCACCGGCACCAAACGCCAGGTGTCGTTTATTTTGGAAAATATGAGTTTGCAGGAAGCGGAGGAGAAAGTGAAGATCATAATTAAAGAAGCCCGCTAATCGCTCACTGTCATTCTGAGCGGAGCGAAGAATCCCTTAAAGCCAACATCTAAGTTAATGCAAACATCAAGGGATCCTTCATTTCACTCAGGACAACAAAGAGAACAACAACCCATGAGGTGGCCGCCCCAAAAGGACAGGCCACCAGCCTCGAAAGGAGGCAGACCATGAAGATGTTCCTGGTCGTATACATCTCCAAGACCGTGGGAATCCCCTTCGCTAATGTCGTCACAGGGAAAAAGATCAAGACCCAGAAGCAAGCGCGAGAGACCATGGTGGCGAAAGGCCACACCGTTGTATCCGTGAGTGAGGTCCCAGTCAAGAACACAAGTGATGAGGATACGAAGAAGATGGCGGTGGCACTGATCAATCTCGTCGAGCAGTGCCCTCCGCTCAACAACGTCCTCAACAGTCTGGCGTATTGGGCGTTGTGCGCGGGACGCGACTACGAACGCAAGCTCGGCCTGAAGAAGAAGTAAATCAGCGCGCCCTTCACCGCCTGCCCCCTCCACACGGGTCCAACCCCCGTGGAGCGAAAACACAGATCGCTCGTGCTCTCGCTTTATTGGTACAAACAGTTGTATTAATAAAGCGCGAGCGATCTGAAATTTAAAACATCCTGACGCTATCCGTCGGGATGTTTTTTTGTGCTACTGTACTAGTACAATAGCACACTAACTCTTAAAAATTAATTGCTACAGTTCATCTTCAATAACATCTATCTCCTCTTCAATTTTCTTTTCAATACCACGAATCTGCGCCCGCAGATCGCGTAGAACCTTTTCTTCGGCCGCGCTTAATTTTCGCTCGGCCATGGCCTGTTCCAAATGTTTAATATCCTGCCGCATTTGTTCGGCTAAATCACCTAATGATTCGTGCACCGTGTTGCGTATCAGTACAGCCTCTTTACGCAACAACCGGTTGGTATAAAAACCCCGATACGAGAAAAAAAGAATAATGGCAAAAAGCACAAGAATAACCGCCACCAAAATTATAATAATATAGTTATAGGCGCTTATGGATTCCAAGAGGGGCACCGGGTGAACGGTAAATGTTTCTACGGCGCTTCGCTCGCTCACATTGCCGCTGGTGTCAATGGCCTGGACCCAAAACGCATAGGTACCCCGACGTAACTTTTTAGGCCACGCCAGAGAAAAATATCCGGCATTGTTGCTTTTGGTCTCGGCCATGGAAATTATTCCTTTGCTGTCTTTAACCGATACCACGGCGGTGGCAAAGGGGTACGAACTACCCTGGACTTGAAATAAGTCGCCCTCGTCTAAATCGGCCGGAAAATTTGAAACCAGGGGCATGGCCAGCGGATTAATAACCACTTCTGCATTAGCTTCGCGAAAATTACCGGCATTATCTACGGCCCGCACGAGCACCGCGTATTTCCCTGGCTCACGAGGCGGCAATACAAAAGGGTTAGATTCCACCACCTCGGCCGGAACTACCTTTAAATAGGGGGAATCGCCAATTTTAACCTCATAATACGCGATACCAGAAATTTTATCGGGTGTATTAAACAAAACAACCGGCCGCTGATCGGGAGTCACGTCGCCATGAGGGAATGTGACCGCAAACGGTTCAGGCGGTTCGTTGTCAATTTGCAGACGGTAGACAACTACTTTTCCCCAGCCAAGGGCAGTGCGCGCCTGCAGTTGAAAATACCAAACACCATTGGCCAAATCAGGGATAGTTTTAGAGCGAACCGAAACTGGCACGGCCTGGCTAGGCAGAGCGCCTACCTCCCGACTTATTCCCCACCGAGTCGCGCTCGTGAGGGGCGGCAGGGTCCAGTTAAAGACAGCGGTTGACGTGGCATACCAGCCTGTCGAATCTGGATGGGTAAGAGAACTAATACGCGGGAGAGTTGGGTCGTCGCTCAACGATTTTGACAAGCTGCTAGACCCCTGAATAACATACTGCGCTGATTCGGTTTTGGCTTGTACATTGGTGCCGTTACCATCGTTCGCTAGTACCAGGGCGGAAACAAACGACACCTGCGCCACCCCTGAAGAAAGCGCGCGGAAGCGAATAGTGGCCAAAGTTCCTCCCGACCCGCTAAACCCCGGATTTTTAATAATGCCCTCTAGGCCAATGGTGCTCTGGTTACGGATAATAACAGGCTCGCGTACCCAAAAATCAATAATTGAATTACTAGTGGAAACAGACAGGGCTTCGAGAGTGGTTGCGGAATAACGCAAAATCGCCTGCACCGCGTTTATGGGGTCATCGCTCCCGGCCTCAAGGGTAACGGTAAAAATATCGCCAGCCGAAATAGGGGCGCGCGGACCAACAAAAAACAAGCGAGCCGGTTTATCCGTTGCCGTTGCACTAGAGGCAAGTGCGGCTCCGATAACGGATGAGAGCATCGCCACCCCGATAATTATTTTTTTAAATAAATCCCCCATGTTATTTTATTTTTTTATGCGTCGGCGTATACCAAAAACGAACAGAAGCGCAACGCCACTTACTACTAGTATACTCCAAATTCGTACAGAATAAAATGGTGATAAATTAACTGACGGAGGCAATGTCACCATAGCGCGATTCCCAGCACTGTCGACTGCCCGAACCGCCACAAAATGACGCGCCAATTGATCGCGCAATATATAAGGGCTGGTGGCGCGCTTCCAGGCGCCCGGCTTCGCATCACTCTCTCGAGTTTCCGCCACTTCATAATACTCAACTCCTGACTGCGTATCTCGCCCCATAAATACTACGGTTTTGACCCCCCCTGCCACCATAGGGTGCTCGGCGCGTTCTGCTACCAGAGAGGGCGGCGTGGTATCAGAAACGCGAAGCAAAGCCGCGGGGGCCACTCCTTGAGATTCAATAATATTAACGGTTAACGGTACAACCGTTACTGGCAACACAGTTGCTTTACCATCATGAGAGAGGAGGCTCACTTTAGACAAGGAAAATGTTACCGAGCCGGGCTCTCTAGCTTCAAAATCCACGCTAAACATTTTACCCGGTTCTGGTTCTTTGGCATACGGACTAAACACACCTTGAAAACCGCCAGGAATAATTCCGGAAAAAACCACTCCCCGTTTTTGAATAACAGGGGCAGTAACCCACCAAGTAATAATTGAATTAGCGCCCGAAGTAGCGCGCGGAACTACCCGATCCGTATCGGCTTCCAGCGTTCCCTCTAAGGCATTAATCACCACCTCGTCCGGCTTAAGTTCGGCCGACACGGTAAAGGTACTGCCCACCGGAACCGACCGTGCGGGACCAATTAAATTAATAGTGGCGGCCTTAGCAACACCGCCCATTGCTAAAGCAATAAATCCAAGGGCAATACTAAAACCCAAACGCAAAATAAAAAATTTCATAATGCCTCAATTAGCCCGTCCAATAAAACGCCATAATACTAAAATCTTTTAAATCAATCTGTCCGTCATTATTTAAATCAAACTGCGCCGGTGCCCCGGGTTTTGCATACCAAAAAGCAATCATGGAAAAATCTACCAAATTAACACGCTGGTCTGCGTTAAAATCTCCGAGTAGTGTCTGCGTACCCGCCGGGTTAAAGGTCGTTGTATCCCCGAGCAATACCGTTTCGGGGCGACTGGCCGGGGTTTCCTTATCCCCCACTATAACCGAGGCCTCTAACGTATAGGTTCCGCGCAAGAACGGTTTTGTGTTAATAACCACCCGAAATAAACCGACGTTGTTAGAGCGCGTGGTAATAAGAGCCGAGGAAGGACCCTTTAAACGAATTGTCACCCGCGCGCCCGGCGAGGAGAGGCCGCTCACAATTAAATTATCGCCTTGCTTTACCGCGCTCTGGTCTGCCCACATCACGGGCGTGGCAACAATACCGCTAACCGTGAGGGTGGTACGCTCGGCAACTAACAGTGGAATCAAAAAATTGCTGGAACGAAAACCGTTGGTATCAATGCTATTAATAGTAAAGACGTGGTTGCCAATTGTAACCGCCGGTAAAACAATGGTAAATGCACCCTGCGCTGTGGTTGTGGCGCTGGTGGTGAGCACGCCATCAGTGAGAATTGTTATACGAGCTCCTGGGAACGACGTGCCGGCAAAACTCACGCTGGTAGGTGTGTTAAGTTCAGAAAAAGCCCCGCCCCCGCCAGATGTTTGCCCTGGAGAATTGGACTGTGTCCCCGGCAACACTACCGCGGTCACCGTTATGGTAGTTTCAGCCCCCTGTACCCTCTCCCCCGCCACCAACAAAAAAACAGCCAGCATTATTGCCAGGCCGACTGAATATAATTTTGAAACAGTGGTAATCATGGGCCTTACTAGTGGCGGGAATCACGCGCGCGAGCAATAATCCAGGCATTATAACGCCGAATACCCACGCGGCCGCCGATCAATATCAAAGCTATAATTAGAACACAAAGAGTTAGCAGCTGCCACGGCACCAGTAGCACGCGCTGCGTAGCCATCATTTGCTCGACCGATTCCACCCCCCACTTTAAGTCGAGCTTGGCGGTGTACAACCCAAAAGCAAAATGATTCCATTGGTGTTTTACGGTTTGCCAATAACCAGCGGGCCGATTTAAATTGCCAGCAAATTCTTGAGGCCAAACGACCTCAAAACGCCGAATGCTCGCCGGTAAAACATTATTTTCTGCCGGGTTGGCGGAAAGCTCGGCCACCTTCTGGCCAAGCATAGAAGTAATTGTTATGGTTCCGGCAGGCTTTAGCCGATCACCCCCGCCGTTGCGCAAACGAAACACAAACGTCACTGGCACGCTATCAAACCAGCGCTGGTTATTAAGCGAAGTAAACTCAACTAGCCCAGCTTCCTCTTTGACATCGCCCGAAACACGAAGCAAAACCAGGGTGCCTATTTTGGCTCCCACGGCTAATTGCCCGCCTTGGCCCTGGCTTGGCGTTGTGCTCCAAAAAATTGCGGCAAAGTGGCCACCCGGTTCTGCCGACGCCGGAATGGTTATGGTAAAAGGAACTTTACGCTGCTCTCCCGGAGCCAGGGTTATCTCGCCAGACGTGTTCACCCATGTTGACAAGCCTTCGGTTCCAGCCACAAAATTGGGTACTCCACCTTCGCCTTGGGCCTCAAAATTTTCGGCCGAAGAATAAAAACGTTTGGACTCCTTTTGGTCATTCATGAGGAGGAGTTCGGAACTAATAACACTGCCCGGGTCCCCCGTTAACTCCAGTCGCGCCGGAGAAATGGTAAGGGCCTTCGCGCTCTTTGACCCTAAAAAAAAGCTCATCGCTATCAAAAAAAATATCGCGGAGCTCTTTGTTGCCGAACGGAAAAAAATATGAAACGTAAGAAACTTTTTCATACGTTACCAACCTCCCATTTAAACATATAAAAAAGGACTAGAAGTTTGCGGTGGCAACGTAGGTTAACGTGGCTGTATAGCTACCCGCTTCGGTGTTAGCGCCGATATTAGCCAGATACCGCACCGAGTAGGTGGTGTTGGCCGAAGCGCCCGCCGCCGATGCGACGGTACTTGCCGTGTTGCCCGTGGCGGCATAAGCAAACCCAGCGGCCGCATAGGGCGCGCTTACCGCACCGCTGCCGCCTGCCGCGTTACTACGCAAACCAAATTGTTCAGTGCCGGCGCTGGACGCGGTATTAACGTTACCAATGGCGCTAACCGTATTAGCGCCGCTTGTTAGCGTGGCGCCTTTAACAGTAACGGTGTACCCGCTGTTTCCGTTGGTACTGGCAATTAAGGTATGCGCTTCGGCTTCCACGTCCGAGCCAGCACCAACGCCAGCATAGCGAGCCGCGGCCGAACTTAAAGTCCCAAAATCAATGGTGTTGGCCGAGATACTAAAAGACAAAGAGGGCGCGACCGTTGCCGAAATCGCCACTTGGTCGTTGGTGACAATCTGCACGCTCATGATTCCCGCATCACCAAACGTACCGCTAATAGTAATAGTATATGGCCCAGCGACCGAGGGGTTAACGGCATTGGAGCTATCCAAAATCATAATGAGCTTATCGCTGGCCGCTACGGCCGCCGCGCCCACGCCATCCGTTGGCGCCGTTAAAGTTAATATACGATTTTGGACTCCGGAAAAAACCGCCCCCCAAGCAGTGGCGGAGGGGTTAGCGGCCAAGGTCTCGGTGTTCTCGGCCCCGGTATTGGCACCATGGGTAAACGTCACAGTATTAATTGCTTTGCTCGACAAATTAAAATCTGAGGGAAATGTGACTATTATGGTATCAGTATTTTCATTGGCACCGGTTGGTGAAGTAAAAGTGAGGATGTGGCTCGAAGCGGTATTTACCTTAAGCGAGGACATGGTATCGCTTAAACCCATAAGCGCCGCCGCCTCCGCCCCGGAGTATGGCCACCCTACCCCAGCCATAATAACACTTATAACGAGAGTGGCGGAAACAATTATTTTGACTGTTCTCATATATTTAAAATTACTCCTTTTTTAGGATTTCTTTAGAGCCTATAGTATAACACAGTTTGCTCAAGTCTCGAACAAAGTTATACACATAATTAATTCGTCTAATAGGTAGCAGTAACCACATAGGTGAGGGCGGCTTGATATTCGCCCGTTGGTTTAGTGGGGGCAACATTGGCCACATACCGAACGGAAACAGTCGTTGGCGCTCCGACGAGCGTACTTCCCCCTACAATCATACTCGTGCTCGTGCCGGTAGCGCCATACGCAAACCCAGCTCCCATATAAGGAGTAGTGATAATGTTTGAACCGTTGGAGATGACAATCCGTAGGCCAAACTGGTTCGTACCAGGCATTGATGCTGTATTGACGGGGCCAATCGCATTAATAACTCCTATCACGGAACCAAGCGGATCGCCCTGTACCGTTATAACATAGGGCAAAACTCCGTCTGATCCAATGGCCAAGGTATGGGCTTCGGTTTCGGTAGCGGCTCCCGCGCCACTAGCCGTAGCATAACGCGCGGCGTGGGGATATAACAAACCAAAACCGGCCGTGCTGGTTGAAATTGAAAAAGACAAAAATGTCGGCGGAGGTGGATTTGTCGCCGGAGTTATCCACCTCACACTCACCAGCGCAAAATCCCAATCCCGCGTCACCGGCGCCACCGCCGTAGAAGCCGACGTGCGCAAACGCAGAGCCGCCACATTGTTCACGGTATCAATAAAATTCTGCGGGTTAATTTGGAAGATGCCATCCGTAAACGTGAACGTGGTTAAAGCGTTGGTACCACCCACCGCGCTCCACCCCCCGGCAATGGTTTGGCCGGCAAATTGACCGGAATAATCTTTAAGGCCAAGCTGAACGGTGTTGGCCGTGACATTGCTTCTAAAGCGAGCCGCGAAACGAATGCCGGTGACGGCCGCGCCAGCGGGAACGGTAATCGGAACGGTCACATTGGCGCTCGCGCTGTAATTGGTTCCCCAGGTACCAGCCCCATCGGTTGGGTAGGGCGTGGTAGCGCAGGGGGCCGTGTTGTTTAAACAGGTTGTTTGGGTCCACGTGTTACCAACGGTGGCCGTGGTGAGAGCGGCTAAATCTGCTGTCGCCGCAGATGTACCGGACCCTAGTTGACCAAAAGATATTTCCGATTGGTTCGTATCGGTATTCACCGAGCCAACGGTAATATATATTTGATCGGTGCCCAGTGTTTGCGTGCCGCCCACGGTGCTAAAAATAAGGATTCTCGTTTCTCCACTGGAGATATAATTAGCGAGCGTGACATTGGATTTGGCAAAAAAATTACTTTGGAGGGTATTAATCGCGGAAGCGACAATGGGAGCGGCGTTTAAATTTTCCCAACTGCTACTATTGAAATTCCAAATAGCCACATTGTACGTGAGGGCAAGGTTTGAAACAAAGCCGCCGTTGTACGCCACGAGGATAGTGTTCGCGCCAGTGTAGGTTTGAATGTTTTTAAAAGAATAGTAAAAACTTAAAGGGTTGGCTACGGTGTTGGTAATGGTTTGGCGAGTAGCATTGTTAGTAAACACCGAAAGGTAATCTCCATTTACGGCGCCGGCAAACGGGGCGATGGGGTTGTAGGAGTCGGGGTAATACACCGGGTCAATGGCCGCCTCAAGCTGTACTCTGTCAAGGTTGAATTGTACCAGCGAATTAACGGTGGAAAAAAATCTAATCCGCACGGTACTGTTCGAGACGAAGTTGGTGAGCGGGGTGGCGACTTTAACCCCGGGGTTGGTGCCCGTGTAAAAATATCCGTTAAAAATTTCAAAGGTGCGGCTGGTGTCAGCCGTTTCGGTAAAAGCGGTGGCTTTGGGGTTGTTCAGCGTGCGCCATCCCCCGCCCGTACACTGTGCGTCGGCGACATTGTCGACTCCGGTGGACGAAGCCCAATCACAAATTTGAATAAAGAAATTGCGGGCCGTGGTAACATTCGCGGTCTCGGTTGTGAGGAGCAGTTTGTTAGCGCCATTGAGGCTGACGCCGCCGAGATCAACCTGGGCATTGAAGCCGGTGGGCGTGCCAACAAACGACCAGAACAGGTTGTCGGTGGCGAGGGTACCACGATATGACCCGACATTAGTGGCGGAATTGGCAGCAGGGGTGCCGAGGACAAGGTTGCCGGCCGAGGGGGAGAAGAGGGAGGTGGCGGCCTGAACCGGGGTGACCAAAGAATTGTCCGGCCCCACATTTAAACCAATACCCACTAATAGCGGCACCGATGCGTTAGAAAAAACGATGACCGCGGTGAGCGCCCATACGGCCAGTACAATAAATTTTTTTCGTATCGCGCGCATATGCAAGTACTATGGCGATAGTGTTGTCGTAACTACTGTTATTATGGGCGATGAACTCGCCATAATTTCGCTAGTAGTGGTAGTAAACATATCACTCGTGCTCGTGGCCATAACCGAAAGTATTGTGGTATCTGGCGAAGACGAAACAACGATGGTAGGAACGGCGACCAGCGGCAAAGCCACTAAAGCCGCTACTGTGGTGGTGGCGTTAAGTGCGGCCACAACCTGCGAGTCCGGCAACTCATACTCTTCAGTGTCTCCGTTAAAAATAATCCATTGCCCGCCGCGCCAGTGCACTTTATAACTGCCCGATCCAATCCAATCGGTTGGTTCGCTGTCAATAATAATAGTTTGTGAATTATACTCGCCGTCAGCGCGCCAGGCGGCAATCACCTCTGGCTCCGCTCGGCCCGAGAGCCAAAAAATAGTGTTGTCTTTCACCATTGGGGGGAGCGGCAAAAGCTCGGAGGTTTCAATTTTGTACGCGGGAGCCGTGGTGTTGCCCAACTCATCGGCTGGCGCGTACCACAAACTATACCCATCCGGGGTATGCGCCAAAGCAGTAGTAATACCCGGAGACACCACCACAATGCTAATTTCTTCGGCTTTGAGAAGCGGCTCTACAGCCTCCGGCACACTATCGGTTGGCGCGGCAATAAGCATCATCCCATCCACATACACCGGCGGCTCTGGCATAGCCCCCGGTACAAACTGGAGCATTATTTGCACCCGCCCCGGATCAATTGGTTCTGTAATGGGAATTTCAAAATCGCTCTCGGGGTGATCAATGTTAACGGTCGCGAGCGATTGCCAAGCCACCCCATCGAGCGAGTATTGTATTAAGAACATCCCGGGTAAACTTTCGGGTACGAGTAGCGCAGTGGAGGCTTCCGCGGTTGAACTAACATTATCACTGGTGGATGTAACCACTAGGGGTAGTTCAAAAACACTACCAGTAGTAGAATTTGTCTCGGGGATAGTTTCCTCATCCAACGCCATACTCAATTCAAGAGTGGCGGGTTCCTCGGTCGTGGTGGTTGCGGCGGATGGCGTAATTTCATTAACCGTACTCACTAAAGATTCTTCAGAAACCAACGACCAGGCTAAATGCAAACGCAAACGCGAAACAAGTATTTGCTCCTCTGCCACACCCCGAAAATCCCCGCAATACAATTGCTGTACTCCTTCCGTGAACACAGCCGCGGTAGTAGTGGAAAACAAATCTCGGGGTTCAGTAGTATCTAAAATATTTTGAGCGGCGTGCTGTGGATTTTGAACACTGCCCAAACAGGTGGTAGGGAAAAATACTATTTCTTGAGCTTGAGAAATAGAAAAAATAACCATTGTTAGCGCAATGCCAAAAAACACGGTGGTGGTTACCAAACCAAACGTCCGTATTTTTACATACGCCCACAGACGCTCTGCGATAGTTGCGGACGTTGATAGTGCCCTGTGTCTACGACGCCACACCACAGCGCGAGTGCGTGCCTTCAATTTTTTCGCAGCCATATAAATAATTTTTCCTAAAATTTTGTTTATATCAAAGGCGTCCCCGTCATCTCTTTGGGCTGTGTAAGCCCCATAAGTTTTAAAACCGTCGGCGCGACATCCGCTAAAAATCCCACCGGCGGAAGCAAACTCAGATCCCCTTCCGGCGCGTCGCCACCTGGGCCGGCCTGACCGCGAAAATCAGCGCCGATGACGAGCAGGGGAACGGGATTGGTAGAGTGCTCTTTATCCATTTCACCAGTTTGCAAATTAATCACTTCTTCGGCATTGCCATGATCCGCTGTCATAATAACCACACCGCCAACCGCCAGTGTATGGCCTACAATATCGCCCAAACATTTATCAATGGTCTCACACGCGGCAATGGTGGCTTTGCGATCGCCGGTGTGGCCAACCATATCGGCATTGGCATAATTAATAACCACCAAATCAAACTTGCCGCTATCGATGGCTTTAATAGTTTTTTTTGTTACTTCGGACGCTGACATAGCTGGTACTTCGGCGTAACTGGCCACATGCGGCGACGACACCAAAGCGCGCTCCTCGCCCGGAAAAGCTTCTTCAATTGTGCCATTCAAAAAAAATGTTACATGCGCGTATTTTTCCGTTTCCGCCGCGTGAAATTGCTTAAGACCGGCCAAACTAACGGCTTCAGCCAAACAATTACGCGCCACAATGGGCGCATAGGCCACTACCACCGGCAAATCTTTTTCATACTCCATCATGGTGACAAAAAATAACTTTTTTATGTCGCTGCGTTTAAATTTATCAAACCCGGGGAGTACAAAGGCTTTAGTGAGTTCGCGCGCGCGGTCGGGACGAAAATTAGCAAAAATAATAGCATCCCCATCAGTCACAGTCGCCACTGGCTTACCTGCCTCGCTCGCCTCGCTGGAGCTATGGCGAAGCGGGCCGGAGCCTTTGGCGGAGGCTGAATCACCATCCATAATCACGGTCGGCACAAATTCTTCATCATAATTTTTTTTCGCGTAGCTGGCTTTAATCGCCTCGGCGGGGCTAGTCGCGCTGCGTTCCGCTTTGCCTTCCGCCATTGCTTTGTAAGCCGCTTCAACTCGTTCCCAGCGGTTATCCCTATCCATGGCATAAAACCGCCCCGAGAGCGAGGCGATCGCTCCAACTTTCAACTTTTTCAGCTTCGCTTCCAATTCTTTTACAAAACTTTCCCCGGCGCTATAAATACAGTCACGCCCATCTAAGATAACGTGGACAAAAACCTCTTTGCCTAAACCTTGCTTTTTACACAAATCCAAAAGTGCATAAAGGTGTTCATTGCTAGCGTGCACATTACCGGAACTTAACATGGCAATAATATGGAGTTTGCTTTTATTCTTTTCCACGTGGGCAATCGCATCTAGAAAAGCCTTGTTCTTAAAAAATTCACCGCTCGATATTTCTTGGTTAATGCGAGGACAGGATTGATAATAAACTCTACCCGCGCCAATATTAAGGTGCCCCACTTCCGAATTACCAATTTCACCAAATAAAAGACCCACTTCGTTCCCCGAAGCGTGCAAGGTCATCGCCGGATACTCTTTAATATACGATTTAAAATTGGGCAACTTAGCCTGGGCAATAGCATTGCCATCGCTATCTGGCGCTACACCCCAACCGTCGCAGATGACAAGGGTAACTGGTTTGTAAGATTTACTCATAAAAAATCAAGATACGATTGTCATTTCGAAGCCCCCTTCGCAGGGGGTGAGAAATCTCTGGCTCAATCACTTGTCATCCCGAGCGTAGTCGAGGGATCTCGCGTCGTTGGCGAGATTCCTCCACTTCGCTGCGCTCCGGTCGGAATGACAAACGACGGACAGAGATCCCTCGTCGGCCGCGAGGCCTCGCTCGGGATGACAGCACTTACAGCAAGCTTCGTCCTGTCATTTCCTTCGGTTTCTTAATTCCCATTATTTTTAAAATCGTGGGAGACACGTCCGCCAGTTTGCCTTTTTTAAGGTTTCGAGATTTTAGCTTAAATTGTTTATGTACGGACGCAGGCGCTATAAACACAAATGGCACGGGATTTACCGAATGCTCCGTATCAACTTCGTCGGTCTTGAGGTTTACCATTTCTTCGGCATTACCATGATCGGCGGTTATAACACATTGCCCTCCAGCCTTGAGGACACTCTGTGCCACGCGGTTAAGCTGTTTGTCAAGAATCGCAATCGCCTTTTCGGCGGCCGCAATATTCCCCGTGTGCCCCACCATGTCGGCATTGGCAAAATTAACCGCGATAAAATCATATTCCCGCGCTTCAATTGCTTTCACGGCGTAGGTGGCGATTTTATCCGCTTCCATCGCCGGGTCAGTTTCAAAATCTTTCACGCGATCCGAAGCAATTTTTACCCACCGCTCATCGCCAAAATGCTGTTGGTAGCCGCCATTAAAAAAATAAGTGACGTGCGCGAACTTTTCTGATTCAGCGAGATATAATTGCCGGCGCGGACACAAAGTCTGTACCAAAGTATTAGGAATGTCACGACTCGGAAACGCTGTGAGTACACGCGGAAAATCCGGACCAAAATCCGCCATCGCCACAAACCGAGTATTTTTCGGCACAATTTTTCGATCAAACGTTCCGCCATTTTCCTTCTCAAACTGCGGATGCACAAACGCCTTCGTAATCTGCCGCGCCCGGTCACTGCGCAAATTAAAAAAGAAAATCGCGTCGTTACTTTTTATCGTCGCCACTGGTTTATTATTTTCAACAATCACCATGGGCGTAATAAACTCATCACTTTCACCAGAATTATACGCTTGCGTTAGTGCCTCTTCCGCGCTATTTGCCTGCTTACCTTTGCCTTCAACCATCGCCCGGTACGCCTTTTGTGTCCGGTGCCAAATTTTATTACGATCCATCCCGTATAACCGCCCCATCACCGTCGCAATTTTCTCCGTGCCGTGAAAATGATTTTGTAAATGTTTAAGATGATGCGGCGCGTCGTGTTGACCAGAATCCCGCCCATCGGTAAATAAATGCAAATACACTTTTTTAATTCCCTCCTGATGAATTAAACCCAAAAGCGCGAACAGGTGCTCCGGACAGGAATGCGCGCTGTTGTGATTCGAGAGCAATCCCATCAAATGCACCGCCGTTTTGTATTTTTTTACATGGTGCAGTGCTTCGTGAAACGCATTATTCTTAAAAAACGTACCGTCATTAATCGCATCGGTAATATACAGCGTATCTTGTTTTACAACTCGCCCCGCCCCAATATTCAAATGCCCGGCTTCACTATTCCCCTCCTGCCCGCGCGGCAATCCGACGGCGACACCGCTCGCCTCAAGAAGAGTGTGGGGATATTTTTTCCACCAACCAAAAAAATTCGGCGCCGTTTTGGGCGTAATAGCGTTGCCCTTTTGTTTTGGGTCAGCCATGCCAAAGCCGTCGAGGATAATGAGGATGGTGATTGGTGATTTTGTAGGCATAATATTTCGTAACAAAGATCATCGGCATCCCCTCCTTACCAAAAAGGGCGAGGGGTGATTTGCCGTTGCGCGCGCTGCCGAGTGAGCACCTAAACATTTTGCTTAACAAGAAGCAGCGTTGCTTCATCTAGCTTGCCTTTTGCTTTAATGTTAGCCGCCGTTTCTGGCGTCACTATGGCTTTAAGCGCCGCTAATAAATCAGGTTTTTTCTTTAAAAATTCTATTTTAGCAATAATTTCATTTCGCTTGTTGCTACCCACCCCTAAATCTCTTAGAACCTTTTGCAGCTCCCATATTGTGTCATCCAATGTTTCCTCACTTACCTTATCAGCCGCAGATTTTTCGTCAGCCCATACCCACTTATCACCATCTAACACATACTGACCATCACTCCCTCGTTTTACATCGGCCATATATTTTATTGATAATTTCTTAGGCACAAAATTTTGGCACCCTTGAATAAATAAAAATAGTTTAATAATTGAACAATCGAACCGTTGAACCGGACAGAGATTCCCCTAAGAGGGATCGCGAGACCTCCTTCTTCGTCGGAATGACAGTTGGGCGGCGGCGCATGGGCCTTACACCCCCACCGTCCCCCTCGAGGGGGAATTCACGAATTTCGTACTTTCGTAGTTTTCATATTTTGTACATTACAATCCTAATTCCGCTTCAATCTCCATCAACCGATTATACTTTTCCACCCGCTCCGAACGCGACATAGAACCAGTTTTAATAAATTCCGCGTTCACCGCCACTGCCAAATCCGCAATAAACGTATCGGCGGTCTCCCCGCTCCGGTGCGACACGGCAATTTGATAACCGCTGGTCTGCGCCAAACGAACCGCTTCAATCGTATCCGTTAGTGTCCCAATTTGGTTCAGCTTGATGAGAATGGCATTCCCCACATGGCTCTCAATTCCCTTATTCAACCGTTCCACATTCGTCACAAACAAATCATCGCCCACCAGCAAAACTTTTTTACCAAGTTCTTGTGTGAGTATTTGCCAATTTTTCCAATCATCTTCCGCTAGCCCATCTTCAATGGAAATCAAAGGATATTTTTTAACCCAAGCCGCCATTTGAACAATCATTTTTTCCGCCCGCCAGGCTTGTTTTTTACCTACAAAATAATAATTACCGTGACGATAAAATTCTGAAGCGGCCACGTCGAGCCCTAAAAAGACATGCTTGCCTGGTGTCCAACCAGCCAATTTTATCGCTTCCATAATCAGTTGCAATCCACGCTCGTTATTCAAAAGTTCCGGCGCAAACCCGCCCTCGTCACCAACGGACGTAAGGTAGCCTTTTTGACTTAATAAATTCGCCAAAGAATGAAAAATTTGCGAACCCATGCGCACGCGCTCGCGAAACAATTTATGCCGCGGCATAATTAAAAACTCCTGAATCGTTAGGCCGTTATCCGCGTGCCGCCCGCCGTTTAAAATATTGATCATCGGCACGGGCAAACGCCATTCTTTATATGGCAATTCAAACGCTTTGCGAATGTAGCGATACAATGATAACTTCGCTTCGGCCGCAAAAGCGCGAGTGGCCGCGAGCGACACCGCGAGCGTGGCATTGGCCCCCAAACGCGATTTATTTTCCGTCCCATCTAATCTATCTAAAAGTTTATCCAATTCCAAAATACTCGCAACCGTCCGATCACTAAAAAATTTAGCAATCGTCGTATTAACATTATTCACGGCTTTCAAAACGCCTTTGCCGCCATAGCGCTTGCCCCCATCACGTAATTCTAAATCCTCGTGCTCACCCGTGGACGCGCCCGAGGGTACTTTAGCGATACCAACAAAACCAGTGTCGAGCGTAAGCTTGGCCTCCACAGTTGGGTTGCCGCGCGAATCGAGAATTTCACGAGCGGTAATTTGTTTAATTTTCATATGATTTAACGAAATCATGCTGCGCAACCGATTTGACGAAATCGTGTCGCGTAACGTCATCTGAGACGCGACGAAGCGCGGCCTAATACTTTTAAATAACCTACTTTATATTACCATAACTTGATAGAATAAAAAAGAGGCTCCGCGTTTGCGAAGCCTCCCTTAAAACAGGTTTAATAGGCGTAATATTTCGGCGCAATCTTATAGGTAATATTCACGTTCATAACCACATCTTTACTGCCCGTAGCTACTGCTTCCGGAGCATTCATCATTGGCCCTCCTCCCATCGCGTCCATTTTAAGCATCGGATACGGCCCGGGGTATTCTGGCCCGCCTTCATATTCGTTATAAGCCACCACCTCAACGAGTCTAACACCGAGCTGTCGTGCCAAAGTTTTAGCTTTCATGCCGGCATCCGTTAAGGCTTTATCGCGCGCGGCCACTTTAAGATTGTCCGGATCATCAATGGTAAAACTAAGCCCGCTCACTTCGGTAGCGCCATACTTGCCCGGAAGCGACAACACAGCTGGAATCTTGGTAAGGTCGCGAATTTTTATGGTTACGTTATTGCTGACGCGATAGCCTTTTAACTGCTGCCCCTTATCTTGTGTATAATTATATTCGGGATAAATAGTATAATTCGTTTGCATGTCTTTTTCAGACACTCCCATTTTCTTCAATTCGGTCATTAGCGCGTCCATAACCTTTTTATTCGCGGCTTGAGCCTTGGCAACGTCGGCATCTACATTGGAGTAGCCTATCGTCGTAACAGCAATATCATTAGCACCATTCACTTTGCCATAACCGTTCACCGTAATCATGCGTTCAGTTTGGTCGGCAGTGCCAATATAATCAAATTTCTTAATACTATTACGAGTTAAAACACCCACGTAAAAAACCAGATACACCAAAAGAACGCCCATCAGCGTCATCATTATTTTTTTACCAAAATGATCGTGGCGCATTCCACCCCACCCGGTGCCACAGTGTCCGGCGCCATTCACTTCACTCGGACCGGAGGAACTGTTTCCATTTTTTATTGGTTTACCATTTATTCCTACTGGCATATTATTCTCCTTTATGAATTACCCCTGCGAGAGAAGTAATTCGCTTAAATAAATATTTTTATTTTTTTAAAGCTTCAATCCCTGGCAATTTCTTACCACCTAAAAATTCTAACATCGCACCGCCACCAGTAGAAACGAGATTTATCTTATTAATTATACCACACTTCTTAAGTATCTCCACACTTTCACCGCCACCTACGATGCTAAAAGCCTTGGTTTTTCCCAAAAGCTTCATTAAAGCAAAAGTGCCTTTCTCATAAGGACGCACTTCAAACTTACCCATGGCACCATTCCACAAAATCGTCCCCGCCTTTTTAAGGTAGGTACTAAACAATTCTACGGTTTGTGGGCCAATATCATACATTCCATGGTCATTGGGAACGGCCATGGGTGAGAGCGCAGAGAAAACCCTAACGTCACCTCCTTGTGGTGCCCCCACCACGCAATCAACTGGCAAAACTACTTTTTTATTTTTACAATATTTTAAAATATCCGCCTTAAAATCTTTGCCAACGAGCGACTGCCCCACGGTACTTCCTTTGGCCCACCAATAGGTGTTGGCAATTTCGCCGCCCACTAAAATGTAATCGGCCTTCTGTAGTAGATGGCGTACAATCGGAATTTTTGTTTCCACTTTAGCGCCGCCGAGCAAAACCACCAAAGGCCGTTTTGGTTTTTCCATCGCGCGAGACAAAACGCTTACTTCTTCAAAAAGTAACAAACCAGCAAAATGCGGGAGATACTTGGCCACGCCCGTAATCGAGGCCGCGTCGCGGTGCGCGACCGCGAAACAATCTGAAACAAAAATATCAGCCAGCGCCGCCAGTGCTTTGGCAACATTCGGGTCATTATCTTCTTCTCCCTTAACAAACCGAATATTTTCGAGCATCGCCAGTTCGCCGTTTTTTAATTTTTCAATCGCTCGACCGACAATCTTCCAATCTTGTAATCTTCCAATCTTCACAAATGCCACCAACTGCTTCAACAATTTCTCAAGATGCTCCACAACCGGTTGTAGGCTCAGCTTAGTGTCAACCCCCTTCGGCCTCCCCAAATGACTCACCAAAATAACTTTCGCTCCTTTTTTGATAAGATACTGAATTGTTGGTAAAGTTTTTTTAATTTTAAAATCATCTTTCACTTTCCCATTTTCAAGCGGTACATTAAAATCAACCCGCACTAATACTCGTCTGCCTTTTACATCCTTTATTTCTTTAATTGATCGTATATACATAAAATCTCGGCTCAATTATTAACAATGTAACAATTGAACAATGTAACAATTATCACTCCACATCATTCGCCAAATTAAGATAGCCGTGGTCGCTGGGCCAGCGATAATGTGTGAGGACCCATTCGGCCAAATCCCTGGCTTCGCTAAAACGCGCGGTGTTCGAATCCGTTCCCAGCACCACTACGCGCACAGCGCGATGATTATCATCGGCGAGGCGTACCGCGAAATTATAACCAGACTCGGCAATGTAGCCGGTTTTACCAACAATATTTTCCTTATCAAAATTATTAGGCACCCAATTGTTTAACAGCCAATCCGTACTCCATACCCGGCGCGCTTGCTTGCTTCCAATGGGATGAGCATAGTACTCGCCGATTTGGAGAGCGCTATAAATTTTATCGTTTTGCAGAGCGCGCTGGAGGAGCCGTACAACATCGCTGGCGCTCCCCACGTTTTGGGGGGAGAGGCCGGTTGGTTCGACAAAATGGAGGGTACGCAAACGCCACTCTTCGACTTGACTGTTCATTTTAGTTACAAACGCTTCTTCACTTAACCCACTTGCTCTCACCAAGGCATTAATCGCGCTGTTGGACGACCCAACCAACGCCACGTGCCATAAATCTTCCAAAGTAAAACGCTCGCCCGCACTCACACTGTGACTGCCAGGGTCAATATCATCTTGTTCTACCACGGTAGTACTCGCCCAGTTAATTGGCAACCCCTGCAAAACCAAAGCGGTCATAAGTTTTGTAATGCTGGCCAGCGGCCGGGGAACAGCGCTATTTAATTCAAACAACGGAGCATTCGTTTTATCATCCACCACAATCGCGGCCGCCGCGCTCAAACCTCCTTCGAAAGGAGTGTTCGTAGTCGCCAACGGAATCTCTGGGTGCAGCGGCAACGATGGTGGCAACACATTGTCGCCTCCCGAACTTTCCGAAAGCCGAATAGTAGGCACCGTGCCGCTAGCCACCATTTTTATTCCCGCTACCGCCGCTAGCGGCCGAGCTGGGGTGGCATGACTAAATGTAACCGAACCAACCAATAATAAAAACACCCCTAAAATCATGAGGCCAAAAGAAGAGAGGAAATCGGAAAATTTATTAGACATATATTTTTACTGTCATCCTGAGGGAGTGGAGCGACCGAAGGATCTAGTTCGCTGGCCAACTAGATTCTTCGCGGAGTTTATCCTGAGCGGAGCGAACGGGCTCAGAATGACAGACCCTCTATGTTAGCTGGTTCCGGCCAAAACGTTAGTAATAAATTCATGTTTATGTAATTCTTGATAATCCGGCAATTCCTCAAGTGAAATCAATCCCATATGTCGCAAATATTCCATGGTTACTTCGTAAGTAGGCAAAAGATTGGCCACATCTTCGTTCTCTTTCACCAATCCGCGCATGAGTAAATTTCGTAGAATCAAACTGCAATTAACTCCGCGAATTTGTTCCAATTCCGGTTTCGTAATTGGCCCGCAATATGAGATAACGGTAATCGTCTCGAGTTGTGGGCGAGTGAGCTCGCCGGAAATTTCCGCTTTCACAAATTGTTCGGCAATTTCGCGATTGGCCGGATTACTCACCAGTTGCCAATCTTCATTGGTGTGGAGCAGTGTTACGCCAGAATCGGCTCCGGAAAATTTGAGCATTAATTGACCAAGAGCATCCGACACATCTGTTTCTTGTGTGCCAAGAACTTTCGCCATTTTTTTGGCCGTCAAAGGTTTGCCCGCCACAAATAAAATGGATTCAATTTTTGATGATACATTATTCATACTCGTCGTATTTCCATGTCTCCAAACGCGTCCGATTGTTTAATCGTTATTTTTTCTTGTTTCACCAACTCAAGAAGTGCTAAAAAACTCACAATCACTTCCGTTTTATTTTCCGACTGGCCGAGCAATTTTTTAAAGCTTAAGTGCGTCCACTGCTTTAAAAAATTAAAAATTGATTCCACTTTTTGTTTTACCGAAAACGTATGATCAATCCGCACTTCTGGCAAGGGGGCGATTGGTTTTAAGCGTTTTAACAAAAAGACAAACGAAGCGTGCAAATCGTGCGGGTGGGCGTTAACGGGAACCACCATTTCAGGAGATCGCGCGGGCGGCGGTTCAACTCGGCCATACGACACGTTTCCCTCGTTCCACAAATTTTCCACCAATTTACTCGCGTCGGCGTAGCGTTTATAAAGTTTAAGCTGGTCCGCGAGGCTCGGCCCCTCATCCTCCTCCGGGTACAGGTACGGCAACAACTGTTTTGATTTTAAATAGACGAGTTTCGTAGCAATGACCAAAAAATCCGCCAATAATTCCGACCGTTCGCCTCCCAGTGTATCAAGGTGCTTAAAATATTGCTCTGTCACCTGGCCGAGCGCGACCTCCGTAATATTTAATTTTTCTTCTTCAATGAGTTCAAGCAACAGTTCTAGCGGTCCCTGAAATTTTTCGAGCTTAAGCTCCGCTGTCATAGTATTTATTGTTTGTTCTCCGGCGGGGACAACTGTAAATCAATGCGGTTTAAATCACGGGGGAAAAGCACTGCCTCTTTTACATTGGGTATTTCGAGCATTCTAGCCGTAATTCTTTCTAACCCCGTGGAACACCCACCGTGTGGGGGCATGCCATACTTAAAAGCTTCCAAATAAAACGAAAATTTTTCCGGATCTAATCCGCGGCTCTTAATTTTCTCTACTAATGTCTCGTATGAGTGGACGCGCTGAGCACCACTGTTAATCTCAAGCCCCCGGAACAGCAAATCAAACCCGCGGGATAACGGCGCTTCACTCGGCTCTTCATAGGTATACCATGCCCGCGCTTTAGTTGGGAAGTGTGTTATAAAAACAAAATCAGAATTTTTTTCTTTTTTCGCCCATTCGCAAATGGCCCGTTCCTGTTCCGGATCCAGATCATCGCTGTGGGGAGCTCCCAAAATATCCTGCGCTTCGTGGAGTTTAAAAATGGGGAATTTCTCTCCCGAGAGCGGTAATGGAACGCCGCGTTTGGCAAACACACTAGCGTGCTTCTCTACCACCCGGGCCACAATATGCTTAATTACTTTTTCAAGCATTGCCATCACATCGTATTGGTCGTTAATAAAACCCATTTCAAAATCCATTTGTACAATCTCACTCAAATGCCGCGTGGTAGCGCTTTTTTCCGCCCGAAAAATTTTCGCCGTGGTAAACACACGCTCAAATACGCCTGTCATGATTTGCTTGTACAGCTGCGGACTGGTAGCCAGATAAGCCTTTTGGTTGTAAAAATAATCAACCTTAAACACTGCCGAACCGCCTTCGGCGTCACCACCCACCAAGGCAGGCGACTGAAACTCGGTAAACTGTTCCTGTGCCAAAGCTTCACGGAAACTTTGAATGATGGTTTCCTGCACCTTAAAAACATCCTGCCAGCGTTCGGCGCGCAGGGTAATCGGCAAATGATCTAAGTGGATGTCGAGGCCAACTTTGTCGTCTTCCAAATCAATTGGGAGCGGTTCGGCCATGGAAAGCACGCGGAGTTCTTTAATTAGGACTTCGACATTGCCGGTTGGGACATTTGAATTCTTCTGTTTCTCCCCGCGCTCCTGCACCACACCCGTAACTTCAACCACCCACTCGTGCCGAACGTCTTTCATCCGCTCCACCGATTCCGCGTCCATTTGGCTCGACACTCCCACCAACTGCACAATGCCGCCCCGATCACGCAAATCCAAAAACACAATTTTACCCATGTTGCGCCGAGCATTAATCCAACCTTTTAAAAGGACTTCTTCGCCTATTTTGGTTACCGTTTCAATGGAAAGAGTGCGATTCATAAATTATTTATCCTTTCTCGCCGCTAACGCAAACTTGAAAAAATATTTTTCCAACCCCTCCGGGGTATCATTGTATTCCCTTTTCCCATAAAACGTATCAGCCACCACCTCGCGCGCTCGACAAATTTCTTTTAAACGTTTGCGCCAACGGGTGTCGGCCATCGTCAAATCGAGCAAATCAAAGGCACGGTCAAGCGCCTGGTTCCGGCGGCTCACATCACCTTGGCGCTCCCATTTAGTCGCCCGACCAATTTCACTCCCCACATTTCCCAATTGTTCACAGAGCGTCATGGTAAACCAGCTGCCAGCGGCTATATTTTTATGAATTGCATCAGCCATATCAAACAATTAATTTGCGCACCACCTCGCGAATACGATTCTGGGCATCAATGTCTTCCACCGAACGCGAACGATTATTTTGTTTTGGCCGCAGATTAATCATGGAATCAAACTCCAGAAAATCCAACCCGCTCACGTCAGGGTACAAATTTATTCCCCAAAGATTCTCTTGCGCCGAACCATGTTCGAGCATCACCGCTTCTTCATCCGCGTGCAGATCGCCGCCAATCGCCATAATTTCTTGATTAACATCCACAACCGCCTTTACCATATTGCCAAACCGCTCCGCTGCCACGTTTTTTAAGTCAGCGAGCGAAATTGGCTCGGTTATTATTTTAATGCTATTTTCATCGGTGGGCTTATTCATACAAGAACTTTATTGTAACAAAACAATTCGAAAAAATTCGTGTTTCAAATTTGTGTTTCCCATTGTAACAGATAAAAAAATACCTGGCAACTCTATTTATTGTAACTATTCATTACTTTCCCAAACAACACGCGATCACTTGTCATTTCGACCGAAGCGACCGTAGGAGCGAAGTGGAGAAATCGCTTAACAACGTTGGCCAATTGGTGAAAGGGATTCTTCGACGGAGTTTACCCTGAGCGAGCGACAGTGAGTCGAACGGGCTCAGAATGACAGCGTTTGGAAAGAAGTGAATAGATACCTCCCAAACTTCCCATACAAGCCAGTAAGTTAGATAGTCACCAAACAGACCAAAAGCCCCAACAGCGCCACGGTTTGCACAATAATATGGGGATGTTGGCGACGAAACTCAATAACGATATTTAAAACTAATACCAGGCTAAAAAATATAAGGAAACCTAAATAAATTCCCTGCGACGCGGAAAATAACCATTTAAACGACGGCAAAACTTGCGCGTTAAAATATTGCTCCATCGGGCTGGGGGCGGTAACTTTGACAGTATACCAATCAATACTATCAGTCACTTCCTGTCCTTGGGGCGCACGAATTATAATACTCGGAATAATAATCGGATGAAAAAAAGTCTCTGGCGACAAGGGAACTCGGAGGTCGGCTGTCCAATCATCGCTCGCCGGGTCGGATGTAAGCGGAATTGAATACTGCCCCACAATCACGCTCGCCCCGGCCACCGGCCCAGTCAAACGCGCTTTAATAGTGAGAACTGTTTGGTTATTATCCCCCGCCCAAAAAACATGGGAGTGTTCTTTATCAATTGCCGGAAGGTTTTGCGCAACTGGAGCACTGACTTTTTCTCCCTTTACCTTTGGAGCCAAAGCTAAACGACTGGTCGCGCTTGGTACGGTAGAGTGTGCCGCTGGTTTAGCAACAATTAAATTCGACGCAGTCGCGACAACAAGGGGAGGGGCTCCAAAATGCTGGGCCACAAATACCGTGGGAATTCCACTGTACTCACCCGCTTCTAGCCCCAAACCAAACTCACGATAATCGGCGTCGAGTAAATTTTGATAATGCGTTGGACTTTTCAGCCAAGCCCCAATTACTTCTTCGCCGCTTTTAAATCCCATGGCCAAATTTTCCCCGGCCACACCATAACGATATCCGGCTTGGCTTAAAAAATACTGCAGGGTATGTGCTTTAGGCCCAAAATGGCTAAAATAATTATTCTCGGCCATGTCATTGGCTTTGGCCGTGGCCGAACTATTTAATTTGTTCTGGACGATAAGCTCCGGAAGGCCGTGCTGGGCACGCGCACTATTCGTGAGGTCAATAATGTTTTGATAATGCACCGCCAAAACATCCGGCGCCAAATAGGCCCGCGCGGGAATAAATAACACTGTGACAAAAACAATCAATTTTAAACCCAAAAAAACCGTGCTATAAAAAATAGCGCGTTTGGTGTGCAAAATGTGCGGGTGGTAGTTATTCCCATGATGGGGAATAAAAAAGTCGTGTAACTTTGAAGACATAATCGCAAGCCCCCCCCTCGAGGGGGCGGTTGTATTGATTAACAAAATTCTTCGGCCATTTCAATAAGCCGATGCGCGTACCCGGCTTCGTTATCGTACCAGGCCACTACTTTAACTAAGTTACCACCAACAACGTTCGTGAGTGCCAAATCTACCGTGGCCGAATATGTGTTGCCAATAAAATCGGATGAAACGAGTGGCTCATTTGTTACTGCCAAAATATTTTTAAACCGCGGCGACTCGGCCGCCTTCGTCAAAGCCGCATTAATTTGCTCCTTCGTCACGTCACGTTTAAGAACTGCCGTGATATCAGAAAGTGAAACCGTGGTCACTGGCACACGAATGGCGACTCCGTCAAAAATACCATGAAGCTCGGGGATGGCTTCCGTCGTGGCCAGTGCGGCTCCGGTCGTGGTCGGGACAATATTCGCGGCGGCGGCGCGTGCCCGGCGCAAATCTTTATGCGGCCCATCCTGAAGATTTTGATCAGCAGTATACCCGTGCACTGTCGTCATCATCGCCTTCTCGATACCAAACGTGTCTTCTAAAACTTGCATCACCGGTGAAATGCAATTTGTTGTACACGACGCATTATTTATCACCTTTACTTTTTCGCCTTTTACTTTTTTACTATTCACAGACATTACATATGTTGGCACATCACCGCCCTTGGCTGGCGCGCTAATAATCACTTTCTTGGCTCCCGCTTTTAAATGGAGCCCGGCCCCCTCTTTATCCGTAAACCGCCCGGTACACTCCAGCACCACATCCACTTTTAATTTAGCCCACGGGAGCAGGCTTGGATCTTTTTCCGCAAACACCGGAATTTTTTTGGTGCCAATAATAATATTTTTTTCATCGTGAGAAATCGCCATCGGCCAGGTGCCATAGGCCGTGTCGTATTTTAAAAGATGCGCCAAGGTTTTGGTGTCGGTTAAATCGTTGATGGCCACAATTTTAATATCCTTTTTTAAAAACGCGGCCTTAAGCGCTTGCCGCCCAATGCGACCAAAACCATTAATTGCGATGTTTGTCATATCAAAAAATAAATTTCAAATTAATAGAATTCTCTATAACGAAAAGCTCCGGGGTGCCCTTTAATATCCAACAATAGACTTTTGTGATAACCAAAATGGGATGAGGCAACCGCAAAATGCGTCTCCGCCATTTTCTTCAACAATTGTTCGTACAGGGCTTTAGCTTTAGCCGGGCTCGCAATCGAAGATGACAAATGGACGAACGGGCTGATTAAAATATTCTGTACACCCAACTCCTCCGCTGTTTTCAGTATCTCATGATATAAATCTACCAGCTGCTTAGTAGCATCGTCTTTCTCGGCGCAAAACAATACGCTCAAACACTGCGTCATTTTACCATTTGATCCTGAAGGATCTTCCGGTTCAATAGCGACTGGTCGCGACGATGGTTCAACCAAGCGAGATTCAAACCGGTTAGTATGTAATAATAAAGCCCGCATAAGTTAGCCTATAGTATACTCTA
This sequence comes from Candidatus Magasanikiibacteriota bacterium, assembly GCA_009694865.1. Lineage (GTDB taxonomy): Bacteria > Patescibacteriota > Patescibacteriia > Magasanikbacterales > GWA2-37-8 > SICD01. The sequence continues at coordinate 42,813 of SICD01000001.1, forward strand.
TGTTAGAGTACTTTTGCAAAAACACACTTTAAATACTCCCCTTCCGTAAACGCCGCCAGTTCCGGGTGGTCAATGCCGTGGGTGAATGTTTCCAGTACTTGCACAGTCCTTCCGGCCCGAGCTGCCGCCTCCGACAACATAAACCTAAAATCCTCCAGCCGCACGTGAGCCGAGCATGAGCAGGTCAAAAGAATGCCCCCTGGCGGCAAAATGCGTAAAGCCATCTCATTAATTTTCCTGTATCCTTGTAACCCTTCTTTTATTTTGTGCCGATCTTTAACAAACGCTGGTGGGTCTAAAATAATCACATCAAATTCGCCCGACTGACAATCCGTTAGATATTCCTTCACATCCGCCAAAATAAATTCGCATTTTGATTCGTCCAATTTATTTAATTTCACATTCTCTTCGGCCAGCTCAAGTGCTGGTTGCGAAGCATCCACGCTCACCACACTCTTAGCGCCCGCGCCGAGGGCATAAACTGAAAAACCGCCGGTATAAGAAAAACAATTCAACACTTTTTTATTCATTACATATTTTTGTAGAGCCAAACGCTTATCCCGCTGATCCAAGAAAAACCCCGTTTTCTGTCCACCAATAATATCGACCCAAAACAAATAGCCGTTCTCTTTTATCTTTACTCTCTCCGGCACTTCGCCAAAAAGCAAACCGACTTTTTCGTTGTCATTCCGAGCGAAGTCGAGGAATCCCTTGGTTTGGCCAGGAGGGATTTCTCCACTGCGCTTCGCTTCGGTCGAAATGACAGAATGTGCGCTATGCCCCGTACGACGTCCAACATCCGACCGCTCATAAATCCCTTTTGGTTTTAAAATCTTAACGAGCGCTTTCACAATCAAATCTTTCCAATGTTCGATCCCCGGATTATGAAACTGAACGGAAAGATACTCGGCGTATTTATCAACAATTAGCCCCGGCAACAAATCATTTTCCGCGTGGATTAATCGATACGCGTTCGTCTGTGTCCCCCTGCCCGAGGGGGACTGTAGGGGGGAGGGAGTGTTGGCGACAAAATCTTTGCGCAACTCATAAGCCCGTTTGAGGCGTTTCTCAAAAAATTCCGCGTCAACCATCTCCTCTTTATCCCAACTCCAAATCCGCACCGCGATTTGCGAATACGAATTAAAAAAACCCTGCGCCAAAAAATTGCCTTGCTCATCGTGGAGTACTACCGGCTCGCCGCTCGTGAGTCCTTCCGGAATATTTTTCAACGCGCCCGAAAACACCCACGGATGCCTTCCGCGAATTGGTCCAACACGTTCTTTTTTAACTATTAGTGTAACCATAAGAATGCACGCATTATACCATTTTTAGGCCTAAAAAACAAGAGACGCCTTCAAGGCGTCTCTACTTTAATAGACCTGATAACTTTATGAACTTGCTACTTGTTCACTTGCTCCGCTACTTCCGCCACAAAATCTTTCGTTACCTTCTCAATCCCCTCGCCCAATTCGTATCGAACGAATCGGACAATCGTCGCGCCTTTGCCCTTGGCCAGGTCGCCCACCTTCACATCTTCGTTCTTAATGAACGCTTGTTCCAGCAAAGTAACATCACTATAAAATTTATCTATTTTACCTTTAAGAATATTTTCAATAATATTCTCCGGCTTGCCCGCTGCTTTAAGCTGGGCGGCGTACACATCACGTTCGCTTGCAAGTAAAGCGGCATCAACGCCCGAACGATCCAAAGCCTTAGGGTTACTGGCGGCCACATGCATAGCCACGTCGGTGCCAAGTTCCGCGTCACCACCAGTCATTTCAATCATGACGCCAATTTTACTGCCGTGTAAATATGAGTACACTTTTCCGACACTTGACTCGTAGCGCGTAAACCGGCGCACGCTAATTTTTTCACCGATTTTTAAGGTGAGATTATTCGCAGTTTCGCCGACGGTTCCGCCAGCCCCGAGTTTGGTGTTTTGGAGAGCGTCAACATCAACTGGATTTTCTTTCGCCACAACTTCTGCCACGCTTTTGGCAAACGCTCCAAAATCCGCACTCTGTCCCACAAAATCCGTTTCACAATTTACCTCAACCAAAACCCCCGCTTTGCTGTCAACGGAAATAAAACTAGCAACCAACCCTTCGGCCGCCACCTTGTCGGCCCGCTTGGCCGCTTTAAGAATTCCTTTTTTGCGCAAAAGATCAACGGCTTTGTCCATATCGCCACCCGCCTCTTCCAACGCGTTTTTACAATCCATCATGCCCGCCCCAGTAGAATTCCGGAGCTTCATGACGTCAGAAGCACTTATTGTCATATAATTTCAAATATCAAAATCCAAATGTCAAACCAAGTTCAAAATCCAAAAACCAATTTTTGACATTATGGCTTTGGATTTGATTTGGCATTTGACATTTGTCGTTTGGATTTTTAAACAACCTCTTGCGTTTTAATCACCCGGCGTTCTTTTTTAGAAGCGTACGGAGTAACTGACTCGGCCGGAATAGCGCTGGCCACAATTTTAGGCATCGCGGCCGCTACTTTAACTTCCCCGCCCGAGGCGGGTCCGCCTTGGGAGGATTGCTCTTTAAGCAAAGCTTTAGTTTTTTCATAATCTGCCTTGCCTTCTTTCACCGCTTCAGCCATTAAATTCACTATCATCTTAATGGAATTCACCGCGTCATCATTCGCGGGAATGGCATAATTAACTTTGGTAGGGTCAACATTGGTGTCGCAAACTGCCACCATGGGAATATTCAAACGCACCGCTTCAGCCACCGCGGTTTTTTCTACCCGCAAATCAGCAATATACAAAGCGTCCGGTAATTTTTCCAGAGTTACCAAACCAGCCAAATACTTTTCCATTTTCTCAACTTGTTTTTGAAACACTACCTGTTCTTTTTTCGTGTACTTTTCAATTTCACCAGTCGCGAACATTTCTTTAATACCTTTATACTTCTTCATGCGACGTTTAAACTCATCAAAATTGGTTATGAGTCCGCCAATCCAGCGTTCGGTTAAGTACGGCATACCACAATCGAGCGCGGCCACTTTAACCAATTCGCGCGCCTGGCGCTTGGTGCCAACAAATAAAATAACCTTGCCTTTAGCGGCGAGGTCGTGCACGTACTGGAGCGCGCTTGCGAGTTGCTCCAAAGTTTTGTCTAAATCAATCACGTGCACGCCATTACGCAGACCAAAAATATAGGGCTGCATTTTAGGGTGCCAGCGTGACCGTTGGTGGCCAAAATGGACGCCTGCTTTAAGCATTTCCATGAGGCTTGGTAGCTGTGTCATAATATTTTTTTCCTTATTACTCCTCTCAACCTAACCCACGGGAATGGCCCAGGGAGGAAAATGTCCGCCAAAAGCGGAGGTTGATGAGATATTTAAAGTATCATCAGTATATAGGAAAACTAAGAATCAGTCAAGTCTTGACACCCCCAGCGAGTAATGTTATACTCTTTTCACTTATAAAAATCATATGAAAACCAAAATTCATCCCGAATATCATACCGATTGCCAAGTCACCTGCGCTTGCGGTAATAAATTCGTAACCGGCTCCACACTAAAAGAACTTCGCGTGGAACTGTGCAACCAATGCCATCCTTTTTATACCGGCAAACAAAAATTCGTTGACACCGCCCGCCGCGTCGAAAAGTTTGAGGAAAAAATGGGCAAAGTAAGCGCTGTCGCCGCCAGTCGCAAAGGCAAAAAAGTAAAAAAGGCCGTCGCAACTGCTAAAAAGGAAGCGAAGAAAAAGGAAGCCAAAACCGCCGCGACCGAAAAATAGCTAAAATTTTCAAAACAGACTATACTATTGTTAGTCTGTTTTTGTTTAGTATTTCACTTGTCATCCCGAGCGAGGCTCGCGCCGACGAGGTCTCGCGATCCCTCGTAGGGGAATCTCTGTCCGTCGGTTGTTGATTGAGCCAGAGATTCCTCCTTCGTCGTCGGAATGACAATTGATGACCGACCATGAAAAATATATGCTCGCCAAGTACTCGCATCTCTTAACCAAGTTCAAATCCCTCGAAACCTCTTTGCAAAATCCAGAGGTTATTAATGATGCCAAAAAATTAAAGGACGCCTCCCAGGAATATACCGATATGAAACCGGTCGCGGAAAAAATCTCTGAATTGTATTCAATTGAAAAGAATATTGCCGAGACAGATTTAATGCTCGCGAGCGATGGTGATACCGAAATACAAAACTTGGCCACTGGCGAGCTACTCGAACTCCGAGACAAAAAAACCGCTCTGGAAACCAAACTCGCCGACCTCACCCGCCCTCAAGACCCCCTTAATAAAAAAAATGTGATTGTGGAAATTAGGGCCGCGGCCGGGGGCGACGAATCGGCCCTATTCGCGGCCGAGCTGTTCCGCATGTATTCCAAATACGCGGAAAGTAAAAAATGGAAAACCTCGTTTATCGATTCCAGTCAAATTGGCATTGGCGGATTTAAAGAAGTGCTTTTTTCGGTTAAGGGGCATGACGTCTACAAAGATTTAAAATGGGAAATGGGCGTGCACCGCGTGCAACGCGTGCCCGAAACCGAAAAAGCCGGCCGGGTGCACACCTCCACCGTAACGGTAGCGGTGATGCCCGAAATTGAGGAAACTGAATTAAAAATTGATCCTAAAGACTTGCGTATCGACACCATGACCGCCGGCGGCCACGGCGGGCAGAGCGTGAATACCACCTATTCGGCGGTGCGCATTGTGTATATTCCCACCGGTATGATTGTACAATGTCAGGATGAGCGTAGCCAGCAAGCCAACCGGGAAAAAGCCATGGCGGTACTCCGCGCGCGCCTGTTTGACATTGAACGAGCCAAAAAAGCAGAGGAACTATCGGCCAAACGCCAAGCGCAAATCGGCACCGGCGATCGCAGTGAAAAAATCCGTACCTACAACTTCCCCCAAGACCGCATTACCGACCACCGAATTCATGCCAGCTGGAATAATATTGGCACGATTTTAGAAGGCAACTTAGAGCCAATTATTACCGCGCTACAAAAAGCGGAGCATGAACAACAAGACAAAGATTAAAAGACTGGAAGATTACAAGATTGCCATTTGACACAATCTTCTAATCTTTTGATCTTTCTCTGATCAAACCGCGCCAGCGGATTCTGGAATTTTGGAGGGAAACATGCCGGGACCGGGAGTAAGTCGTTGGCACCGAGTGCTGCTGGCACTCGATCTGTGCGTCGAGCAAGTGCGAATGGCGCTGTCATTGCCGGCGCCGGGAAACATCGAGTTGATTCGTCTCCAGCATCGCTGGGTGCGGAGAAGGCTCGGACTGGAAAGGCGGCATGAGGCTGTTATCTTTTGGTTCGATGGCGGAAAGACCGGCATCTGCCAAATGTGTAACGAAGACGTGGCTTTCGAGCAGGGGGGAAGCCACCCGACCAATTGCCCGGGCCCGCCCAACACCACCGACCGTTCTGGCCGGTGAAGAGCGATGCCGGCGCTAACCCCGGCTCATCCAAAAACAGCTTTTTTAAAAGGCTGTTTTTGTTTGCGTTGACTGAAGTGTGGTGGTACAGTACGATGATTGTCGCAATCTTCTAATCTTAAAATTCATGCCAACTATCAAAATTTTACAAAAACGATACCATAGCCAAATAAACGAGCTTGACTTTAGCATTCTTCTCGCTCACGCTATTAACAAACCGCGAGAATTCCTCTACGCTCACCCCAACTTTCCGCTTTCCGCTTTCGCCTACGCGCGCCTAAGGTATTTTTTGTTTCACTACAAACGCGGCTATTCCGTTGCCGCCATTACCCACCATAAAGAATTTTACGGGTTAAATTTTTATGTGAACAAAGACACCCTCATCCCCCGCCCCGAAACTGAACTGCTGGTTGAAGAAGCCATTGCGGCAATTAAAACCCCCCCCTCGCGGGGGGGCTCGGGGGGGTGTTGGCTCATCGACGTTGGCACTGGGAGCGGGTGTATTCCAATCACGATCGCCACACACCTCAATTGTCATCCTGAGCGCAGCGAAGGATCTCTGTCTCAATCGGGAGCGGACAGAGATTCTTCGATCGCTAAGCTCCCTCAGAATGACAGTTTAAAAATATTTGCGACGGACATTTCTAAATCAGCGCTTCGCGTCGCCCGTAAAAACGCTCGAATACAAAATGTATCCATAAACTTTTTACACGGTAACCTCCTCGAACCGTTCGTAAAACAGATCAACACCGCAACACATCAACACCGCAACACTTTAACAATTGAACAATTGAACAATCAAACTATTATAATAACAGCAAATCTTCCGTATCTTACTCCGATTCAATTCGAAGCCGAACCAAGTATCCAACGCGAACCTCGCTCCGCCTTGGTTGCGGAAAATAGCGGCCTCGCATTGTACGAAAAATTGTTACAACAAATTTCTCATCTTTCTCCGTCTGTCATTTCGACGACACGTTCGCTACGCTCAGTGCAGGCTCCGGAGGAATCTCTGGCTCAATCGGCAAAACGGACAGAGATTCCCCTACGAGGGATCGCGAGACCTCGTCGGCCGCGAGACCTCACTCGGAATGACAAACTAAAAATGATCATTTTTTTCGAAATCGATCCTTCCCAAACACAAAAAATATCCTCTCTCGTAAAAACCTATCTTCCTTTGGCCTCTATCGAAATAAAAACCGACCTCGCGGGGCGAGATCGGGTGGTGAAAATTAACCTTACGTTACCTTAGTCTAGCGCTTCCTCTTTCTTTTTTTATGAACATCTCTTTTCTGTTCCGCTTTTTCCACTTCCTGCTTACGACGACCGAAGCGATGCAATAAACCAAGGGCTGCTATCACTGCAGTGGTAATAATGGTGACTTCTCCCGCCCCACCGGTACAAGGGCCTGGTGCGCTCTCTCGATGTAAACCCGGTTTCGTTGCTGATTGGCTTGATGTTACATTGTGCTCTGGCAAAACACCCAAACCAGGCTTCTGTTTTGCCTCAAGACGTTCATACAGTTTTCTTGCCAAATGTTCTAGCTTGGGCGGATCCAAAGCCAAACTTGGCAAAAAAAATAATGCTTGGTTTTTTTCGCTGATACCAGAATCATTACGAAATTGTAACCCGTAATACTCCGGCTTAGCAAGAATCTCTTCCACAGCTGCTGCTCGCAAGTTTTCTGCCGCCACTTGATGACCGGCATCGGTCAAATTATTCCGATGAGCTTCATCCGAAATATACACAACATCCATGAGTGCGCGCACCTTATCCTTAGCAAATAATAAATGACCTACGGCACCATACGACTCCGCTCGAGCTGATTGTTCATTTTCTAATTTAGCCTCTTGACTGGCTGAACGTACTCCTGGCTGAGGCATAAAATCTGCTTGGTAGCTACTACTTTGTCTATGCAACAGATGCCCAGACTCATGTGCGATAGAATTAGCTTCCTGATTAAAATTAGAAAATGTTTGTGTATAAAATATCCGCATGAGGCGCTGCGAAGCTCCAATTGTCGCCCATTTATTTTGTTCACTGCCGCTCTTGGCAGCAATATGATTCCACATAAAAGCATCATCCTTATCGGCGAAATAAACTAAATATTGTGGTCGCTTCTGGATTCGCTCATCGTGTACCGCTCGTAAAAGTCCTTCATCAAGAACAATACTATTCCTAGCATTATGAGCTTCTTCTATGTTGCCGCCTCTGCGAACAGATGCGCCATTAATAACCAATTGATCCACCATGACAATTTGACGCGGGTACTCACGACCATTAAACATGAGGCTGTCATTTTTAACTTTGTGTATACGACGTAGTTCAAATTTAGGAATACGAGCTACTACTTTATCGTGCTCATCCGTCGCTTTATCAGCACCAATGGTTACCCAAACCCCGTGCTCAGCGAGTATTTTGGGAATATCCTGAAGCAAAAGTCGAAAAAACTTTTCTTCCGAATATGCCACATGACGATTCAACAATTTGTTTCCTGCCTCCCATAACGCTGCGTGATCGGTAGGCCCAGGAATTCGACCTCGAGCGATAATCGAATCATGCGCATTTTGAAGCGCGACCATTTCTTCTACTATTTTAGCGACTGGCTTTGGCAATTCTCCTTGTGATTCGCGGCATTGTGGCGTTGAATTATCAAGTTCAAAGGCAAGATTTTGAATTAAAAATTGAACTTCGGGTGATTGGTAAAAATTTTCTCCAGCTTCGGCACGACCTTCTTGAGTAATTTTGCCAACAGCTAATGCGGCGCCTGCAGCTAACCCAGCCTCAAGAAAACTTCTTCTAGAAATATCACTCATAATAAAACAAATTAATTCATCACCATCACAACTAAGCTTTCTGGCACCACTTCTACCCACATCTTCCCTGGCGGAAACACAATCTCACTGCCGTTTGCATCATAAAATTTCGTGCGGGTGGAGACACTTGGTTTTTTCCACGAGCCACGAAATAATTGACCATTAAACAAAATTCTGGCATTGCCGCTTCCCACGGTGGCAAACTCACGCCTGCCTTCGGCATCAAGAACACTCACCGGCATAAACTGAACAATCACCGTGGTAGCAGACATTGGCAATTTGTCGTCGCCAAACTTCGCCTCGTCATTTATAAAACGCTCATAGCTACTGCTGGCCTTATTAAATTTCCAGGCAACAGAATAATCCAAGGTAAAAGGTAAAATCACTCCCCCAACTAGTTCCGTGGACGCACTCACGCGAATAGTCTTCGTAGTCGCAAATTTCCAACTCTCAAAATTGGTCGCGGTGTTCACGGGGCGGGATAAGAGCAAAGACTGCCACAAACTACTAGAGGTAAATAAATCATGCGGGGCTATGGCTATTTTGTCGCGCCAATAATATTTGCCCCAATAAAATTCATTCACATCGCGCACCGGCGGAGGATTGTTTTTCAGATACTCAAGGGCTACTGGCGAACCGCCGGAATGAAGATAAAGCGGATTGCCATACTCCCTTAGCCAATCGATGTAATACGGCCGGGCGCTCCGAATGGGCCCGAGTTTATAAACAGTCTGGTCGGACGTAAACAATGCTAAGTACCGTGTAATTCCTCCCTCGGCTAACGCCTCGTAGACTACCTTGGCGCTCGAAAGCCTTGCCTGATACTCCCAAGCTTCCGGATTGTTGTCTATCATGGCACCTAAGACTACCCCCTCATTTTCCTTAGCCGTTAATCCCGAACCATTGAGCTTACTAAAATGCGTGTACCCCGGGCCAGTTGGCCGACGCACAATTTTTCGTCCTAAAACCAATTGCGGGGCAGTAATTACCGCGCTTGCCAAATCAAAGGCAACCACAATAATTACCAATAAACCCGTGAGAAGTAAATATTTTTTGTGCATAGGGTAAATTCAGTGCGTCATTGCGAGCGAGATAATTGTGGTCGTCCCGACGGCGGTCGGGACAATCCCTTCGTTTTAAGAAGTTTTTAAGCTAGGGGATTGCCACGTCGCTTCGCTCCTCGCAATGACGCCATCATAACACAAAACAAAAACCCCGACAATCGCCGGGGTTAATCTGTTTAAATCATCACAAAATCTGTCTAAATCTGTGTTACTTTTTCTCTGCCCTTGCCTCGCCATAGCTTTACGCGGAGGCAGGCTTCTTCTTGTCGTCTTTCTTAGCTTCAGCCGCTTTATCCGCCGTAGCTTTAGCGGAGGCGGACGGAGCTCCTGCGGCACCCTCCGCGCCTTCTTCAGGAGCCTTCTCGGGCTTGGCCGATTCAATCTTCGCCAAATCAACCGTAACCGAACCAGCTGTTTCCATCGCCTTAATTTGTTCCTCGGTCAAAGCCGGAGCCGCTTTAACCACCAAAGCATCCTCCTGCGGACTCAAAATTTTAATACCGGCCGGTAACACAAAATCTTTAATTTTTATAACATCCTCGTAGGAATTAAGCCCCGCGATGGAAATATCAATATGTGAAACTAAATCCTGCGGCAAACACTCTACTTCCACGGTATGCACGCTGGTTACAATAGTTCCACCGGAAGCTTTAATCACCGGCGCTTCCCCAATAAAACGAAGCTCAACCGGCGCTTTCATTTTTTTACTCATATCAATTCGTTTCAAGTCAACATGAATAATGCGGTCGCTCACCGGGTCATGCTGAACTTCTTGGACAATCACCTTGCCCACACTGGCGCCATCAACAAGCAAATCCACCAAGGTAGATTCACCAGCGGCCCGATAGAGTTTTACAAAATCCGAATAACCAAAGGACACCGACTCCGAAATGGTCTTCGCGCCATACACAACACCGGGAAGCTGACCTTCGTAGCGTGTCTTTTGTCCTTTTACCGAACGCTTCATTGCGGTGAGTTGAAAGTTCATATATTTATTCAAATTTCAAATTACAAATGTCAAATCAAATCCAAAATCCAAATTTTAAAACCATCACATTTGAGCTTTGAGCTTGATTTGACATTTGGATTTTGTCATTTGGCATTTGCTGCGTTAGTAATTTCTTTAAAATCAATTATTGTCGAGTCGCTTCCTTTTGGAACTCATCTTGTAACATAAATTGGTACCCATCAATAATCTCATCCACCGTAATTGATTCGGCCGTGTGGAGCCGTTCCACGTCAGCAAAATTTAAATCTGTTACCATACCCACCGAACTAAGACCCTGTCCCAAAAGCACAATCATGGCCACAAAACCACTCCCACAACCCTGGCACGTCAGGTGCACCAGGCTCGCTGTTTCATTTTTAGCAAAAATTTTAGCCGCGTCAGGCTCGTAATCGGCCTTACAAATTGGGCAACGGCTCATCATTTTAAGCGCCTCCCGCCATCTATCCGATTGAGAAACAGACTTCATATGGCTTGAAAGTAGGACAATACTAATGTATTAGACAAAAAATGTCAAGAGGTTAAGAGTATAAATACTCTTGACGTCACTTACTAGTATAGACTATAGTGAACCTGTCGTCAAACCAAGGAGGCTCCCGATGAGTCGTGAAATCCCGCACCAGATGATGCTCTTGGCCTTTCTCTCGCTTTTCCGAGCGCTCCGCGTTCAGCGCCGCTTCTCGGTAGAACAGCGGGAGACGCTGGTCACGGCGCTGCCCCAACCGTACTCGCTCGGATCGGCTCCGATGGATCTGCAAATCGCCTGGAACATGCTGGGGCGGACCCTCGACCTCCCTCTGGGAGAAACCGCCCTCAACAACGAACGCGGCCTCGCGAAGAAGGCTCCGCTCCGACCCACGAATTGGGATCTGATCGCCGCACTCGCGTCGCTGTTCCGTGTCCTCAAGGCAACACGAGCGTTCCGGCGAGAGAAACTTCATGAGCTCCGATGCCAGCTGCTGGAACCGCTCGGACGCGAGAGCCGGTACATGCCACCCGCCACAGCCTGGGAGACGATCAGGCTCGGACTCTTGCATGGCTCCTTTGAGATGCTCGGACTCTCGCTCAAGCACTTCAAGAAGAGGCATGCGGCTCCACAAAAGACGAAAACGGGGTGAACCCCCAAGGAGAGACAACCAAAGGACGGCGAGCGACTCCGCTCGCCGTCCCAGCTTCTAAAAAATAAACCAGTCGCTCACAAGTGACTGATTTTTATTTCTCCCGCCATCAGTGGGATACCGCTCGCCGCGGGACAATTTGTCTCGTTCTTCGTTTTCTATGAAACGTAATCGCGAACCGGTGCGCTTCGTCGCGAACCTGAATTAATAATCTCTGATGCCGAGTAACCCACGCAATAAATTCCGGACTCTTATCTCCTAAAATTATATCGTTACGTTTGCGCTCTCTCCCTTTGGCAATACCGACGATTGGAATTCTGCGCACAGACGCATTGCTATGCGTCTCTACAAAGTTCCGCGCCCGACTCACTTGCGGCCGTCCCCCGTCAATCAAAATGACATTTGGGAACTGCCATTCCGCGTGCTTAAACCGGCGCTCCAAAACTTCTGCCAATGAATCAACATCACTCTGCCCAAAAACAGTTTTAATAATAAACTTTCGATACTCCGATTTCACCGGACCCTCCTCATTAAACACCACCATACTCCCCACTTTTTCGGAAGCACCTAAGTTGGAAATATCATAACCTTCGATTCGGAGCTTCCTCTCCCCCCGAGCCCCCTCTCTGGCAGAGGGGGACACACCGCCTCCCCCTCTTTCTAAGAGGGGGCGTGGGGGAGTTGCCGTCGCCGTGTCAACAAAACTCTTATTCAAAAGCGCAATATCCTGAATTCTACGCAGAGAGTGTAATTGGTCACGCAGTCTCGCCGCGTCTTCAAACCGCTCGTCTTTCCCCGCCCGCTTCATCTCCATTTCAAAAATTTTAATAACCTGCTTTTTCCGACCTGACAAAAATGTCACCAGCGGCCGAATGATCTGCCGTCGATACTCGGCTGAACTAATCTCACCCGTGCACACCCCCGGACACCACCCCATTTGGCGATACAGGCACACTCGACTTCCAGGCACACAATTACTAAACCGAAACATCCGCCGCAACAACTTCATCGCCGCCTTCGTATTCAACCCCGGATACGGCCCAAAAACATAGGCAAAGGCGTCATCACGAGCGAGCTTAAGGCGAGCGTCGTGATCCCCTTGCTGTAAAAACTTATTTAGTTCGGGGGATTGCGACGTCGCTGCGCTCCTCGCAATGACGCTGTACTCCCGCTCCCGCATTGTCAAAACTTTTGGATATTCGTCTTTGCTGACGAGAATATAATTCCAACTCTTATCATCCTTTCCATCCACATTATACTTGGGCTGGAATTTTTTAATGTACTCCGCTTCCAAAATAATCGCCTCAAGCGCCGACTCGGTCTCCTTCCACTTAATATCTACCACCTCATGAATCATTCCCTCAATCGGACGACTCACAACCGCACTGTCATTCTGAGCGGAGGCTCGCGCCGTAGTCGAAGAATCCCTCTCACCGTGGTAAGGGGATTTCTCCACTTCGTTCCTTTGTCGCTGTGGTCGGAATGACAATCGAAAATACGACCGCACCCGACTCCGGAGCGACGTCGCCTTGCCCACATACACCAATTCTTTTTGGGAATTATAAAAAAGATATACCCCCGGCGAATCTGGCAAACTAACTAAAATTTTACCGACACCATCTGCCTTATCCATAAAATTATTGCCTCTAAAAATAACTTATGCTATAATTATCTTTGTTCGTGGCGACACCGTCGCGATATTTAATTATTATACACTATGACCAAACACTATCGGCTCATGGGTTTAGTTACCACTTCGCTCGGGGCAGCATTACTGTTGGGCGGCGGAGGCTGCGGCAGCACACCTATCACCACCCTAACCACAACCAAAGAAGAAACCAAAGCTCCTGTCGTTGCCATGAGCACCTTTGCCAACTCTAAATATCATTTCGAAATTCAATATCCCAGCGACTGGATGATGAACGACAAAGACGCTGCAACCGCGGTTAAATTATTCTCTCCCCTCGAAAGTGCCGCTGACACCTTTCGCGAAAACATAAATGTCATCGAGAAAGACTACTCCCAGTATACCATCACACTCGACCAATATTTTCAACTTAACCTAAAGGATATCACCGCCGCGCCTAACTTTAAACAAGTGGAATCTAAAAATACTACCATTGCCGGCCAACCAGCGAAAAAATTGGTTTTCATGGCCACCCTCGATGACCAAAACTTGGAATTTCTCCAATATTACATCTTAAAAGACAAACGAACCTACATTATAACCTGCACCACCCCACCCGATACCTTCAAAAAATTCACTCCCACCTGTGAAAAACTTATTGGGACATTCAAACTGAAATAATCACTTCCAGAAAACAACCCCAACAACCCCTTCCGATCCCGACTCCGTCGGGGTCGGTTTTTTTATGTGCTTTTTTTATGTGCTTTACAAACCCCTTCCAATTTGCTAATTTATAAGTACTGTCCAAAACGACAGTGAGGAAAAAACCATGATATCTTGCCGATTGTCGGGTACGGTTGCTCGGCTGCTCAAGCCGGGCGAAAACTTTCACCTGGGGCACGACTGCTACACGCATGCCACCGCACCGCCCGCCTGGAGTGCGGGCGAGGTGTTCGGCGAATGCAAGAATCTGTGGGCCACCCCGCTCGACGGCGGAGAGATGAAACAGATCTCCGCGGAAACGTCCGTCCACATCATCCCGCCCCCCAAGGTCAAAATCGGCCAGTAGCCGCCGGGGGAGCAATCAGCATCCGCTCCCTGTTACCCCGATAATTAATTGTCGGAATAACAAGGAGGTATCCGCGGATGCTTTTTGTTTTATTTAACTTAAAACGCCTTGCCTCACCCTTCGAGAACGACGGGGTTGACAAATAGCGACTCTCTCATTAGAATTACCCGCATCAGTAACCTGTTCCGCCGACGGTCGGCGGCCAACGTTCTGAAAGGAGCAATGCGATGTCGAGATTAATCGTGTTCGGTTCCGGAGTGGCCCTGATCATCAGCGCCGCGATCGTGGTCATGATCAAGGAGGTCCTCAAAAAGAAGACGGGAGAGGGACTGTACTGGCTCGCTGCCGTGCTGATCCTCGCCGGAGCGGCCCTCGCCTTTCCCGCCTTATACGACCCATGACCGCCCACCAGCCCCGCCGTGCGCCCTGCGCGCCGGCGGGCTTCCTATTTTAAATGATCTTAAATATATGCACTGCTGTACCATTACACGAGTACACATATCTCTCAACTATTTTTATTAGCACCACCCCGGGGTCTGGGGGTCCAGCTGTTTGAGCGTCCTGCCATACACAATAACTTTAGCCACATGACGACTAAGCGAGTTTTGGACCCCCAGCAGTTTTTTGGATACTTTTTTGCTGCCAAAAAAGTATCATCGCAATTATTTCAAAACCCGCTTCAAATACTGCCCCGCCTTCGCTAAAGCTTCGGCGGGCAAGCCTGTAAAACTATTTAAGCACACGTTTAAGGTATTGCCCGGTGAAAGAAGCGGATTTCTTAGCAACTTCTTCCGGTGTCCCGCTGGCAACAACCTCACCCCCCTTATCCCCCCCCTCCGGCCCCAAATCAATAATCCAATCCGCGCATTTAATCACATCCAAATTATGTTCAATCACCATCACGGTATTCCCTTGTCCAACAAGTCGTTGGAGCACATCAAGCAACTTCCGCACATCATCATAATGCAAACCCGTCGTCGGCTCATCCAGCAAATACAACGTCTTAGTCGTGCCGTGTTTTGCCAACTCCCGGCTAAGTTTAATCCGCTGTGCTTCCCCGCCCGACAGCGTCGTTGCCGATTGTCCCAAGGTTAAATAATCCAACCCCACCTCATTTAACATTTTCAATTTATCTTCCACCAGCGGAATATCTTTAAAAAACTCTTCCGCGTCTTCAATTGTCATGTTCAAAACATCCGAAATATTCTTGTCTTTATAATGCACCTGTAAAATTTCGTTGGTAAACCGTTTGCCGCGGCACACATCACAAATAATTTGCACGCTCGGCAAGAAATGCATCTCAATTTCTAAATTTCCTCGGCCTTCACAGTTTTCACAACGCCCACCTGGGACGTTAAAGCTAAATTTACCAGATTTGTACCCCCGAATTTTTGCCTCTGGAGTTGACGCGAATAATTCCCGAATAAAATCGAAGGCTTTCGTATACGTCGCCGGGTTACTACGCGGCGTGCGCCCAATCGCGCTCTGGTCAATCGTAATCATCCGATCAATATATTCGGTCCCGGTGATTTCCAAATGCTTGCCGACCGATTTATTAAGACGAAATAAACGATTGTTAATCGAGCGATGCAAAATATCGTGCATTAAAGTAGATTTTCCCGATCCGGAAACACCGGTAAGGCATACAAACCGTCGCAGAGGAATCTCCACGGTAATATTTTTCAAATTATGTTCCGTCGCTTTCTTAATTTTAATTTTCGGCGTCGCCCCATCTACTTTCCGTCGCTTTTCGGGTACAGGAACTTTTAATTCGCCGCGGAGGTATTGGCCGGTGAGAGATTTTGCTGGGTCGCCTTGGGTAGCGGCAAATACGGACTGCCCCCTCGAGGGGGCCTCACGGGGGTGTAAGACCGCTGCGTGGCCGTTTCGACTTCGCTCAAGGCCACCCTGAGCAAGGTCGAATTGGTGGCGGTCGTCGATTGAGCGACGCAAAGGACTCACACCCCCCCGAACGCCCTGCGGGGCGCCCCCCTCGAGGGGGGATTTGGCGAGCATCACCTCTAACGGCCCCGAAAACACCACTTCCCCACCATGCTTCCCCGCCCCCGGTCCAATGTCCACAATCCAATCACTCACCATAATCGTATCCTCATCATGCTCCACAACAATAATGGTATTCCCCACATCACACAAATTCCGGAGCGTCCTCACTAGTCGGTCGTTATCCCGTTGATGCAACCCAATCGTTGGTTCATCCAGTACATACAAAGCACCAACCAGTCGCGTGCCCACTTGTGATGCTAACCGAATACGCTGTGCCTCACCTCCCGACAGAGTGCCCGCTTTCCGATTAAGTGTTAGATAATGCAAACCAACATCAAACATGAACTGCAAACGATTGCAGACTTCCTTCAATACCGCCCCGGCAATTTCGCGTTGCGTTTCCGGCAATTCCATATCCACGCTCGCAAAAAATTCCCGCGCTTCGGCAATCGATAAATTTGTTACTTCCCAAATATTTTTATCCACCACTTTCACGCTCAAGGCCGTGGCGTTTAACCGCTTGCCTTTACACACCGGACACTCTTCTTCACTGAATAATTCTTTAGTGCCCAAACCAGTACACGCTTGGCAATAACCATAAGGACTGTTAAAACTAAACAACCGCGGTTCAATTTCCGGAAAACTAAAACCATCTTTAGGGCAAGAATATTCGGTGCTATAAATATGTTCCTCGCCGCTGGGGTACAAGACCGTACAAAGGCCGTTGGAAAGTTCCACCGCATTGGCTACTGCTTCGCCCAAACGCTGTTCAACGTCTTTCTTTGTCATCCCGACAGAGGCTCGCGCCGACGAGGTCGAAGATCCTCCGAGGAGGAGATCTCTGTCTATCGTTTGGTGAGCCAGAGATTTCTCCTTCGCCGTCGAAATGACAGACAACGCTGCCATTGGAATTTTATCAACAATTACTTCAATAGTATGTTTATCATTTTTTTCTAAAATAACCCGTTCACGCAAACTTTTTATATTGCCATCCACTCGCACCTCTAAATATCCGGAATTATAAACATCATACAACATCTGATAATATTCGCCTTTGCGTCCGCGTACTACCGGAGAAAATAAAATTAATTCAGGAGCCTTTTTTGTTTTCCCACCATCTTGTTTTAGTGCTTTTTTAATTTTTTCTATCATCTGATCGGTCGTCATTTTCTGAATTTTCGTGCCACAAAGCGGACAATGCGGCTCGCCTACTCGGGCAAATAAAACACGGAGATAATCATAAATCTCCGTGATCGTCGCCACGGTGGAACGCGGATTCGCACTGTGCGCTTTTTGATCGATCGAAATTGCCGGCGACAACCCTTCAATTTCATCCACATCCGGCTTTTGCATGCCACCCAAAAACTGCCGCGCGTAAGCCGACAAACTTTCAATATACCGCCGCTGACCTTCCGCAAAAATCGTATCAAAAGCCAAGCTCGATTTTCCCGAACCTGATAATCCTGTAAACACAATCATTTTATTCCGCGGCAGTTCCAAATTAATATTCTTGAGATTGTGTTCTCGCGCCCCTTTGATTATAATTTTGTCTTGCATGTGATTCGACAGAATCATGCCGAGCAATGTCCTTTGAAGCTCGGCGGATTTAACAGAATCATGCCGAGCAATGTCCTTTGAAGCTCGACGAATTAGTGGACAGTGTAATAGCGTTTAAAAAAATTGCGGCTTACAACGGCGGCACTATAGCATTGTCGCCATTACCACTTTTCTTGATAATTGACAAACCAGTCAGCCATAGATACACTTATGGCCAAGGAGGCAACAACCATGTCGGGGAACGAGCGTGAAGCCCGCCGCGGCGGGCAAATCTGTTTTTCTCTGGGTGCTTTGCTCGGCGGACTCTGTGGCTGGGCCTTCAGCGGCCAGCCGCTCGAGGGGCTAGCGATCGGCCTCAGTATCGGTCTGTTCTTCGGAGGGTTTATCTACCTCCGTGACCGCCGGCCACCGCCGGCCATGTGAGGAGCCGTGTCCCACCTCGTGCCGGGCTCCGCCATCGCGCGGACCCGGCACACTTCTACCCATTGCCCCCGACCACTCGGTCGGGTTTTTTATTAGAGAGCGCTTTGATTTTCGGCGTTCCCGAAACTTTCACCCTCGTCCGCAATTCCCGCAACTCATCCCTGAGTATCGCCGCCAACTCAAACTCTAACCCCTTCGCCGCCTCCCGCATCTGTTTCTCTTTATCTTTAATAATTTCCTCCATCGGCCGCGCATCGCCGAGCAAATCCAAATCAAGAGTTGAAATCGCTCCGGTGCGGCCTTTTAGCCCTCTCCCGGCTCTCGCGCCTTTTGAGCCTTTAGCATTTCCCCCATCTCGACTAACACCAAACTCTTCGAGAATATTCCTAATTGTTTTTTCAATCGTCTTCGGCGTAATGCCATGTTCTTTATTATACGCCAACTGAATTGTGCGACGACGGTCTGTTTCTTTAATCGCTCGTTCCATGGAACCCGTCATATTATCCGCATACAACACTACTTGCCCATTCACATTCCGCGCCGCCCGGCCAATCGTCTGAATGAGTGACGTTTCACTGCGCAAAAATCCTTCTTTATCCGCGTCTAAAATTGCCACCAGTGATACCTCGGGCATGTCAAGCCCTTCGCGCAACAAGTTAACCCCCACCAACACATCATGTTTACCCAGCCGCAAATCCATAATAATCTCAATCCGTTCCAACGTGAGCACATCACTATGAATATACGCCACTTTAATTTTTTTCTCTTTTAAATACTCCGTTAAATCCTCCGCCATTTTTTTCGTGAGGGTGGTCACGAGCACTCGCTCACCCTGCTTAATCCGTTCGTCGATGCGGATAAGGAGGTCCTCGACTTGCGACTTTCCTAAATTGTCATTCTGAGCCCCGTCAGGGGTGGCCGAAGAATCTTCCTTTTTTCTATTCGGAAGATCCTTCGCTCCGCTCAGGATGACATTTTTATTTTTACCGGTGATGGGCCTCACCACCACCTCTGGATCAATCAACCCCGTCGGCCGCACCACCTGCTCCACAACTTGCTCACTTTCCTTAATTTCATAGGGTGTTGGCGTAGCAGACACGTACACAAGCTGTCCCACACGCTCTTCAAATTCCTTATACTGAAGCGGCCGATTATCACGCGCACTGGGAAGACGAAAACCATGCTCAACCAGAGTATCTTTGCGTGCCCGGTCGCCATTATACATCCCTCTGATTTGAGGAACGGTAACGTGGGACTCGTCGATGATGGTGAGGAACCCCCGAGACATCCCCTCACCCGACCTCTCCCGCGGGGAGAGGAGGCGCTTCCCCTCGCCCCGCGGGAGAGGGACGGAGGGTGAGGGTTCGGTCGCACTATACCTAAAATAATCCAACAACGTAAACGGCGGCTCCCCTTCCGCGCGCCCTTCAAAATGCCGCGAATAATTTTCAATGCCGTTGCAATACCCAATATTTTTTATCATCTCCAAATCATACGCCACTCGCCGCTTTAACCGTTCATATTCCAAAACTTTCCCCTGCCGTTCAAACACCGCGAGTTGTTCGTCGAGCTCGCTTTTGATTCTCGCAAACGCCTGTTGACGAGAGGCCTCACTCACCACATAATGCTTCGCCGGAAAAAACCAAACATCAGACTCGCGCCTGATGTTTGTCCTGAGGCCGCGCACGGCCGAAGGACCCCTCTCATCAACATCCGAACTAGCAAGAACCGCCCGAGTAACACGATCTAATTTTTCAATTCGGTCGATATGGCTCGAGATCTCGAATCGATAAATCGCATCCTCATTCACCGGCATTATTTCAAACACCTGCCCGTGCAACCGAAAACTGCCCCGCTTTAGTTCGCTGTTCGTCCGCTCAAATTGCATCGCGACCAATTGTTCCAACATCGCCCGCCGATCAAGTTCATCCCCCCGTCGCAAATGCAAAACAATTTTTTCATATTCTTTAGGAGACCCCAAACCGTAAATCGCCGAAACCGATGCCACAATAATAACATCCCGCCGCGTCAACAACGCCTGCGTACACGCATGCCGCAACCGATCAATCTCCTCGTTCACCTGCGCCTCTTTTTCAATATAAGTATCACTCCCCGGCATATACGCCTCGGGCTGGTAGTAATCATAATAACTAACAAAATATTCTACCGCGTTATCAGGAAAAAATTCCCGAAATTCATTACACAACTGCGCCGCCAAAGTTTTGTTATGCGCAATAACAAGCGTTGGCATTTGCACCTGTTGAATCACATTCGCCATCGTAAAGGTCTTTCCCGAACCGGTTACGCCAAGCAATGTCTGCTTCCGCATTCCCTGCTCCAAACCCAAAACAAGCCTTTCAATGGCTTTGGGCTGGTCTCCATCTGGCTGGTATTTTGATTTTATTTTGAATTGCATGCTGTATGTGTCATTGCGAGGAGGAAAAAATCTACCGCCGACTGTCATCCTGAGTCGGAGCGAAGGATCTAGTTCGATCAAAATGGCTTACCGACTAGATTCTTCATTTCATTCAGAATGACAGCGTCATTTTTCCCAACCCTCGTCAAACATTATCACACATCCAACGGACTCACAATCCCCGCGATCGCCGTACTCGCCACATGCGTATAAATTTGCGTCGTCTGCAATTTGGCATGGCCCAACAATTCCTGAATATACCTAATATCCGTCCCCGCTTCCAAAAGATGCGTAGCGAAACTATGCCGCAACGTATGCGGCGAAACATTTTTTTGTATCCCCGCCTTCTGCGCCGCCGCACCCACAACTTTCTGAATCGTCGCTTCCGTTAGCCGACTACCTCTACCATTGGTAAAAAGATAATCATCCGCCATTTTTAATTTTTGTTGCTTTAACAAAATTTCTTTCAACGCTTTCGGAATAATTGTCTGCCGATCCTTTTTCCCTTTCCCCTGATACACCCGCAAAATCATCCTGTCCAAATCCACATCTCGCATTTTAATGTGCGTCAACTCACTAACCCGCACTCCCGTGCCATATAAAAGAGAAATAATACAATTGTGTTTAGGGTTTTCCGTCACCTCAATAATTTTGGCCACCTCCGCCTTAGACAAAACATTGGGCAAATGCTTTTCTTTTTTCGCGCGTGGCAAATTTACAAAAAACCTGCGATACAAAATCTTACCAAAATAAAATAACAGCGCGCTGTACGCTGTATTTATAGTAGAAGCAGAAAAATCTTCGCTACTCAAATACTCCAAATATGCCCTCACGTCAGCCTGCGAAACGCTCCGCGCATCTTTATTAGCAAAACGCAAAAACTCTCCCACATAATGTAAGTAACTTTTAATGGTTTTAACACTGAACCCTCGCAAAACCATCTCCTGCTTAAGCAAAATAACCGGATCCCTACTTGGCCGATAATGTGTATCCATACCTTGCTTATGATTACACGTTTATGATAAGATTGTAGCATAAGTTAGGGAAAATATTAAATGGTTGGTATATAAGTAGTT
>SICD01000021.1 GCA_009694865.1 Candidatus Magasanikiibacteriota bacterium
AATTTTGGCAATCGCCGCGAGTTTCGGCATCATGTCCGGAGTGGTCACCGCGACTTCAAATTCAATTTTGCCGGTAGTTTTAATTTTTTTAATATCTTCTTCGCCATATACAAAATCCGCTCCGGCATCCTTAGCCTCTTTTTCTTTTTCTGGTGAAACAAACGCGGCCACGGTTTTGGTTTTACCGGTACCATGTGGCAGGGTAACCGTCGCGCGAATTTGTTGTTCGCCTTTTTTGGGGTCAATACCCAAATTAGCGTGCGCTTCCACACTGGCATCAAACTTAACGCCACTGGTTTCCTTAACTAATTTTATTGCTTCTTCTAAGCTGTAAACCTTATTTTTGTCGACCAAGGCCGACACTTTAACCATGCGTTTAGACATAATTGTTATGTGCGAAATACGAAAGGTACGAAAGTACGAAACGAATTCGATCTCGATTCGTTTAATTCGCGAATAATTCGTGAATCGCTTTAGTGGTACAAGCTCCCGGGATGTAACCCAAGATCCCACCGGTGAATAAAAATTACAAATATCAAATTCCAAAAAGTGAAGGCAGTATAGTAAAAAGAGAGTCAGTTGTCAAGGGAGTGGTACAGAAGGGGCGGTCGCCAGCGTAGTTGCGGCGACCACCCCTTCTTTTCAGGCGACTCTCCTCCCTGTGGCCAGCGAAATCACTACGGATCCGCTGGTCTGTTCGGGTTTGGCTGGTGGGGCGACACCACGCCAGCGATCGTAGCACTCTGGCGAACACCACACCATGCTGTTGCCGGAAAGCCGGCAATGGCAGATGGGGCACAGCTGGCCGATCGTAGCGATGTCCATGTCGCGCTCCTTGCTGTTCGTCTTTTTGGCGAACTAGAGATGACGATTGTAGGGTACATCTCCGCGGTAATAGCGTCAATTTTTGTCAATTGACTCGGTGGATAAGTTTTTAGCGAGCTTCGACCCTTGACAAAGTATGGTATACTGTGCTATAGTGTTCTGTTCACCTAAGTTTTATTATATCTTAGCCAAAAAACTATGAAAAATACGTTTCGTCAGCTCAACCAAAGTCTGGTTATCGCCGTCATCGCTTTAAGCCTTGGCTTAATGCCGCTTATGGCCAGCGCCGCCGTGGTAAAGCCAGCCGGCCGCAAACTGCCAGTTAAAATCGCACGCAAAATCGTCCCGGCGCCAGTGGTTGCTAAAGTAGGCAAAGTAAACAACAATCTCCCGGGCCATCCGGTTATTTTTGCCGCTAACCCGGTAATTAACGTGCCCTCTCTAGCGTCCCCAACCGCTCCTATTAAAGCGGTACCAACCGGGCGGGTGTATGCCAAGGCAGTTATTAACGATCAGCCAATTACCTTAACCGGCGACGAAGTAATGGAAATTAGCAATACTAATTTTCTCCAAAAGCACAACATTATTCTTAAAGATCGTTCTCAGCTCATTATTAAAGATTCGCAATTCGAACAGCAAAATAGTCGTTCAGTCGGGCACTATTTGGAAGCACGCGATTTCGCGCAGATTAAAATTACTAATTCCGATTTACGCTTTAGCCCGGGTACCACCTGGCGTATTACCGACCACGCCAGTTTGAATTACAGCGGTTCGAGCATGGCGGCCGACGCGACTAGCGGTATTGTCTGGCACGAAGTAACTAAGGAAGCCAAAGTTGACGTTTACGGCACCCCTTTCCACGCCAGCGTCACCGATCGCGTCCAAATCACCATCGACCGTTCGCCCGATGTCTTTTTGGATCTTAATGTTAATGGGGCGATTATGAACGAAGATTTCCCTCGCGCGCCCATTGATTATGTGTTCCCCGGCCACAATGATCATAATATCTATTTTAAAATCAAGATTACCAATTCGGTGGCTTATCGCTGGGGAATAAAATTGTCTCCGGTGAATGATGTTACCATTAATAATACCGACGGTGTTAACATTGGCCTGGTATTTGGTTGGCCACTAGAGAACGCGACGATCGCGCTCGATGGATTGAAAGTGGGCAAGTTTGAGGATCGTATCATTGTTGCGCGCCAAATGAAACTGCGTCTTATTAATACCACAGTAACGGAATGGATTCCGGTGGTGGGCGACAATAACACCCTCCAAATTAAAAATGCCGCATTAGCTAGCCAGCAGTGGGATTGGGGTTGGGCCAACGTGGTTCTAGAAAACTGCGTTATCCCGTCCGCTCGCGCCAAAAACAATGTTACCATGACCCTAAAAGATTGCGCGGTGAATGGCGACGTTACCGCCCTGGACGATGGGAAAATTATTCTTATCAACACAACTGTCGCCGGACAAAAAGTTTTACGCGGCAATGGGCAAATTAAAGAACAATAAATCTTCTGCTTAAATCAAATAAAAAATTCCCCCCGAGTATTCGGGGGGAATTTTTGTGTCGAGCTATTCTTTTCTCCGCACCACACTCCAGTGATAGACAAATAGCGGTACCCCCACCAGAATAAAGGAAATATCTCGTACTAAATCGCGCTGGCGTTGCGAGGCGCGGTTGTCGTCGGATTGTTTTCTGGCTTCGGTTTCTCTTTGTTTGCATTCTTCCGGAGTTGGTGATTTTACGCCCTCGGGCATAGCCGGTATCGGTGGGGCGCCTTTTGGCATTATTGCTCCGCAATCAGAAGTTGGATATGAATAATAATCTTGGTCGGCTTTAGTAAAGATGTATTTTTTCAAAATAATCTGTATCACGTCGCCGGTCGCGATTACCACCATCATTAGGGCCACAAAACAAACGAGGTAGAGGTAAAGATTTTTTATAAGGGTGGATTTGGGAGTGTCCATACTATTTTTTATTTTGGTTAGATTATTCTAAAAGATATTAACGAATTCCCACTATTTTTTTTACTTCACTCATCGTCGCTCGCGCCACCACCCCGGCTTGTTGGGCGCCTGCCATAAGAATTTTTTCTAATTTTTTAGGATTAGCCAAAAGGTCCTGGCGTTTTTGTCTAAAATCGGCAAAGTAGTGGGCAATCGCCGCGGCTAACTCTTGTTTCAAATCGCCATAGCGAATCGTCCCAGCCTGTTCCGCTTTTATAAATTTTTGATGTGTTTCGGTAGCGCCGAATTGTTGTAAGAGTGAGAGCAAATTTTCCACTCCCGGCGCTTGACCGCCTCCCGCACTCGCCGTCACCGCTTTTTTTAGCTTGTTTATAATTATCTCCGGCTCATCGGCGAGCGCGATTATGTGCCCCGCCCCTTTACTTTTGCTCATTTTTTTAGCTGGCTCTAAAAGGCTCATCACCTTGGGAATTTTGGTAAGGAGTGGTTTTATGGTGGGGAAGTAATCGCCAAACTTGTTATTAAACCAGCGCGCGATATCTCGCGTTAGTTCCAAATGCTGTACTTGGTCTTGCCCCACGGGAACCAGTGTCCCATGGTATAAAAGAATATCCGCGGCCTGGAGAATGGGGTAGGTTAAAAGTCCGGCGTTGATATTTTTGTCCTCTCGCGCCGCTTTATCCTTAAATTGCGTCATTCGTTCTAGCTCGCTCACGGGCGTCACGCAATTAAAAATCCAGGCCAACTCAGAATGCTCGGGCACGTGGGATTGAACAAACACAGTGGTTTTGGCCGGATCAATTCCCGCCGCGATGTATTCCGCCGCCAATAAACGCACGTTCTCGCGCCGCGTCTCCGGCGTCATTGTCAGCGTCAGCGAATGCAGGTCGGCGACAAAAAGGTAGAGTTGGTATTGGCCAGAGTTTTGCAAATCCACCCAATTTTTAAGCGCGCCCAGATAATTGCCAATGTGCAAATTCCCAGTGGGTTGCATGCCCGAAACAATAATGGGTTTGGTCATAGTGAGCCGTTAATAGGGAGTTGGTGTTCTATTTGATTGGACAGAAGATCGTTCGCGTCGGCCAATAATTTTTCTTGCTCGGCAATTCCCACCACATCTTCTACAAACCACTTTTGAAATTTTGGGTCCGTTTGTAGTCGTTGCAACAGCTCACGTTTTTTAGCGAGGTTGTCGCCATAGAGATCGGTTATTTCTTTAAGTCGGCGAGCACGCGCTGTAGCATTATTGTGGGCGACGGTGGCATCAACCGGAGCCGGTTGGTCGACCGGGGTTGGTTCGTCACTAAATTCAACCATACAGATTTATTATTACTCCTTTTATTAGACACTATCATCATAGCACGATATTTTTGCTTCAGCAAGATAAAGCTCTGTAACTATTCAGTTCTTCCCAATTGTCATTCCGACCGAGCGTCGCAGTGAGTGGAGGAATCCCTTGATCCGTGCCTCAACGGTCAAGCGATTTCTCCACTTCGCTCACCGCCGCGAGGCGGTTCGCTACGGTCGAAATGACAGTAATCTTTGCGGTTAGTTGGAAAGAGCTGAATAGTTACAACGCTCCTACAATAGTGATTAGAGAGTTGACAAAACCCTCTTTTTATGCTATAATTTATCGGTAAACTCTATCATAATTTAGCTTTTATTTACTATGGCTCGTTATCGCAGAGACCTCACTGCCGACGACGCGGAGTTTTTTAAACGTTCCGCGGAAGCGCAGCGCGCGGTGTTGCCGCACGCAGCGGGTGGTCATGGTCACGACAAAAAAAAACGGGGCGAGCCAGCCCCGCCGCCCGAATTTAACCCGACGCAAGCGTGGAACGACAGTGCGTTTCGCGATTGGGCGACAAAAAAATTTTCACCATCGCCCTACGCCGCGCCAGAAGAGCGCGCGCGCTACGACCGCGAAGTTTCTGAAGTCAAAGACCTGGTAAAAGATCTAGCAAAACGCGTGGAGCGGTTTTATGATACGACAATTCGGTTGGATTTAAAAAGGCGCGGCGATATGTCGTTGCCTAAAGTTGGCCTGGAATATGGCATTGATTTTTCTCTTGATGACGCTGATCGCGAGTGTATTATGAAAGAGCTGATTAAGCGCGCGACCCAAACCAACTCACCAGCCGACGGCAAACAGGAACTAACCGCGCTGAAAGTTTTTTTGACCGAGTATGAGCCGAGCTGGGCGCGAGCGCGTGAAATTGACGAGGCGATGGAACAAGCCGGAGTCAAAGCCGGGGCCGACCCGGGCGACAAAATAAATGAAGTCGCCAGACTCCTGGTTCGAAAACAAAATCCAAATTTTGACAAACCAGGAAAATCAAAACCAGATTGGTCGCTCTCATTAACAGCTTTGTTGAAAGCGACGGCCGGAGTGTTCGACGGCGGTATGGATAATAATGATAGTTCTGCCGCCAAACTTTGGAAAGCTGAACAAGTGGCCGAGACAAGACAAGATATCATCCAGGCTCTAGAAAGTTGGAGTGATTGGCAGGCCAATAAGGCCGCCGCCTTACAGCGGGTCGACCCTGCCGGAGTAATTATGAGTAAAATTCAAAACCGGATTTTAGAAAAAATGCGGGAACTCATGCTGGTTGGTGATAAATACAACCCCATTGAAGCCTTGGGTATTTATAAACACATCAGCCGCGTAAACGGCGATGGCGATTGGGGGCCGGCGTATATGCTCAACACCGACTATGACGTTGACGTTCGCAGGCTTGAAGCGGGCGTAAATACAACGATTGAAAATCAAGTAGAAGAGCTGGTTCGTACTTTTGTCCCTGCCGGCGACAAAGCAGTGGCTGATTTATTTGCCAAGATGATCAAAATTGATCAAGGTGATAGGCGGTTGCGCCAGTTAGCATCTGATTTATTGTTGTATCAAGTCGAGCGTGGCTTGCATCCTATTAGCGACGAAACGCGCGGTATTATGCGTGAAGTAATAAAACTGTTGCAAAAAAGCATCCGCGACCCTAACACTCCCATCAAAATTTAATTCCTTCCTTCGCGAGGGGCGAGATTATTTCCAGCGACTCAACAATTCATTAAAACAATCAGCGGCAATGGCCGCTCGCGCTTCGCGCATCAGGTTAAGTAGAAAGTGGAGATTGTGAATGCTCGCGAGGCGCATACCCGTCATTTCCTCGGCGGCAAACAAATGATATAAGTAGCTTCGGGTGTAAGCGCAACAAGTAGAACACGCGCACGATTCGTCGATGGGCCGCGTGTCATTTTTGTATTGGGCGTTTTTAATATTCAACCGGTGATCAATATTTTTGTCAAAACACAACAGCCGGCCATGCCGCGCGAGGCGGGTGGGCGCCACGCAATCAAACATGTCCACGCCATGCTCAATGGCGATGAGTAAATCCACCGGCGACAAACCCACCCCCATAGCGTAATGGGGTTTGCTCGCCGGTATAATGGGGTACACCCAATCCAAAATATCGGCCGTTGCTCGCATGTTATAACCAATGGATTCGCCGCCAATCGCCACGCCGTCAAAATCTAGGCTGGAAATAAAACGAGCCGACTCCTCGCGCCGATGTTTATAACCGGCGCCTTGGATAATGCCAAACAAAAATTGTTTGTAACCATGATATGCGCTATTGGCGCGATGGGTGGCCAGACTCCGTTCCGCCCACCGGTGAGTTCGTTCCATGGCCACGCGCGCGTATTCTTCCGCGGCATCATCCGGCGTGCACTCATCAAACGCCATTATAATGTCAGCGCCTAGTTGGTGTTGAATATCAATGGCTATTTCCGGAGTAAAACGATGCTCCGAACCATCAATATAGGAACGAAAGGTGACACCGTCGTCATCAATTTTAACCAGCCGACCCTGATCAGTCTTGTCAGTTGTGTTGTTGCGCTGTCCGCCTAGACTAAACACCTGAAATCCGCCGCTATCCGTCAAAATTGGCTTATTCCAGTTTACAAAACGATGCAGACCACCCTGCGCCGCGACTAAATTCTCCCCCGGCCGCAAGTGCAGGTGGTAAGTATTGCTTAAAATAATCTCGGCCCCCAGTGCCGTTAAATCCGCCTGATCCAGAGTTTTAACCGTACCCTGCGTTCCCACCGGCATAAATACCGGGGTAGCAATCTCCCCATGGTCAGTTTGTATAAGACCAGTACGGGCTTTAGAGTGTTGGTCTTGGTGAATGATGGTAAAAAATGACATAGTTGATTCTACTCTGGCGAGAAAAATTCGCGTAAGTCATCCTAAGGCATTTTGCCAAAAAAAGCAAGGTTGACAAAACGCTTTTTTTGTGCTATACTAAATTGGTAATTTGTAGAAAATATAAATATTATGTCAGCAGTTATTAATCGATTACAAAAACAATCGTGGAAAATAATATTTGGCGTTTCCTTGCTCATTTTCGCGTTTTCCGTTGTGGCCGAACCGGCTCATACTAGTGTTGTTGGCGCTATGGGGAGTGATATGTCTAGTGATGTAATGTTGGTTAAGGTGCTTGGTAATAACATAGGAGAAAATTTGACCGTTGATTTGGCGCTACTCGGCGATTCTTTTATTGATGGTGTAAATAATTTTGGCAACAGCCTGGCTCTGGCCGGGAATTCTTTTATTGACGGCGCTCATTCATTTGGTGCTAATCTCGCTTTGGTTGGTGGCTCGTTTTCTAGCAGCGCGCGAATAATTGGCGAGGGTCTGGCCATGGCCGGAGACTCTTTCTTTGACGGCGCCGATTTATTTGGCGGCACGCTAGCCTTGGTTGGTGAATCGTTTTCTAGCGGTGGGCGATTATTTGGTAGCAATCTTGTTTTAGCAGGCAACTATTTTTTCGATGGTGTCCATGGTGTAGGGAATGGCCTGGCTTTGGTGGGCGAAAAAATTGATGGTGCTATTTTTGGAGACGCTAGTTTGTCTCGTCAGTCACCGCCTCGCCTGGCTGCGCAATCGCCGGTTTTAATTCCAGCAGTTTCCCTCCCGCCCGTCGAACCGGTCGCCCTAGAACCCAAACCCGCGCCCTTATCAGCCGTGGCCGGTTTAAAAGTGGTAGCCAATAATTTAATTTTAAACGATGCCGTTCCCGCCACTGAACCAGAATTAACCAACGTTAATTTTTATCTCGGTGCCGGCGCCGCCCATGTTGCCAATAAAAATTATGCCCTCGCCCAAGCGGAGTTTGCCAAAGCTCTGTCGCTCGACCCCAGCACTCTTAGCACCTATATAAAACTCGCGTCTGCGTATGAATTATCCGGCAATTTAGACGAAGCGATTGCTGTTCTGGAGCGCGGAATGGAGAGAGGTGGGCGTGGCAATGTAAATTATTTATTGGAAGTCGGGCGATTGTATTTTAATCGCCACACGCCCGATGACTTAGTAGTGGCCGAACGCGCCTTTCAAGAAGTTCTTATCATTAACCCATCTTCTCGCGATGCCATATTTTCTTTAGGGGCCATTGCGGGGGCGAGGGATGCGATACGATAGGCTTAAAATTATTTTGGTACCGGATTAAATAAGGTGTCTAAAAACAGTGGCTGGAATAAGCCGCTGTTTTTTATGAGGGCGGCTATAATTTTTTGACTTAATATCTTAAAAAAGGTAAAATTAAAGAATTAAAATCGATTCATAAAGTATGAAGTACCCACAAGATTTTACCAATAAATTCATTACCGGCGACTGTATTAAGATAATGAAACAAATCCCGGATGGAACAGTTGATTTAGTGGTCACATCACCCCCTTACAATCTCAAAAACTCCACTGGCAACGGCATGAAAGATGGCCGAGGCGGTAAATGGTCAGGAGCCGCGCTGGTAAATGGCTACGACAACTACGACGACAACATGCCACATGGCGAATACGCCAAGTGGCAACGGGATTGTTTAACAGAAATGTTTAGGGTCGTTAATGACGACGGCGCTATTTTTTATAATCACAAATGGCGTGTTCAAGACGGGTTACTTCAAGACCGCCAAGATATTGTGAGCGGCTTTCCAGTTAGACAAATTATAATTTGGAGACGCAAAGGCGGTATTAATTTTAATGCTGGTTATTTTTTGCCGACCTACGAAGTTATTTATTTAATCGCAAAAAAGAATTTTAAATTAGCATCAAAAGCAAATGCACACGGCGACGTATGGGAATTTACGCAGGACATGAATAATCCGCACCCGGCGCCATTTCCGGTCGCGCTTATTGAGCGCATTGTTTCCTCAACCAACGCCCAAACTATTTTAGACCCATTCATGGGCTCGGGAACAACCGCCGTTGTAGCCAAAGGATTAGGACGAAAATTTATTGGCATTGATATTTCGCCAGAATACTGCAAAATGTCAGAAGCGCGACTCGGACGGAATGTTACACGCAATGAAGTAGAGTTGCTTAAACCGCAAATGAGTATTTTTAAATTACAACAACAAGCTACATGAAAATCTATACTAAACCTCAGCTGATCGAAAAATTGAAACAAATCTCCAAACAAGGATGGATACCAAATGCGCGACACGGAAATGCCGGCGGCGTTGGTAATACTTTGGAGGATCTTTTAGGGATTGAAGAAAATAATTTACCAATTCCAAACGCTGCTGAATGGGAGCTAAAAACACAACGGCACGCAACCAGCTCACTCACAACTCTTTTTCACATTGAACCATCACCACGTGCGGTCAAATTTGTGCCACAAATATTATTACTGCTTTATGGCTGGAAACATGGCGAAGCTGGCAAGAAATATTCCAAAAAAGAAATGAGCTTTCGCCAAACCATCCACGGTCACAATTCAAGCGACCGTGGGTTTATCGTCAAAATTGACCGTGCTGAACGAAAAATTTTAATCTCTTTTGATGCCTCAAAAGTAACTAAAAAACATAAGGTGTGGCTAAAATCTGTAACAAAGAGGGCTGGAAACCTAAATGAACTTAATCCGCAACCGTATTGGGGCTTTGACGATCTGGAGCACAAAGCTGGCACTAAACTATTGAACTGTTTCTACGTTCAGGCCGAAGTGAAAAAAGAAAATGATAAAGAATTTTATCACTACACCAAAATCACCATGCTTCAAAAGTTTAATTTTGAGGGTTTTCTTAAAGCGTTGGAAGAAGGAAAAATTCTTATTGACTTTGATGCACGGACCGGACACAACCACGGCACTAAATTCCGCATGAGGCAGGAATGTTTGCCTCTGTTGTATGAGAAAATCACTAAAATTCTCTAATTCGATTTTTTGTTTATTCCTATCGTTTATTGTCTTATAATTATTATTTTTTATTATGGGTCAAGAAGGTAACAGAGGCGGAGGCTCGCGTCAGGGCGAGGCAGGAGAGAATAATACAATTATTAAGGAAGAATTGGCGGCCAAGCCCAGAGTTCGTTTAACGGAGAATCCAAACCGAGGAATGAAAAGATCTCGAGTTCGTGGAGCCGGATTAGAAGACGCGGCAGTGTATCGGCGTGGTTTTAAATTGGGCCTTGGTGAAAGGTACGAAAAATCAACTAGAAAAAAAAGCGTAACGCATAAATCTGCTGGCAGTGAGGGCGAATCTGGAGCAACCGACCGGCAACCGAATGATATCATTTACGGGTTATTGCGTACAAATTTAGGATACGACGGCACCTACAAAATCAGAGCTATTGATGTCAACAAAGGAAAAGAATTTACCGTAGAGCTTAAACCACGCGCCGGAAGCGGTCAATTTCCAAAAATTTTTATCGGTACCATCGAAGAAATAAAAAGTAAAATTATCGCCTATTTAAAACCGAACGGCAAGGATAATGGTGGGGAATAGGCGTGCCATTAAAATTTAGCATGATTAACTTCTCTCAAGAACTCAATACCGAACAACTCAAGGTCGTAGAAACCGGGGATGGGCCTTGTTTAGTTTTAGCGGGGGCGGGGAGCGGCAAAACACGCACGGTTTGTTATCGAGTCGCCTACCTGCTCGAAAAAGGCGTTCCTCCGGAAAATATTTTGCTGGTCACTTTTACGAATAAAGCCGCCAGCGAAATGAAAGAGCGGGTCGCTCGTCTCGTTTCTGGCGGAACATTGCCATGGTCGGGCACGTTTCATCATATTGCTTATCGGATACTTCGCCAATACGCTCCGTTGCTCGGTTACACCAATAATTTTACCGTACTCGACAGTGCCGATAGCGAGTCGCTGATAAAATTATGTATTAAGGAAGTAAAATCCGACCACGCGGGGGCTCGGTTTCCGTCCGCCTCCGTAGTCAATTCCCTAATAAGCTATGGCCGTAATGCCCAGCTCCCGTTGGAACAGGTTATCGAAATTCGCTATTATCAGTGGATACAGCATGCTAGTGAATTGACAGCGATTGCTGAGGCGTACACCAAAAAAAAGAAAGAAGCCAACGCCATGGATTTTGACGATTTGTTGGTTAATTTATTTTTATTACTTCACAACAACGAAAAAATTCTCCAAAAATTCGCCACGCAATTCCACTATATCCTCGTTGACGAATACCAAGACACCAATAAAATTCAAGCCTCAATCATCCGTCAATTCGCGTCCGCGCATAATAATTTACTGGTCGTGGGCGATGACGCGCAAAGTATTTATTCATTTCGCGGCGCCGACATTCACAACATCTTGGGTTTTGAATTAACCTACCCGGGCGCCAGGGTTTTTAAATTGGAAATCAACTATCGTTCCACTCAGGAAATTTTAAGTGTCGCCAACAATGTCATTGCCAATAATCATGAACAATATAAAAAAGATCTCCGCGTCGTCAAGTTAGTAGCTGATCGCGATTTGCCTCGACCAGCGTTGTATCCGCAAATTGATCAAAGTTCTGAAGCCGTTTTTATTGCTAAAAAAATTCAAGAGCATATTACGCAAGGAATCTCACCTAAAGAAATTGCGGTGTTGTTTCGCGCCGCCCATCATTCGCAAATGTTGGAAGTCGAGCTTGTCCAGCGTGGTATTGCTTATGATTATAGGGGAGGAGTTCGGTTTTTCGATCGCGCTCACATAAAAGACATTCTCTCGTACCTGCGTATTATGACTAACCTTTCGGACACGGCCGCGTGGCTCCGCGTTTTAATGCACGAAGAAGGAATCGGCCTGGCGGCCGCGCAGAAAATTGTTGAAGCGGTTCGCACTGTCATTCCGACCGAGCCCCGAGGGCGAGTGGAGGAATCCCTTTTACCAACGTCAAGGGATCCTTCGACTTCGCTCCGCTCCGCTCAGGATGACAGTTGGGGGCGAATTGCCTCGGTTGGTCGAGAAGTACTTGGTCAAAAGGGTCAGGTTGGCTGGAATCATTTTATAAGTATTTGGCAAACCATTATTGATACTCCCGCGCGTGTCCCGGGCAAACTTATCGAAGCGCTCGCCAATTCTCCGTACCGAGATTATTTAGAATCAGAATATCTTGACAGCCGCGATCGCCTCGCTGACATTAAACAGTTGGCTATTTTTGCCGAGCGCTATACTAATACGGAAGAATTTTTAGCGGAAATGACCCTGCAAGAATCATTTCGAACAATTAACGCAGAAGGAGATGGCGGAGGGCCCGCCTCGGGCGGGGAAAAAATCGTGCTTTCGACCATCCACCAAGCCAAGGGTCTGGAGTGGTCAGCTGTGTTCGTTATGAATCTTTCGAGCGGAGCCTTCCCCAGCGAACGCGCCATGAAGGAAGACAACGGCCTTGAGGAAGAACGCCGCCTTTTATACGTGGCCATTACTCGCGCCAAAAAATTTCTCTACCTCACCTACCCCATGGCCGGCGGCTCGTTCGGCGATTTCTTGTCCGGCCCTAGCATGTTTTTAAACGAAATCAATCCCGATTTGTTAGAAGATCACTCATTGTTGTCTACCAGCAGTTCCGTGTTTAATGATTCGTCCGCCGGAGTTGAGTACATCGATGAGGACGCGCCGATTTTGAAAAAGAAACCACCGTCCGGCAGTTTTTTGGCCGATATTAGCGATTTATAAAGGCCATTGATTGAATTAACTTAACCAGTCGGTTAAGTTTTTTAATTCCTCTCCCCCTTGACTTTTTAATGATTTATTGTTATGCTCAACTGTCGAGTCTGGTGATAATCCCTAATTATAGGGTTTTATCCACGTAAGATCGATCAAAAACCATCACTGAGGAGGCACCGGATGGAAGAATGGCAGATTGTGGAAAGGCTGGAGCGGTACTGGGCGAAAACCGAGCGCGGTGTCGTGTACAAGAGCGCTTCTCGATCGCTCTTCACCGTCACCTGCCTGATGCACGACTGCTGGATTTTCATCGGTCTGTTGCTCGGCCCGCGCGGTGGTCCTAGCCTGTCGCTCGTGGCGCTGGACCCGTCGAAAACGGTTGTTGCTGACCGCCTGTTCGTGTACAAGCGTCTCAGCCCCATGGACTTCGGAAACTTCGGCATCCGCTACTGCCCAGCTCAAGAACTGCGCCAGCAACTCGCTCGGCCTGGGACGGACAAGCACGGGGTCTGCACCGAAGCGCTGTATGCATGCGTCGAGAGCATGATGACAGGGCCTCATTCGGCCGACCTGCGAGCGATATTGCAGGCTGAAAGCGATACCACCGACAGTTCGGTCATCGCGCTCTACTCCGCCGGTTCTCCCGGTCTCGTGCAGCAGCGCCGGATTCGGAGGGGCTGATGGAACAACAACCCCCGGTGTGCTAGTAGCGAGGCACCGGGTAAAACTAGGGGGACTTTCTCGCTACTCAATCAAAAACAGCTTTGAGAAAGGCTGTTTTTGTTTTTAAACCACTTAAATTAAATAGCCAGTCTTGACATTTTATGATATATATGATACTATGTACTGTTTTGCGGGGATGGTCCTCGTAAGACTCAACCACCCTTTCTTCCGTCCTTACCCTTGGGTAGAGACGTGGAACCGGTCTTTCCGACTGTAGCCCCGCGGTGCCTTTTGTGCACGCCCGCCTACTATCGGTACCCGGTAAAAGGATTTAATTGTCCAAGGAGTAAAACGCCTGCCAGAGCGTTCAATCTGGTGCGGGTGCGTCCCGGTAAAAACGCAAAAAATTGAACCCTGTTAGGAAGGAGGCCGCCCATGGCCGAGTCCATTGTTTTCTCCCTAGTCATCGAACCGCCGTCGCCCCCCAAGCGGCTCCGCACCCTTCTGTTGTTCCTCGCCGCGTTCCTCGTGGGTCTGCCGATCGGGTACGTGCGCCAGGCCGTCCAGGTCTCCCGGACCGCCCAGGACCTGCGCGACTGCCAGATCCTGTGGACGGCGGTCAACCTGTCGTCGGACCGGTGCTACTACCAGGTTCGGCAGATCGCCATGACTGGGCACCTCATCGACGAGGCCCAGAAGGCCGGTATCCCGGTGTGCGAGGAGGAGCTCCAGCAGGATGCCTCCAACGTCCAGCAGCAGGGCTTCCAGATCGTGCCCGGACCCTTGCCCGGAGGGCCGGAGAACAAGTAGCCGCCGGTGTGGCTGGTCCCCTTCGGGGGAAGGCGCGCTCGGCTTTGGTTCTAACAAACCACCCGATCGCGTCTCGATGTAGACAAAAGTTGTCTGTATCGAGACCGGGTGGTTTTTGTTTTTACACAATCTTGACTTTTTTCCTAATCCATATTATACTGAGCTGTTTTTGGTGTGCGTTGTAAAATGATACTGTCGTTTTGCGGTGCCCACCAACTGAAAACGTCGCCGGATTTCTGCTTTTCGAGAGGGCACATCGGAAAGGTATACAGAAATCATTGTGGTGTGTCTGCACCGCTGGCGCCCCCGCTAAGAGCGGGAGAAAGGTAGGAATGAAAGACCCGAAGTTTCTGTTTGTCGACGATGACTCGGACAGCCGAGAGATCATCGCCGGGGCGCTGCGTGACATGGGGTTTGAGGTTGATGAGGCGGAGAATGCCGAAGCCGTCCTCATTCTGCTCGATCAGGCAGAGTATGATGTCCTCATCACGGATGTCGAAATGACCGGAATGAGCGGCCTCGAGCTCGTGCGCCGCGCACGCGCCCAACCCGACCACCCGTATGTGGTGGTCATGTCCGGTACGGCTAGAGTGAAGGAAGTTCTGGCCACCGGCGTCGAGGATTTCGTCCCGAAGCCCATCAGCCTGGGCAAGTTCCTCGACATGTTCTAGTCCCCCCCACCAGGTGGGGCGGCAGACGCCGCGCTGGCGTCCAGCCCTTGGGCCAAGGGTCTGTTGCTCCGCGTCGGTAGAAATTACAGGAGGGCCCACCTAATATACCGACGCGGGGCCTCTACACCACTTATCCTCTTGACACTTTTCTCCGTTTCCAGTATTCTAACGCCAGAACGATAAATAAACTCGTGGCTGAGCTATTAACCGTTCAGTCTTTTTTTTAACACAGATTACCATGCCTACATTTAGCCAACTGCTCCGCAAACCGCGTAAACCCAATCTTCGCAAAACCAAAACTCCGGCTCTGCAATTTACGGTAGATAATTTGCATCGCCGCACTACCTACTTCCGCAAGGGCAGTAGTTTTAAGCGCGGGGTTTGCACCAAGGTATATACCACCACTCCAAAAAAACCAAACTCGGCTTTGCGTAAAGTCGCCAAGGTTCGCCTCTCAAATGGTATGGAAGTAATTGCTTACATTCCGGGTGAAGGCCACAACCTCCAAGAGCACTCCATCGTTTTAATCCGTGGTGGCCGTGTAAAAGATTTGCCAGGTGTGCGCTACCACATTGTGCGCGGAATTTACGATGCTCAAGGCGTTGCTAATCGCCGACGCGGACGTAGTTTGTATGGCAACAAGAGGCCCAAAGCAGTTAAAAAATAAATCAGTTCATAGCCAATAGCCAGTAGTTCATAGATCTCGTGTCTCACCACTATCGGCTAAGAACTATTGGCTTTGAACTTTTAATCACACTCACTATGCGTGGAAAACCAGCTAAACCAAGAATAATTAAACCTGACCCAAAATTTGGCAGCGTTACGCTCGCTAAGTTTATTAATTCCCTTATGACGCGGGGCAAAAAGACTGTCGCCCAGGGGGTGGTGTATCGTGCTTTCGACAAAATGAAAGAACTTGCCAAAAAAGATGGCTTAAAAGTATTTGAAGAAGCGATTAAAAATGTCGCGCCACAGGTAGAAGTGCGCACCCGCCGCGTTGGTGGCGCTAACTACCAGGTGCCCATGCCGGTTCGCGGCGAGCGCCAAAATGCGTTAGCCTTCCGTTGGATTATTGGCGCGGCCCGAAACAAAAAAGGCCAGCCCATGCACCTAAAATTGGCCACCGTGCTTTTTGACGCGAGCCAAAGCACCGGAGACGCCATTAAAAAACGCGACGATGTGCACCGCATGGCGGATGCCAATAAAGCGTTCGCGCACTTCGCAAGGTTTAGCCGCTAAATTTCATACACTTATGGAGCATGGTGATAGCAACAGAGAAAAACTCGCTGCTCTAGAAGGAATAAAATTGATTCTCAAAGACCAATGCGAAATAGTAACAAGCGATAAAGCAGTTAATCAATTCTTTGCCGATGCGAAAGATGCTGTTGCAGCCGTAGCCGACGAAGTAGAGTTGGTTGTGGCATTGAGCGAATATGGAGAGGAATTTACGGGTTTTTTGGAAGAAGAAGATTGTGAAAAAATAGTTAATTATCTCAAGATAATTTTTCCCGATAGAGGTGCTCGACTAGACGTCAAATTAAGCTCTAGCCTTAATGTATTTGTAGGTTGGTTGCAAGGAAGGATACAATTATATGGTGAGATAGAAGGATCGATAAGCAAAGATATGGAAGAGAAAAATAAGCAAACAGGTAAAAAAGGCCCAAAGTCCTCAAATTAGTAAACTAAGTTATATATGCCCAGAGAGTACTCTTTAGAGAAGACCCGAAATATCGGTATCATGGCCCACATTGACGCGGGCAAAACCACCACCACCGAGCGGGTTCTTTTTTATACCGGTAAAAAACATAAAATTGGAGAAGTGCACGAAGGTGAAGCTACCATGGATTGGATGGAGCAGGAAAAAGAACGTGGCAT
>SICD01000022.1 GCA_009694865.1 Candidatus Magasanikiibacteriota bacterium
CGCGACCGATACGTTTCGTGATCTTATTTTAGACACCTGGCAATTTCGTCACGTTCGTCTGGCCGCTCATTGGGATTCTGTTGAACCAAAGCGCGCGGAGTATGATTTTACCGAATTGGACAAGCTAATGGCGTTCGCCGCGGAACACCGCGTCAAAATTGTGTTGGCGGTTGGT
Source organism: Candidatus Magasanikiibacteriota bacterium (assembly GCA_009694865.1). Taxonomy (GTDB): domain Bacteria; phylum Patescibacteriota; class Patescibacteriia; order Magasanikbacterales; family GWA2-37-8; genus SICD01. The sequence continues at coordinate 176 of SICD01000022.1, forward strand.
CAAAAAACTCCCCGTTGGCCGGAATGTCATCTACCGGCCTGGACGAAAGAATTATCACCAGAACAATTTAAGACCGCGCGTCTTAACTATGTTTCCGCTGTAGTCAAACGTTATAAAAATTATTCCGCTTTGGAAATGTGGCAAGTGGAGAATGAGCCATTTTTGCCATTTGGCGAGTGCCCAAGTTTTACCGAAGCAGATTTAAAAGCAGAATTAAGCGCTGTGAAGCAAATTGACAATATCCACCCGATCCTTGTCACCGACAGCGGGGAACTTTCCACCTGGCGGCGAACCGCTAACGCCGGTGATTTTTTTGGTACCACCATGTACCGCACCGTATGGAATAAATATCTCGGTTACGTAAATTACGATTGGCTCCCGGCCGCGTTTTACCGTTTTAAATTATGGGTGGTTAATCGCTCCCCGGAGTCTGCCTTTGTGGTGGAACTCCAAGCCGAACCGTGGATCCCGGACCAAACTATCACCACCACGCCTCTTGCGGAGCAAAATAAATCACTCGACCTTAATCGTCTCCAAAAAAATATTGATTACGCGTATCGCGTCGGCCTCTCCCGTTCGTATTTATGGGGAGCCGAGTGGTGGGCGTGGCTCGCCAAAAACGGACACACGGAAATTGCGGATTATATACAAAAACTCCCGAAAGGGGAGTGAGTTGACTTTTTAGATTAGTTTAGTTATTATTGGTATCTCAACTTTGCACGCCTAGCTCAGCTGGTTAGAGCATCGCATTTACACTGCGAGGGTCGAGGGTTCGAATCCCCCGGCGTGCACGAAAAAGAAAATGTAAAATCGTTTTCAGGAAATTGGTGGCGCGATCTTTTCCGCCCAAAGGCGGATCCGCCTCGGGAGGACAAAACTGCCAAAGAGCTCGCTAAAAATATACGGGTCGAACCACCGGTTGGGAAAAGAAAATTTTTTTCGACGATATTGAACAGAATCGGACAGAAATTCGCGATGGATTTCTGTTTTTTATTTCGACCATATCGATGCTTGACGAAAGTCGATTTTTTTGCTAACATAGTGGGTCGGTTGTTAAGAACTATAAAGTAGTTTGGCTCTTTTGAAAACTCAGAAGCTGTTGGCGTATTTCTCGTCTTAATCTTAAAAGGTGATAATTACGCTGACAGCTTCACCGAGCACCGGCCAGAAACCGGCATATAGGTGGAGTCCACAGGAGACCCCGATGACGACCTGGAAGAAGTGGGTGGGCGACCACCCGAATTATTACGTTCTGCCCCCGGAGCTGGCGAAGCTCCTCGCGGAGTATGACCTCGATGGCGCGGAGCTGATCGAGTTCGACTCGGCCCGCTTCGACGAGATCCTGACCGAGGTGCTCCGCACCGCGACCGAGTCGGTCCAGCCGTTCGGGCCCCCGGCCTACCACGGCGGCGCGCACTTCAACGACGTGGTGAGCAACGTCCGAACGCTCCTCGCCGCCAACGACGAGCAGGTGCCCGTGGCGGTGCAGCAGGCGCTCCTGTTCGCGGCGGCGACGCACGACTACGCCCACCAGGGCGCGACGTTCCGCAAGGACGCCGTGAACGGCCTGCCGCTCCCCGAGCTGGGCACGGACATCGCCACCGAGCAGGTGAGCGCGATCCTAGCGGACGAGCTGGCGGAGCGGTTCGGCTTCAGCCCGGCGGCGCGCATGTTCATCGCGCGCTCGATCCACGCGACGACGTTCGGCAACCCGTCGATCTCGCCGCAGTCCGTGCTCGAGAAGCTCCTCGCCGCGGCCGACGTCGGGCCGAACGACACGTTCGAGGACTGGCTCCGCAAGGGCGTCGCCGTCACCTTCGGCGAGAAGCCCGCGAAGCCGGCGCCGACGACGCTGTCGGGATGGCTCGGCAACCGCATGGGGTTCGTGGACTACTACCTCGCGAACTTCGTGACGGAGGGCAAGCCGCAGTTCGTCGCGGCGGCGGTGAAGCTCGGCTGGAACGACATGCTGGCGTCGCACCGCGCCAAGCTCCTGAGCCTCAAGGACGGCACCGCCGAGCCGGCGCTCACCGAGATCGTCAAGGCAATGCTCCCGACCAGCGTGGACCTCGCCGCCTAGCCAGCGGCGCCACACCCCCCCCACACGGTTCAATCCGTGGGCGGGCGCGGGCTGTCTCTGACTGCTCGCTCTCGCTTCGTCAGTATAAAATTTGTACTTACGAAGCGCGAGCAGTCTTGCAAAATAAAAGTACTCCCAATTGCGGGGGTATTTTTTTGTTAAAAAATCATATTGTAATTGCTTGGAGCATATGGTATAAATAATTATTACTAACTTTCACTCACTATGGAACAAGAATTAACACCAGAAAAATTGGCGTCTCTCACGCAAGCTATGAATGCATTCCGAACAGTGCTGATTAAAATGACTGATCCAGACAGATGGGTGGCTTTTGATGATACAATTGAAAAAGACATGGCAGCGCTCATGGGCAGAATTGCCTCAAAATCCAAGGCCGAAGCGAACCGCGCTAAATATGTTGCGACACAAGAAGCCATGTTAGAAACTTTAGACCAAGCGTTAGAACAGTTAAAACGTGGCCGCGTTGATGAATTAGTGAAATTTTATCAAGTCTTTCGTGAACTTCAGCAACGTTCAATGAAAAAATTAAATTATGATTTGGCTCGCGTTGAAGAGGAAGACGAATTTTCGCCCGGTAGCATAGGTGATGATTCCATTGAAAGCGACGTCAGTGAAGAGGCTGAAGAATTTATGGAAGAACACGCCGCTTTGTTTGCGAAAGGCAACGGAGAATGGGCAAGACATATTTTGGCAGTTGATCTGGATGTTGTGCCGGAATGGTTACCGAAAGACTCACCAACCACACTTGAGTTGCTGGCGAAAATTCTTGAGAGTCATGGTGTGAATGTTGACGTGAGCATAACCATGCCAAGCGCAAATTAATCAAAACCTAAAACTTTCTAGTTGTTGACAGAACGTATTTATTCGGACATTATACCTTGTGAGAGGGGTCCGCCATTGACCCAACCAAACCACAACGTACGTAAGACGAGAAGGGAGAAGGTCCGGAAATGAAGATCACGTTCTATGGGACGCGGGGAAGCACTCCCGTGTCCGGTCCGAACTCCGTGAGGCACGGCGGAAACACGACGTGTCTCAGGATCGAGTCCGCGTGCTTGCCCCAGGGCCACTGGCTTGTGGTGGATGCGGGATCGGGGATCGTGCCGCTTTCTTGGGAGTTTATGAAGGCCCAAGGCAAGGCGGTGACGGTTCTGCAGAGCCACTTCCATCACGACCACACTCAGGGGCTCATGCTCTCGGTGTTCCCGTACGTCAAGCAGATCCCGGTGAACGTGTTCGGTCCGTACGAGCATGGCATCGGCTCGCGGCAGGTGTACGAGCGGTTGATGCAGTCGCCTTTCTTCCCGATTGATTTCCGGGAAATCGGCAGCCACATCACCTGCCACGACATCGAGCTCCCCAACTGCACGGTTCTGCTCATCCACCCCGAGGGCGGCATCAAGAAGTTGACCCTCGAGGAGTTCGAGCGACTCGTGGCGAGCGGGCGGCAGATGCCGTTCCACGGCCGGCAGAAGTTCGATGTCTCGGAGTGCCTCGTGGTGCGCATGCACCGCAGCCACCACCCCGAGCAGACGATCTCCTATCGGTTCGAAGAGCGGCCCACGGGCAAGGTGTTCGCGTTCGTCACCGACCACGAAAACCAGGATGGCATTCCGATGAGCTTTCGCGCCCACCTCCAGGGAGCGGATCTGCTCGTGATGGACTGCCAGTACACCGACGAGAAGTACCGTGCGTTGACGGCGGGGTGGGGGCACTCGACCCCCTCGTACGTCACGCGCGTGGCTCGTGAGGTGAAGGCCGCTCGCTTGGGGCTGACGCACCACGATCCGTCCTCGTCGGATGACATGGTCGACGGGATCGTCGCGAGCGCTGCGAAGTCGATGGAAGGAACCAGTGTCGAGGTGTTCGGGTGCCACGACTTCCAGGTGGTCGAGGTCTAGCCTAGCGTAACAACCACCCACGCGCAGTGCGTTAATGGAGGTTGAACCGATGGAAAGGGCCCCTCTCACCCTTTCCTTTTTACGTCTTCGTAAAGAATTTGCCGCCAAAGGTAAAATGTGTTACCATTTTACTTGTCCCGACGTAACGTCGGGACAGAAAAACTGGCCATTGTCAAAGATCGCGCCATCAATTTCCTGAAAACGATTTTACATTTTGGGGGGCTGCTCCCCGCCCTGGGCGGGGCCGAAAAATGTTCGAACTATTTTCATTATCGCGCACACAAAAATTTAATGATTCGATTTACCAAGCATGCCGAAGAAAAATTAGCTGTTCTGCGCCGGCACAAATTTATTGTGACAAAATCGCAAGTACTTGCGACTATCGCTCATCCAGATATCATGGACTATTCTCGGGCGCCACTTCTCATTGCTCAATCGCGCATTGACAGCAAGCACGTTCTTAGAGTAGTATACCGAGTGACTGGTGAGGAAATTATCATTATCACTTTTTATCCCGGCAGAAGCAATCAATATGACTAAGATAGAAAAAAATAAACTCGCCACTTTTTCCTATGAACCAGAGGCCGATGTGTTGTCTTGGGAAATAAGCGCCAAATCAATTGACTATGCCAAAGAGATTGGCAATGTTGTTGTGCATTTTACCAAAAACAACGACCCCGTGCTTGTAGAAATTATAGGTGCGAAAAATTTTATTGCCCAAACGAAGCATGTAGTGGCTAGTAAAAAAAGCCTGTTCCGCCAGCCAGCGTAACAGTTGTAAGACTTACTTCCCTTGGATTATCGCCTAAAAAACGAGCGTCCACACCAATTTTTCATCTACAATTAGCCAAAATATGGCATAGAGCACTTGACAAAAGTGTTTTTTTGTGCTATACTGTACAGTTACTTTATCTTAAATATAAGGTAATAATACAACGGGCCTTTTAGTGGAATGGCGACCATTTTGTCGTGCTTCCACAAAGGGCCTGCGCTCTTTGACAGTTCAACCAAGGAAACTCAAAAAAAGGACAAGCCAATGACCACGATGACCATCCGCTCGTTCGCTCTGCTCGCCCTCATCGCCGGCTGCAACAACGATCCGCTCCAGTTCCAGGAGAGCGCTCGCTCGGATTTGGGCGGCGCGGTGGCGGACATCAATTCCACGCCCGACCTCCGAGAGCGCCCCGACCTGCGGCAGACGGCCGACCTCGCCGGGTTCGCTCCGGACATGAAGAGCGCGCCCGACCTGCTCCAGCAGCCCGACCTCATCGCGCTACCGGATCTGTTGCCCGCCCCCGACCTGATGCCGCTTCCCGACCTCCTGGCCACGAGTGGCACCTTGAAAGTCAAGGACAGCTCCGATACACCGGCCGGCACCAATCAACTCATGGGAGCGACCGACCGGTACCTGGGGGTCTTCACTTTCTGCGCCGGCGTGTTCGAAGCCGTCCAGGTTCAGGAGGTCGTGGTCAGCTGGCGCTTCCTGGGCGAGAACGCGCTCCACATCCCCATAAACGTCCGCCTCGTCGACATGGCAAGCGGGAAGCCGATCGGCAACGCCGTGGCCCAGTTCGGCACGATGGTGCACGGCCAGGACACGAAGGCGAATTTGCCGGAGTATGGGCATGCCGTCTTCGAGGGGCTGACCTATAAGCTCCCGAAGGGCATCTGTATGGACATCGGGGTCCTGACCGACTTCGTGACCTACGAGGCCGGTGGGTTCACGACGACCGGCCAGCATGGCGTGCTCGGGATTCTCGGGTCCTACACGAACACCCCTAATAAGGACGTCGCTGTCAAGGCGGTCGGGCTCACCTCGGGTCTTGCCATTACGCCGACCGTGATCTCCAACTGGCCGAAGGTGCCCGGAGCTTACGTCAGTGCCAGCATTTTCCACCGAACCAAGCTCATCACGAGCTGGGCGGCCGACACGCCCATGGGCGTGGCTGCTCCCGGCGGGGCGCAGGTTGTCGGGAAGTTCGTCGTCACCAACCTCGCCAACTCGGGGAATTACCCAAGCACCATGGAGTCCTTGAACGTTGACCTCATGTCCACGCTCAAGCCGCTCACCATGCCGCGTGTTTTTATTATTTACAAGGATTCGCTGGTTACCACCCCCATAGCGACCTACACCTTCAAGCCCGGGGAGGTGTTCGCCGCGACCGCCATCAAGCAAGCCAACTTCACCAGCGTAGTGTTCGCCTCGGGTACCAGCAAGACGTTCTATGTCACGCTGGACACCTCCGAGGCAAAGGGTGGCGACTCGCTCCAGGTCAGGGTGAATGGTGGTGGCATCCGTTGGAGCGACGGGGTGAGCCAGGGGATCGCCTACATGTACGGCTATCTCCCGCTCGATTGGAAGTCTTTTATCTACTAGCGTTTCCTTGGTTCGCCCCTGTTTCGAGGGGCGGTGTACCCACAGCACGAACACCACGTGGGCGCTGCCGAGGACGAATCCTCGGCAACCAATTAAGTCTTTAAATTGTTTGAAGACTTTGAGGTTGACCTAATCAACGCCCTTGACGAGCGTTGATTTTTTTGGATATTTTTTATTTGAGTAAGATGTAAAATATGGTACAATAGCGCATATGTTTTTGCATCGCGCCCTGCACCCCCAAGACGATCGCTCGGTAGTGCTCCACCAGGGAAAATTTAAAAAAACCGCCAGCTTGAGCGAGGCGGTGTTTATGATTACCGGCATGACGATTGGCGCCGGTGTTCTTGGTATTCCGTATGTCGTAGCGCGCGCCGGTTTGGTCATCGGTCTTCTGGAAATTTTATTTCTAGGAATCGTAATGCTGTTTTTAAACTTAATGGTTGGGGAAGTGGCCGCGCTCTCGGGCGATAATATGCAACTTTCTGGTTTGGCTGGAAAATATTTGGGGCACACAGCCAAGATGGTATTTTCAATTACCTTCATGTTTGGCTCGTATGGTGTCCTGCTCGCGTACATTGTTGGTATTGGAGACGCTATGGCCGCCCTTATTGGTGGCAGTGCCGCTATGTGGAGTATTATTTTTTGGTCACTCGGCAGTTTTATAGTATGGCGCGGACTCTCGACAGTCTCCATTTTTGAGAAAACGTTTGGTTTTTTTGTCATTCTTTTTATTGTCGGACTCTCGCTATATCTTTTGCCCCACATCTCCACGGTAAATCTTACGCTAGGAAGCGCGGGAAGTTTTTTTCTGCCGCTCGGAGTCATTCTCTTCGCTCTCGACGGGGCGCCGGCCGTGGCCGAAGCGCACGCGCTTCTTCCCAAACAGCCTCGTCTTTTCCGTCGCGCGGTAATTATTGGAACGCTTATCCCCATGGCCGTGTATTTTTTATTTACGCTCGCGGTCGTGGGCTCGCAAGGTTTAAATGCCGACCCTATCGCCACCGTTGGTCTTGGCGCCCGGTATGGCGGTTTTGTTAAAATTTTGGGTAGTCTGTTCGCTATTGTGGCTATGGGCACCGCTTTTGTGGGGCGCGGCACCGCTTTTAAAGATACCTTGCGCTGGGATCACAAACTTCCGGATTGGGCGGCGGAGCTCACCGTCTTTGTAGTTCCACTCGGATTGTTTTTAGCTGGCGTTACCAATTTTGTGCAAATTTTAAGTATTGTGGGCGGCGTATTTTTAGCGCTCGAAGCGATTATTATGGTCGGGGTGTACGTCCAAGCTCGTCGCCACCACACCGCTCGGAGCAACGCCTTTCGCCTTACGCACCCGTTGTGGCTGGAACTGTGCGTTTTGACAGTCTTTACAAGCGCGGCAGTTTTGAGTATAATAAAACTCACGATATAGATACACGATACATGGATCAAAATACAATTTTGTATATTGTTCCATGAATTTTGTATCGTGTTAAGAAGATGGTGTTGGTTGTTGGTTGGTCTATCGTTTGCCGGTCGATCAAATGATTACTGCTCAACAACTTCCTTTCCATCTTCTTCTGTTACTGTGTAATTGCAAGCAGCTAGAACAATTGTCATTTCGAATCCCCCGTCGCAGGGGGTGAGAAATCTCTGGCTCACCAACAATTCGTACGAAACGACTAACAAGTAAGCCAGAGATCCCTCCTTAGTCGTCGGGATGACAATTGCAAGTCGCTTGCTCTTAACTTGTCTAACTTTTTTTATGTCAAAATATCTTTTCACCTCCGAATCCGTCACCGAGGGGCATCCGGATAAAATTTGTGATCAAATTTCTGATGCCGTGCTCGACGCACTGCTTGATCAAGACCCCAATTCGCATGTGGCGGTAGAATGTTTTACTACTACTGGCCTGGTAATTGTGGGCGGCGAAGTTACCACCAAAGGCTACGTGGATGTGCAAAAAATTACTCGTGGTGTTCTAAATGATATTGGTTATACCGACCCGGCCTATGGCATTGATGCCGAACACGCCGGTGTCCTCGTCTCAATCCACGAACAATCGCCGGACATTGCCCAAGGCGTTAACCGCACATCCGTCGAAGATCAAGGCGCCGGTGACCAGGGACTCATGTTCGGTTATGCCTGCAAAGACACGCCGGAATTAATGCCGCTCCCAATTATGTTGGCGCATCAACTTGCCCAGCAACTCGCAGTCGTCCGCAAAAATGGAACCATTCCCTATCTCCGCCCCGATGGCAAAACGCAAGTCGCTGTCGAATATGATGGAAACAATGTGGTCCGTTTGGCCAACGTTGTCGTGGCGGCCCAGCATCATGATACCGTGAGCTTGGAGCAGATCCGTGCTGATATTCTTAAGCACGTTATTGAACCAATTTGCAGTCACTATATAGATAAAGACACCCAATTTTTTATTAACATGACCGGCAAATTCGTGGTCGGCGGCCCCCAAGGCGACACCGGCCTCACCGGTCGCAAAATTATTGTGGACACTTACGGTGGCATGGGCCGGCACGGCGGTGGCTGTTTTTCGGGTAAAGACCCGTCCAAAGTCGATCGGTCAGCTTGCTATATGGCGCGCTACGTGGCCAAAAATATTGTGGCCGCCGGCCTGGCCGAACGCTGTGAGCTCCAAGTCTCGTACGTCATTGGCCGCGCCGAACCAACCAGCATTTCCGTTAACACCTTTGGCACCGGCACCGTCACGGACGAAAAACTTGTCGAAGCCATTAAAAAAGTGTTTGACTTCCGCCCGGGTAAAATTATCGAGTCACTCGATTTACTCCGCCCCATCTATCGCCCCACCGCGGCCTATGGCCACTTTGGCCGCGCCGAGTTCCCGTGGGAGAAATTAAATAAAGTGGATGAACTAAAAGCGGCGATACAATAATCCCCCCTCGAGGGGGTGTGTGAGCCGTCGGGGGCATAAATTCACATTCCATCCAAAATTAAAAACGACCAAGCCAATGGTCGTTTTTAAAATTTTTCACACCTCTCGCGTTCTGTGACTACAAGTATTTGTAAACACAGAGCGAGTGCGAGGGGTGTGGTGGACCCTCGTCTCTACTCCTCCATGTCGGGGGGTTGAGGACGGGGTCAGCGGCGCTTCGTGGCGGGTGGCTTGCGGAACTCGGCGCAGGCGCCTTCGAGCTTGGTGATCTTTTGTGGAATGACCACCTGATACACGAACCCGTGGACGTTGCCATAGGCAGTCCAGGCCTCCTCCTTGCTGACCTTCTCCACAGCCAGCTGCGCGACACAATCGTCACGCACCAGAACGGCCTTGAAGTCCTGGGAGGTGACCAGAACTTCGTCGACCACGGTACGCCCTGGCGACCAGAAGATGTCGGCGCCGTTCCTGTCGCCGTGGGACACCTGCTCGCGCGGGGTCGTCAGATCCGTGTTGTTGCCGGTCCACTTGGGACCGCCGATGAAGATGACACGCGGCAGATCCTCGTCATTCTTGGGTTTCATCGGCTTCAACTTGACGATCAGGAGGCCGTGCCAGACCGCTTTCTCTTCGGAGTGGGCCGGGGTGGCCAGCAGACAGGCGATGAGGAGGGTCGCGTAGCGGATTGATCGGGTCATCGGCAATGCCTTTCGTTGAGTTGTTGGGTTGAGGAAATCCTCAGGGACGCCGAACCCTCGGCATACCAATCGGATTTTCTAACTTCCACAGTAACATACGAGTATACAATAAAAAAACACCTCTGTCAAGAGGCGCAGTAATGTAGTGTCTTTGGTTTAAAAAATATGTAATTCTCGTTTAACCAGGTCTAAAACACGCTCATGTTCAGAGGTAACTCTATTTTGTTCGGCTATCTCTGTTTGTATTCGCCTGATTGTCTCGTTCGTATACACGCGCTCTTCATCAAGGCGCGTTAAAATTTTCATCACTTTATCCTGGCCATCGGCAAACGCATCGCTCGTAAGCACGCGATCAATTTTGCCTTCAATCGTGTTCAAGCGGCCATCGTGGTCTAATAGTTTTTGGATCACCTTGTCTTCGTTCATACAAATAGTTTTATTATAGATATAGTATATCGAAGCCACCTCACAGTCAAGTAGTTAAGGCACTACCACGGCCCCCAATCGCGACCCGCGGTCGTTTGAATTTAAAACGTTCGTCACAGCCGCTTTAGTGGTGGTAAGATTTTTACCAGTCACGCTATCGGTCGCTGTCCACGAAATATTTTTAAGCAAGGTGATGGTGCGACTAATGTCTTTTGGCCCCGGGGTTACCGCCACCTCAAAATACAGTCCGGTATGGCTATGGGACGGAAGCTCGGCGAAATTCCACGAAACATTGTGGTTGACTGAATCCACGCTTACGCTCTGGCCAATCGTCACGCTCTGCTCTCCGGTAAACGACACGCCGGGGGCCAGCGTGGCGCTAAACGCAACATTCGTTATGGGGTTCGCAGTATTCTCTACTTCAATAAATAACCAATACTTAGTTGTCTCAGCGAGCTTAGGCGGCAGTGGCCCGCGGCCGAGCTGGTCGCCTTCACTGGTGTAGTAGCGGGCGGTAGTGGACAAATTAAGTTCAGTCGCCAGCGGCAAACTGGCCGCGCTACCGGCATCAGTAAATACTTCGCCGGGAATTTCCGCAAAGTCCGCTTCCATAATCGGTATAATATCAAACGAGTTAGCGTCGCTGGGCGCGTTTTTTAAACTCGGCAGAAAGGTTACGTTGATGATAAAAGTATCGCTCCCTCCATTTTCACGATTAGCTAAAGCCGTGCGCGTGTTTTTATCAACAATCAAATCTTGCCCATCAATTTTTAAATTATTTTCAAAGGCGGTGGTTTTAAGGTCAATCGTTCCAGCCGTAGGGTGAAGACGTAATCGCAGGCTCGTCGCTGTTTTGGCGCTGTGATTTTCCCAATGCAATTCCAACGGCAGTTGGCTTCCGCCTTCGGCAAATCTGGCGTTGGTAATAAATCGCGCGGTGGAGACTAAATTTGGTTGAAAAATAGCAATGGTTTGCGTGGCCACCCCTTGTCGTATTTGGCGTTTATTAATAGTAATGCTGGGAGTAACGCGCAATATTGTTTCGGGTTTGTTTGCTGGTATGGCCACAGTTCCGCTTACCGTTACGGCTCCACCCGGAGCCAGGCTCAAAGCCGACAATTTTTTAAGCTCAGGAATAGTATTCGGCCAGTCATAAGTAACTGCCACATTGTTTAACGTCCGTTCGCTGGTATTAGTTAGCGTGTAGACAAAAGGAATGGTTTGGCGTGCGAATGACGAAGTAACCATCGTCAGTCGTCCCACGAGCACGCTTTCCGGCAGGCGCGCGATAAATATTCCGATTTGTTGTTCTCGCGCGGAACTGTTATCGGGCCGATATGAAAGCGCGGCTAGAATTTTATCATCATGTTCGGGTTCGCTCCATAGCCATCCATGGATAACAAACGTTCCCACGGCGCCCGCCGAGAGATCGGAAAGTTTCACTACGCCTTCGAGTGAGAGCTCGTTTTTGGGCGTCTCATCACGATTGACAATAAAACCAGGCGGCAGTCGTATCGCCAAGCTTAGGTTTTGTAAATTTTGTTTACTCCGATTGGTATAAGTAATCGCCACGTCCGCCGTTTGTCCGCTTTTGAGGCGCGCGTCTCCCAAAGACACCGTCACATCAATTAAATCAATAATACCTGGTTTCCACAAAAAGAAAAAAATACTCGCCCCGAAAAAAAACAAGGCCAAACCCAACAATGCCAGATCAAACACAAACAATTGCTTGGCGTGGGAGTAGACACCGTGGTAGCGTGTTCGGTAGTGGTGGTGAACAGTTTTGTGAATGTAACGCAACATAGAATAGTGTGGTAGTATTATATAGTGAAAAGGGAAGAGAGGCAAATAAAAATCCCGACGTTACGTCGGGGGATTTAAGAGTCACCCTCTCCCTCGGGGAGAGGGGCAAGGGGTGAGGGTAGGGACGTTAGTTTTGGCTAACGTTTTTCCCCTCACCCTTTATTCCTCCCCCCGTGTGGGGGAGGGAGGTGTTACCACAATAGGCATCTCTGGTTTTTTGGTTATAGACTTTGGGTTAGGGGAGTACAGCGGATTTTTTATTTTCCACTTATCCACGTACTGGCCAATGCCTTTTTTTATAAGTTTATTACGCACCGTGGTATGTCGTTGCGACCATCTAACCAGGCTTTCAAAGTTAATTTTATAGCGTCCGGCTACCACCACATAGGTTACTTCCTGCGATTGAATAGCCCGGCGTACCGTTTGGGTATTGACGCCGAACAGCCGCGCTGCCTCGGAAACCGAGACTCGGACCATCTCTTTATCGTTGGCCGATGGTTTATTAGGAGCTACCATATCTAAAAGTTTGTATACATTAGTGTAGACAAATTTTAGCATAAAACTAAAAATCAGTCAAATATAATCCCAAAGCGTCAGCAATGACGAGCTCATTAAAAACCAAAGTTTGTATACACTAGTGTATACAAACTTTCATAAAATAGTCAATATTTCGTTTAAAATAAAGTTATTTTCGTCAAAAATAACGTTTGTATACACTAGTGTATACAAATTTTGCTATCATTACTTTTAAGGGTGCCTACCGGCCGGCAGGTCGGACAGAGTTTATCCCTCCAGAGGCGGGCTAAGAATGACAGTTGGGGCCAAATGTTTGACCAACTCTCATTTTTTTGGTATTATTATGGGCATTCGACAGTTCCTGGGAAAAGGGCAACTGTAACATTTTTACTTATTTTACGTCTTCTACAATGCCAGGTGCTAAACTCGACGAGAATAAAATTCTGTATCGTTTACGCACCGCGCCCAATCCGGACGATTTTGGTGTTTTGTACGACACCTACGTAAAACAAATTTATCGGTTCGTCTATTTTAAAGTGGGTGGGCACGAAGAGGCCGAAGATATTGCATCGGAAGTTTTTCTTAAAGCCTGGCATTATATTCAAGCTAAAAAAGAAGTCAAAAGTTTTCGCGGTCTCCTGTATAGCATCGCTCGAAATTGCGTCATCGATTTATATCGAGCGCGCGCCCTGCGACCGGAAGTTTTAATGGGGGAAGAGATCGAAGCGAGCGACGCTGGAAATTGGGAAAAAGAATTTCAAAATAAAGATGAATCACAGGCCGTTCTAACCGCTCTTAAAAAATTGAAACAAGAATATAAAGAAGTAATTACCCTCCGCTATATTGAAGAGCTTGAAATCCACGAGATCGCCGGCATCATTGGAAAAAGCCGGGTGGGGGTACGGGTAACACTGCATCGCGCCATAAAAAAATTAGAAGAGATGTTGGGAAGACAAATATAAAGGTATGGCTCAAGATCTTATAACACAATTAAAAAATCTGCGCGTCGGGCCTATTGACCCGAAAGCGGAATGGGTGGCGGAAAATCGCCGCCTGCTTTTGACGCAGATTAAAAATACCATGCCGGTTGCCGCTCCCGTGAATGTTATGCCGGTGGTGGAACAAGCCTGGGAGTGGCTGTCCATATTTATGCCCGCGAATGTCGCTCGGCGCGTCGTTCGTCCGCTGGCGGTGTTGATGGTGGTGTTACTGGTAGCTACCCAGCTTGTCAACAACGTGGACGCGGCCTACGAAGCCTTGCCGGGTGATTGGTTGTATCCGGCCAAACGGGCGACGGAAAAAACGCAGGTGGCCATGGCCATAATGATGGGCAACCAGAATAGCGAAACTAAATTGCACATTAAATTGGCTCAGCGCCGCGCGGAAGAAACTAAAAAAATTTTACAACGCACCGACACGCCCGCCAACACCGCCGTAGCCGCCGCCACAATGGTTGAGCTTAAAAATGAAATTGCCACAGTGAGTTTGCAACTCACAAATTCTAAAGATACCGCGCTGAACGCCGATGCCGCTAAAGACGTGAAACAAAATAGCGAACAAATTAAAGATGTCCTGCAAGCTGTAAAAAATAATTTGTTGGTTTCCACCACCACGGCCGATGTCGCGCTCTCCAAAGAAGTGAGCGCTACCAAAGATTTAGTTAATGATGTGTCCGTGCAAGCGGTAGAAGTTTTGGTTGCCAAGCATTTAGAAGGGGATACCAGCGTTTCCAAAGCGGACGTAACCAAGGCGTTAGATAAAAGTTTGCAGTCAGCGGCCTCCAACGCGGCGGCTTCCAAACAGAATGTGGGTGAAATAAAAACAATTGTTGACAGTGTCAAGATTGAAATTAAAGATTTGACCAGTGATTTTAAAAAACAAGGCGGTGAAAATTTAGCCGTCGCGACCAATACCAAGCAGTTTGCCGAACAAATTAATTTGGTCGCCAACCAAACCATCGCGGCGGTTTTAAAAACCGAAGCCGTATCAGCCTCCGTGGATAAACAAGTAACAGCCGCCCAAGAACTTTTGTCAACTGGCGATTTGTCCAAGGCAATCAATACTATTAAACAGATTACCGAGGCGAGTAAAGAGGCGGAAAAAATTTCTGAAACCAGTTTGCACTCCGTGCAGAGCCTGCTCCCGATTGTGCAAGTAATTAAAGATAACAATCCAGTGGCTGTTTCGTCCACCGTCGGCATAATTGTTTTGCCAGCCAATGGCATCATTATGGTTTCTGGTACGGCCGTGCTTGCTACCACAACGAGTGGTATTCTCAAAGTAACGGTAACGGTAACGGGCACACCAATTATAAAAAAATAGCAATTCCCCGCTTGGGCGGGGTGGGGGTGGGTGAGACCGGTGAGTGGCCAATTGGCAGAGCGTTCTCACCCACTCCTGGCCGCGAGGCCTTCCCCGCCCGAGCGGGGAATACAAATTGTCTCGCTCTCACTCTGCCCCGACATAACGTCGGGGTACGGTGAGAGAGAGAAAATGTTATAAAAAACGGATCGAGCGAAAGGTCGAGGGTCCATAGGGATCTGCTCCGTCCATTAGTTCTCGTTGGCTGTCTCGGTGTTAAATCGGGTTAGTCGGCGAGAGTTTAAATTTAATATTTATTATGTCGAATGTAATTAAATTCATTAAGAAAGCCTTTACACTCGGCGTGGTTTCGTCCACAATTATGTGGTCAAGCATGGTCACTGTATTTTTGCCATCCACGGCAATTGCAGCGGTCTGCCCAACGCTTAACCCTGGTGACATGATTAAAGTCACTGGCAAAGCCGCGATCTACGCTGTTAACAATGAAAACAAAGTTCTCTATTTCCCCAGTGGTGATGAATTCAAGAGTTGGCGCGAGACCTACGGTGGCTACGTTTCCATCAATCAGGCTTGCTTTGACTCTTTAATGGTTCCCTCCACTTACCCAGGCGCGGTAAACTACCACGGTGGTTCCTACATCGTTAAACGCCCATCTTCGGATCAGCTTTACGTTGTTGAACCAGGTAACGCTTTAGCCAAAGTTACGCCCGAGGCTGCGAAAGCTCTCTATGGTACTGGCTACAAAGTCATGACCGTAGCGGATGCTTTTTGGCCCCACTACGTTAACCGCGGCGCCGATGTTACTGAAGGCAAACCACACCCAGGCATGCTCGTTATGAATGGCGGCAAGACCTGGTATGTTGATACTGACATGAAGCTGCGCGAAGTAAGTGACGCTGGCATGACAGGCAACATGTTCATGAGTAAATTCGTCCACGTGGCGACCGATGCCATGATTTCTGGTATGAGCTTTGGTGTGAAAATTGACGGTATGGTAGCCGCCATTACCGACAAAACCCAGAGTGGTGGCGTAAAAGCCCCAGCTCCAGGTGTCCCTGGCGCTCCAGTAGTTAGTGGCAACTTAATGGTCGCTTTGGCCGCCGACAACCCATTTGCCGCGACTATTGTGTCTG
>SICD01000023.1 GCA_009694865.1 Candidatus Magasanikiibacteriota bacterium
CTTTACTCCCCCCTCGCGCGATTCAGAATTTATTTTTTCCCAACTCTCTAAAAATATTGAAAATGCTTGCATTAAACTGCGACGCTACCACCAGGCCACACCAAGCGCGCATTTTATTTTACGCACACAAGATTTCCATCATACCAGCCTGGAAATTGTATTGGAGCGACCCACTAATCTCCCATCGGAAATAATTCCCCGCGCGCGAGCCGCTTTTGAAAAAATGGTGGTTAAAAATAGATGGTACCGCGCTACCGGCGTAGTTTTTTTTAATCTGGTCCCCATGGTAATTCAGGATGATTTATTTGGCGCGGCTGAAAAATTAAAACGGCTCCAAGCGCTTTATAAAGGCGCCGACGCGGTAGCTAAAAAATTTGGTAAACACAGTTTATTTTTAGGCACCAGCTGGCAAGCCAACAAATTCAAAAACCACCTCACCGAACGCGGCGACGAGCCCGAGCGCAAAAATATATTATTTTTAGGCGAAACCAACCGTAAACGCCTGGCCATTCCCCTGCTCATTGGTGTGGTGGTGTAAAAAACAAAAACAGCCTTTTGCAAAGCCGTTTTTGAAGGGACCGCAGTATCTGTCCCCCACCCAGTACCTGCGGTAGCGTGCTGGGAGTTACGAGTCTTGGGGATTACTTTTCTTCCTCTCCTTTCTTGTCATCGTCGAGCGAGGGCGGTCGCGGGATGTCATAACGGTCATCGCGAGGCGGCGGCGAAGTTGGTCGAACCCACGATGCCATGACGCCACCTGTCATGCCCAGGGACAAGCCCTGGCTCCCGAGGTACTCCTTGATGAGTCGCGTGGTGGTGATTCCGAGCGCGGAGTTGCGCCAGTGGAGTCCCACTTCCGAGATGGAGGCGACGTCGCCGACGAACTCGAACAGCTCATCGAGCGCATAGTGGAGGCGGGTGTTCCAGCCACCCTCTCCCTCCGGACAGAAGACGACACCACGAACCAGCTGATTCATGGCTTCATGCTCTTTGCAAAGCGCGCCCATGGCTTGACCCTCCCTCTCTTCTTGCGTTGGACGACCCAACGTGAAGATAGACTATCAAAAATACTTTAAAAAAACAAGGTTTATTTCCCCTTCTCCACAAACTTTAACGACAGCGAATTAACACAATGCCTGGTATTTTTAGCAGTATAATTTTCTCCCGTAAATACGTGTCCCAGGTGCCCGCCGCAGGTGGCGCAGGTAATTTCGGTACGCGTACCGTCTAGGTCTGGAGTTTTGGTAACGCGGCCGGCAATTTCTTGGTCAAAACTCGGCCAACCGCAGCCGGAGTGGAATTTTGCGTCGGAAGTATAGAGTGGCGTGTTGCAACGGCGGCACAAATACGTGCCTTCCACAAAAAAATCGTCGTACTCGCCCGTGAACGGACGCTCTGTGCCTTTATTAACGATGACGTTTTCTTCTTCGGCGGTTAGTGAATTTAAACTCATATTTTTTATTTTTGTAAACTGGACTCAATTATCATATCCAGCATTTTTGGAAAACTAATGCCGGCTTTGCTAGCGGCTTCGGGGAGCAAACTGGTTGGCGTCATGCCGGGAATGGTGTTGGTTTCAATCACCCACAGTTTTCCGGTATCAGCCACAAAAATGTCGGTGCGGGACATTCCACGGCAACCTAGAGCGTGATGGGCTTGGAGAGCGAGCGTCTGAATCTTTTTGTTAACAGAAGATGAAAAATCGGCTGGACAAATATGCGTGGAGCCGCCGGGAGCGTATTTTGATTTGTAATCGTAAAATTCACCGGCGTTGGCAATTATTCTAGTGGGCGGGAGCGGGAAGGCTTGGTCATTTTTCTCCAGCACCCCGCATGTTGCCTCTTGCCCTTTAATAAATTGTTGGATCATTAAGCGGGGAAATTGTTTAATTATTCGAGAAACTTTGGATATTAACTTTTTTTCAGTTTTTACAATGGCCGTCCCCACCGCCGAGCCCTGGTTGGTTGGTTTAATGACGACCGGTAACCCAAGATATTTTTTAACATGCTTGAGAATAGCGGAGCGCTCACCCCCCCACTCCTTGGGACCGAACGCGATAAAATCCGGCGTGAGGATATTGTGGACACGATAAATTTCGGCGGTTTTTTCTTTGTCCATTGCCAGAGCACTAGATAGTACACCGGGACCGGTATACGGAATTCCGAGTGCTTCCAGCATCCCTTGCACCGTTCCATCTTCCCCCGGGGAACCATGAAGCGCGATAAAAATTAGATCAAATAATTTACGATCTTTATTTTGCAGATCAAGATATTTTTTTTGGTCGGGAATAAAAAATCGGCTGTCAGGGGTCATTTCCACGGCCGTGACGTGATATTTTTTTCTATCCAGATTTTTATAAATTGCTTGGCCGGTGATTAGCGATATTTCTCGCTCGGCAGACGGACCACCCATTAATACAGCAATGCGTAATTTTTTCTTTGGCATAAATGCTTTGTCATCCTGAGCGCAGCGAAGGATCTCTGGCTCACTCACTAACAATTTAAAAATTTAATAATTTGATTGGACAGAGATTCCCCCATGAGGGATCGCGAGACCTCGTCGCCACGACGCTCGCTCGGAATGACAATTGAAAATTACTGCAGGTATGGCAATGGATTAACCGGTATACCATTTAAACGAACTTCAAAATGCAAATGCGGGCCGGTAACAAAGGGTCCGGCCCCAATGGTGCCGGGAATGCCGCCAGAGTAGCCTAGCACGTCGCCTCTGTTTATAAAAGCGTCATCGGCTATGGCAATGTTGCTTAAATGGCCGTAGAGAGTAGAGATATTGCCGGTGTGAATTATGATAACGTAACTATAGCAAGACGAAGCATTGCAACGCCGCGCCCGCGCGACGTATCCAGAAGCGGCCGCTCGAATAGGTGTGCCTTGGGGGGCTTTAATATCGATACCGCTGTGCTCGAACACATTGCGAAATGGGTAATCAGGGTCGTGAAATATGGCATTAATCTTGTGGCTGGGTACTGGCCAGCCCATAACCACGTCGCCGGAAACTTTAATTTTATTTTGTTCTTCCAACTTTTTGCGTACCCGCGCCTCAAAAGTATTCACTTCGCTCTCAATAACTTGGTACTGCTGTTTTAAGCTGGAAAGCAAAGTTTGGAAGCGCTGTTCGGAATTTTTTGTTTGCGTAAGCAGGGTTTGTTTGTAGCCAGCCTGATCTTGTAAATTTTGTTGTTTGACAATTAGCTCTTGTTGCAAATCTTGGTAAGCGCTTTTTTTCTGTTTTACTTGTTCTTGCTTGCTTTCCAAATCGGTTTTGGCGAGGCGCAGCGACATAACCGAGCGGCCGAGATCACTGTCCACATTTTCTAAATAAGCCAGTTGACTAAAAAAATCCGCTATATTTTTGTAGGTAAGCATTATTTCCAGGAAATTTTTTTGGTCCTCGCTGTGAATTTGTTGCATCAGTTTGGTAATAATTCTTTTTTGTTTGTCAATGGTAGCAGTCTTATCCGTAATGGTGAGCCGTAAGGCTTCTATTTCCAGTTCAGTGGCTTTAATTTTTTCTTGGGTGGCCTCAACGTCAGTTTTAATTTGTCCAACGCGATTATCCAGAATACTTAATTGGTTTTTAAGTGACACCGTTTGATTTTGTTTTTCCGCGATATTTTTTTTGTACACCGCAATGGTATCCTCCAATTGTTTTATTTTGTCCTTGCGATCGGCAATTTCTTTGCTTAATACTTGAATATCGTCCGCTGAACTGGTTTCTTCGGCAAGAACAAAAGAACCGCTCAACGCAAGTGCGAATGTTACGATTAAAATAAAAAAGATTATTTTTTTCAGCATGAGATTAGTATACCACACCTGTCATTCTGAGGAAGCGTAGCGACCGAAGAATCTAGCTGGCCAGCGAACTAGATCCTTCGCTGCGCCTGCCTGCTGGCAGGCAGGCTCAGGATGACAGCTTGACGATAGCGACATCGAGCCGGCGGAGTGTTTCATCTTTACCCAGAACTTCCGCAATCTCATCTGGTCCCGGGGAATTTTGTTGACCAGACAGGGAAACACGCAGCGGCCACAGTACGCTGCCGGTTGAATACATTTTTTGTTTAATCCATTCCCCTACTTTTTGCTCTAAAATAAGCTTATTCCAATCTTGAATACTTATAGTATTCAAGGATTCTTTTAGTTCCGGAAGAATTTTTTGTACTTCTTCGATGGTTCCTTTACGCCATATCAACAAATCTTTTTGGTAGCCCGGTAACTCAAAAATAAATTTAACCGCTTGTGGTAAATCGGCCAGGGTTATTACGCGATCTTTTTCTAAAACGACCACTTTGGCCAACCATTCTCGGTCTTTGATTTTTAGTTTTTGGTCTTTGAAGTAGTCGGACTTTTCAAACCATGGCAGCGCTCTTTTTGTCACTTCATTAGAAGACAACCGTTTTAAATACTCGCGATTAAACCAATCTAATTTTTCCACATTAAATACTGCTCCCGCTTTGCTTACTTTTTCCAAACTGAAATCTTTAATTAATTCATCCATAGAGTATATTTCTTTTTCCGTGCCCGGGTTCCACCCTAAGAAAGCAACAAAATTGACGATAGCTTCTGGCAAATATCCTTTGGCACAATAATCCTCCACCGCCACATCGCCCTGGCGTTTGCTTAATTTAGATTTGTCGGCATTAAGGAGGAGAGGAAGGTGTGCGAATTGTGGCGGTTGCCAGCCAAAATAAGCATAGAGTTGCAGATGTTTTGGTGTGCTCGAAACCCACTCTTCACCCCGAACAACGTGGGAAATTTCCATCAAGTGATCGTCCACGACCACCGCTAGATGGTAAGTTGGAAAACCGTCGGATTTTAAAAGCACCTGATCATCCACCAATTCATTTTTAAATTTTACAACACCGCGAACTAAATCATTCCAAACCGTTTCACCAGTTTTCGGCATTTTAAGCCGTACGACAGAATTTTCCCCGGCCGCGAGCATGGCTTCCACTTCTTTTTTTTCTAATTTGAGACAGCGACCATCATACCCGGTTGGTAATTTGTTCTTTTGTTGAAATTGGCGCACTTCTTCCAACCGCTCGTTCGCGCAAAAACAATAATAGGCGTTTCCGGCTGCTAAAAGTTCATCGGTATATTTTTTGTAAATTGGAAGACGCTCCGATTGGATATAAGGTCCTTTATCCCCTATTTGGCTGACTTTGTCATCTTGCAATACCACACCTTCATCCGGCACAATGCCAGCCCAATACAGCGATTGCAAAATATTCATGGTTCCCGTTTCTACAAATCTTCCGCGGTCGGTGTCTTCAATGCGTAGCAAAAACTGGCCGCCATTTTGTTTGGCAACTAAATACGCGTACAAGGCGGTGCGCAGACCGCCAACGTGTAATTTTCCGGTGGGGCTGGGGGCGAAACGAGTTCTTACCATAAATGCAAAATTATATTTTTGCTAAAACATATTGAAATTGTTTTGACGAAGAGGTTCTCATCCTATGATCATGATATCTTTCAATATCTTTCACATTTTCGCTAGTGCTTACAATTCGTAATCCGACTTGGTCCAAAAATAAATGATTGATAAGAAAATTAGATTCCAGCGGTGTTATAGTTTCAGTTACAACAATTCGGCCCGTTCGCGCGATTACACGAGCAGCTTCTTTTAACATTTTTACTTTACTGACTTTATGTATTTGATTGTCTCCGAATACATTTGTGTAAATAAGTTCGTCGACAGTTCCATTTCCAAAAGCCAAGTCAGATCCATCGCCAATAGTTGGGCTAAAATTTGACGCATCATGCAATTTTTTTTCAAAGTTTGCCTGACGGTCGACAATATTTACAGTAACATAATGCTCATCTTTTCTTATTCGCCTTTTAGCAGTCAATGCCGCGGGTACTTGCCCCGATCCTATCTCGACAACCAATTTTTCTCTTTTTATTTCCGGTTTAGAACCGGATTTAACCTCTGACATAATAATATAAAAACTTAACCGTAGCATTAAAAATTCGCCCCGCACGCCGTGGCTGGCGGAGGAGCCGATACACCCATTCTAACCCAATTTTGCGCATAAGTCTAGGCGCTCTTGGGACTGCGCCGGAAACATAATCGAACGCCCCACCAACACCCATAGCGATTTTGACGCTGGGGAGTTTGGCGAGGTTTTCGTAAATCCATTTTTCCTGTTTGCCCATGCCAAAGGCGACGAGGAGGACGTCAGGTCGTGTTTCATTTATTTTAGAAACAAGCGACGCATACCCCTCTCTCTGTCTCTCCCCTAATGAAGGGGAGAGAGGAAAGGAGACCGACCGACAATCCCCTCCCCCATTTAGGGGGAGGACGGAGGAGGGGGTAACGCACTCACCATTTGTCATTTCCGTTTCGACAATCACCGGTCCTCTGTCTGAGCCAACAATTTTTAAATTCGGAAATTGTTTTTGCAAATTATCTGCCGTCTTTTTAACCACTTCATCACTTCCTGATCCAAGTAAATACACTCCCCTATTCTGTTCTGCGGCAATGCGACAAATGTCGAGCATAAAATCTGTGCCGGTGATGCGTTCGATTTTAGCTGTCATCCTGAGCGCAGCGAAGGATCCCTGCCCGTTGGTTGGTTGAGACAGAGATTCCCCTATGAGGGATCGCGAGACCTCGTCGGCGTGAGCCTCGCTCGGAATGACAAAACGCGCCGCGAGCCAGAGCCCAAACCCATCACACAAATTTAAGCTAGAAGAATTGAGCACTTTTTTAAAATATTCGTCCTTATGGGCTTTCACCAAAATCTCTGGGTTGGGCGTAAAAATCGTATGTTGGTCGGACGAAGATAAAAAATCAGCTACTTTCTGTAGCGCCTGGTTATGCGTAATTTGGTCAATTTTTACTCCTAAAACCTCAATCGGCATGTATTTTAGTCTAAAATATGGTATAATTTTACTACTATTTGACAAAAGAATCAACCGTGGTATACTATTATCACTCTAGTGATGTGAGTGATAATTTTCGCCCTCCTCCTACCAGCTAATTCCTAAAGCCTAAAAAATGTTTCCCCAAAATTTCACAAATAAATCTCAAGAAGCAATACAAACCGCGGCCCGGCTGGCGCATGAACATGGCCAGCCCCAAGTGGAACCACCCCATTTATTTTTGGCGTTTTTGGAAGACCAAGAAGGCTTAGTTACCGGTATTTTGCAAAAATTGAATGTTTCACTGGATACTTTGCGGGTGCAACTGACCAAATGGATTCACGAACTCCCGACCCCGAGTGGAGTTGGCGCTGCCCCGCAGGGGCAAATTATGCTGGGCCCCAGCATGCTCGGCGTTTTTCAGAATGCGGCCAACGAAGCCAAAAAAATGGGCGATGATTATATTAGCGTAGAACATCTTCTGCTCGCTTTTCTTTCCGACCGAAACCCGCTCGGCGTGTGGCTGGCGCAGATGGGAGTCACCTACGAAACTGTGCTGAAAACTTTGGCCGGCATCCGTGGCAACCAAAAAGTTGACTCGCCGGAGCCGGAGAGTAAGTACAATGCTTTGGAAAAATATGGAAAAAATTTAACCGATTTGGCACGCAAAGAAAAAATTGATCCGGTGATTGGTCGTGATGATGAGATTCGCCGTGTGATGCAGATTTTAACGCGCCGCACCAAGAATAATCCCGTGCTCATCGGAGAGCCGGGTACTGGCAAGACAGCAATCGTCGAAGGGTTAGCCCAGCGCATTGTAAATAGTGATGTGCCGGAATCCCTCCGCAACAAAGAAGTCATTTCACTTGATTTAGGCTCCTTGGTGGCCGGTACAAAGTTTCGCGGTGAATTTGAAGAACGCCTCAAAGCAGTTTTAAAAGAAATTAACAGCGCTGCTGGTAAAATTATTTTGTTTATTGATGAACTGCATACCATTGTAGGAGCGGGCGGATCGGAAGGCGCGGTGGACGCTTCTAACATGTTAAAACCCATGCTCGCGCGCGGCGAACTGCATGCTATTGGCGCGACGACATTAAAAGAGTACCAAAAATATATTGAAAAAGACGCGGCCCTGGAGCGCCGATTTCAACCCGTGATGGTGAATGAACCGAGCGAGGATGATGCCATTGCGATTCTGCGCGGGATTAAAGAAAAATATGAAGTGCACCATGGCGTGCGCATTACGGACGCGGCTATTGTGGCGGCGGTGAAGCTGTCGGAGCGTTATATTACCGATCGTTTTCTTCCCGACAAAGCCATCGACTTGATTGACGAAGCGGCTTCCGCTTTGAAACTCCAAATTACCTCCATGCCAGAAGATTTGGATAAAATGAAACGCACAACAATTAAACTTGAGATTGAAAAACGGGCCCTTAAAAAAGAAACCGACGAAATCTCCAAAGAGCGCCTCACTAAAGTAGAAAAAGATATTGCAAATTTGGAAGAACAGAGTGTGGGGCTGGAGGCAAAGTGGAAAAACGAAAAAGACACTATCACGAACATCCATAAATTTAAAAAAGAAATTGACCGCCTGAAACAGCAGGCCGATATTGAAGAGCGCAAAGGTGACCTCCAAAAGGTGGCCGAGATTCGATATGGTCGCATTCCGGATTTACAGCGCCAAATGAAAGAGGCGGATATGAAACTAAACGTGATGCAAAAAGAGCACGGGATTTTGAAAGAAGAGGTGACCGAAGAAGACATTGCCGGCGTGGTGGCGCGTTGGACGGGAATTCCGGTTAAAAAAATGTTGCAGACGGAAAGCGACAAGCTTACCCAGTTGGAGGAAATTCTCGGGAAGCGTATTGTGGGCCAAAGCGAAGCCATTAAAGCCGTCGCCAATGCCTTGCGTCGCTCCCGCGCTGGTGTGGCCGAACCACACCGACCGATTGGCTCATTTATATTCCTCGGCCCTACTGGGGTTGGCAAAACCGAACTGGCCAAAGCGCTCGCGGATTTTATGTTTGATAGCCCCGACTCCCTTGTCCGCGTTGATATGAGCGAATATATGGAGAAACACAGTTCCGCTAAAATGATTGGCTCACCTCCTGGGTATGTGGGGTATGACGAGGGCGGACAACTTTCTGAAATTATTCGACGCAAGCCTTACTCGGTTGTGTTGTTTGACGAAATTGAAAAAGCGCACCCGGATGTGTTTAACATTCTGCTCCAGATTTTGGATGATGGGCATTTAACCGACGCCAAAGGCCGCAAGGTGAACTTTAAAAATTGTATTATCGTTATGACTAGCAACATTGGTAGTCAGATGATACTTAATCTCCACAAGCGCGGCAGTTTTGGATTTTCGGAAGACAAGGCCAAATCTAAAAAAGTGAATGATAAAAACGTGCGCGATAAAATTATGGAACTTTTGGAAGAACATTTTAAACCGGAATTTTTAAACCGCGTGGATGATATTATTATGTTCCAGTCGCTTTCGCCCAAGGAAATTGAGCATATTGTGGATTTACAGCTGGAAAAAATTCAAGAACGCCTCTTGGAGAAAAAAATTATCATTAAAGTTGAGGCCAGCGCTAAAAAACTTCTTGCCAAAGAGGGCTACAACGAAGATTATGGCGCGAGACCGCTCAAACGCGCTCTGCAGAGCAAGCTTTTGGATGAATTGGCGTTGCAAATTATACAAGGTAAAATTGTGGATGGACAGACGGTAAAAGTGAGTGAAAGTAAAGGAAAAATTGCGATTGAATAAGCTTAGTGGTTGTAAAAGCAATCCTTCCTTAGGATTGTTTTTATTTCTCCCTATGTATCTTTATTGTATGATTGCGTTGTGCTATACTATAATTATGCGCAAAATAGCCTATAAAATTGCCAATGTTTTTGTTTTACTAGGGATATTTTTTAATCCTATTTTAGCTTTAGCCCAGGCCGATTTTAACCCTCACTTCATTATTTCCGATAACGAACTGCAAAATTACCAAGATTGGACGCGCGGCGACATCCAAGCTTTTTTAAGTAGTAAAGGGAGCTACTTAAGCTCTTTTCAAGGTGAGGATACCAACGGAACTATTAAAAGTGCGGCTGACATTATATATAATGCCGCTCAAACGTATCAAATAAACCCCAAATATATTTTGGTTACGCTCCAAAAAGAGCAAAGTTTAATTACAGATGACACCCCAACCCAACGCCAATTGGATTGGGCCACCGGGTATGCCGTATGTGATGGTTGTAATATTAATGACCCTAAGGTGCAAAGTCACAAAGGATTTGGCAAGCAAGTGGATAATACGGCTGGCATTATGCGCTGGTATTATGAGCATCAGGATCAATCGTACGTAAAAAAAATTAATACGCCAATTCGAATTGATAACGAGGACGTGACGCCACAGAGTTGGGCGACGGCATTTTTATACACTTACACTCCCCACCTTCACGGGAATAAAAATTTTCATCGTATTTGGGCTTCATGGTTTGATGAAGCGTACCCTAATGGCACGCTTCTCCAGTCGGCTAGCTCGAGCGAATACTGGTTAATCCAAAATGGCCAACGTCGCCGTTTTGCCAGTAAATCAGCTTTGGTATCCCGCACTGATCCCAAAATTGCTATTATGGTTCCGGAGATTGATTTATCCAATTATGAAATTGGCACTGATATTAGTTTTACAAATTTTTCTATTTTACGAGTGGGCGCCATAACATATTTACTTGATTATGACACGCTCCGGCCATTCGCGTCCGATGAAGTCGTGCGTAAATTAGGTTTTAACCCGCAAGAAATAGACGATGTAAATGAAGCGGACTTGGCCGGCTTTATCCAAGGGCTCCCGATTACTGTAAGTTCTACCGCCCCACTTGGTGTCATTTACAGAATTACCGATCTTAAAGGCGCTTTTTATTTATTGAAAGACAACGTCTTTTATCCGTTGGTTGACGCGGCCGTAGTGGAAGCGAATTTTCGTTCTCTCCACACCGAAAAACATTTGGCGAAAGATTTACGAGCCTTTCCCATGGCCGATATACCCCTTACTTTTGCGGATGGCACGCTGATTCAACTTAAAGACAGCCGTCTTCGTTATGTTGTGGATCATGGCAAAAAACGCCAGATTGCCGATGATGATACGTTTGTTGGAATGGGTTATAAACAATCTAATATCGTTACGGTGTCACTTCTGACCGCGCTAAATATTCCTAGCGGTGAAACTTTGTTTTTAAATCGGACGCTTACCTCATCTAAAAATAAATTTTTGGGTGATAGTTTAAGTCAAGTACCAGATTTGTTTACTACCAAACTACCTAGTTACTTGGTAGCCGAATACCCCAGTGGCCGCATTATTACCGGCAAGGATATTGATTCACGTCGCCCTATTGCTTCGCTCACTAAACTCATGACCGCCTATGAAGCGTTAAATCAAAATTTTAAACTTTCTGGCACCATGATCTACAATGCCAAACAACACAGCGCCACTCCCAATTCGCTTAAACTTGTCACTGGCGAAAAAATTAAAAACGCCGACCTCTTTAACAGTATGCTGGTTGGATCGGTAAATGCTACGGCGCGAATGATTGCTCAAAATAGCGGCCTGTCTTCCGAAAATGCCTTTATTAGCGCCATGAACGAACGGTTGGCCGAATGGGGGGCCGATTCCACCTCGCTCTCGGATGTGAGCGGTCTTGACGAACAAAATAAATCTACGGCGCGCGATTTGTTAAAAATTTTTACTAAAGTTTTAAGCAATGTCACCATTAAAGATTCTTTGTTTCAAACCAAATATAGTTTTAAAGAAGTAGTTAATAAAAATAACTCGGCCAGCCATACGTTTAATAATACTAATCAGCTTATCGCGCTTAAGGACAGGAACTACCGTATTCTTGCCAGTAAAACCGGCTATACTGAAGAGGCTGGCGCGGTTATGATAATGTTAGTCGAATCACGCAAAACTAAAAAACAGTACTCCATAATTACCCTGGGAAATTCCGATTACAAAAAAAGATTTGAGGAACCAAATAAACTGGCAACCTGGATTGCTTCCGGCACGGTGACAATCACCACTAGTCATTAGAGATTAATAATTATTAATTTACAACCATATGCCTCTCGTATTCGCTGGTATCGCGCCGCACCCGCCGCTCCTTATCCCCGTTATTGGCAAAGATTCTCTCCAAAAAATAGCCAAAACGAAAGCGGCTTTACAAAAATTGGAGGAAGATTTGTACCTATCAAAACCAGACTGTGTGGTGATTATTTCTCCCCACGGCCCCCTCCTGGCGGATGCTTTTACTTTGCATTACAGCGCCACGTATACGACCGATTTTCGAGAATTTGGCGATTTATCAACCAAACAAACATTTAATGGCGAAATGCAACTACCGCCGGAAATAAGAAGCGCCAGCAAACGCAATGGTATCCCAGCAACAATGGTAACGGAGGAAAAATTGGATCACGGCGCGGGAGTACCGTTAATATACCTCACCTCTCACTTACCCAATGTTACTGTTTTTCCAATTGGTTTTTCTGGGTTTGATAGTAAAACACATTTGGATTTTGGTTATTTAGTTAAGGATGAGATTTTAAAAAGCAATAAACGAATCGCAGTGGTAGCTTCGGGTGATTTATCACACGCACTCACCAGCGACGCTCCGGGAGGTTTTAATGCCGCCGGACCGGAATTTGATAAAAAAATTCAGGAGCTTCTGGCCTCACATAATACAACCGGAATGTTGAATTTGGACGCTCAATTTTTAACCGCGGCGGCGGAATGCGGCTTTAGATCGTTCCTGATTTTAATGGGCATTTTGCGTAACATTAATTTTTCTTATCAGTCCTACGCGTATGAAGCTCCGTTTGGTGTAGGGTATTTGACCGCGCATTTTCTTCTTTCTTAGACCTTACTACTATGCTGGCCACAGTTATTCCACTCCGGAGGATGCCAGCTTCATTAACCGTGCTTGATTATTTGGTGCCGGCAAACCTAGAGCCCCTTATCAAACCCGGACAACTCGTTTCAATCCCCTTTCGGAGTGGGCTTGAGTTTGCGATTGTCCATTCTCTAAAAATTACCAGTTATATAGAATCAGCTCGCCTTAAAACTGTTATCGCGATCACTCTGGAGAGACCAATTATGAGTAGGGAGCAATTGGCTTTTTTAGAAGAAATGGCCACGTTATACGCCACGCCGCTCGGGTTTTTAATAAAATCAAATCTCCCGCCACTACAAAAAAGGAAACTCTCCAAATTAGACAATGCCCCAACTGTCATTCCGACGAAGGAGGAATCTCTGGCTCACCAACGAACGATGGACAGAGATCCCTCGTCGGCTCGAGCCTCGCTCGGGATGACAGTTGGTAAGCCCAAATTAATTACTTATTCAAATTTAGACGAGAAGCGAAGAATTATTTCAAAGCTGTCAAATTCTGGTCAGACTTTAATTTTAGTTCCCACCAAGCACGACATACCATCATTTTTTAAACTTCTATCAAAATCTCAAAAAGACGAAGTTGTAGAAATTTCCAGTGAATTAAGTGTTAAAGAAATGTTCGCTAAGTGGTTTGAGGTTTGGCGAGGAGAAAAACAAATTGTACTGGGGACGAGGAGAGCGTTATTTCTATCGTTTTTTAATTTAGAGAGAATTATTGTGGATGACGAGGGAAACCCGGCGCACAAAAGCTGGGACATGGCGCCGCGTTTTCATACTCGCGACGCGGCTCTGTTACTATCGCATCATACCAAAGCGGAATTGACTTTCTTAACTCACACCCCAAGCGTGGAGAGTTTTTATTTTGCTAGTAAGGGAATTTACGAGGAGCTCCCACCACCCCGGCCCTTGAGGGCCACCCCTCCTCGGGCAGGAGGGGACACCAACAACTCCCCTCCTTTCCAAGGAGGGGTAGGGGTGGTTGCCGGGATTTCGCACGTCACCATTATAAATATTGCCGACGAACGTCGGGGAGGTAATTATAATGTGTTAGCGGAGACTCTTGTGGAAGCATTACGGGAAGACGAAAAAGGCGTGGCTTTTTTATATCTCAACCGTCTTGGCAGCGCTCATTATATTGCCTGCCGTGATTGCGGTTTAGTCGCCAAATGCCTCCACTGCGGGACTAATCTCACCTACCACGAAAAAAAACATATTCTCACCTGTCACCACTGCGATTATAACGAACTAGAAAAACCAAACTGTTCCGGATGTGGCGGGACACAACGAATTTCTGCCGGAGCGGGCACCGAACTTTTGGAAAAAGAATTGCGTAATATTTTCGGGAAAACCAGAAATATTATTCGCGTTGATAGTGACGATGATAATATTGTCATTTCGACGACACGTTCGCTACGCTCAGTACAGGCTCCGGAGAAATCTCTGGCTCACTCGAACGACGGACAGGGATCCCTCGTCGGCGCGAGCCTCGCTCGGGATGACAGTAAAATGCCACCCGGCACAATCATCGTTGGCACGGCCGCGGCTTGGGGCGTGGTCCCGTTTGAAAAAATAACTCTTTGCGCCTTTGTGGACGCTGATACTCCCCTATTTGTACCGGAATATAAAATGACGGAAGAATTGTGGCAGGCTGTACGTAGCGCGCAAATGCTGCTGCCCACCAGCCAGCTTTTTATTCAAACCTCGCAACCGGAACATATTGTGTTTAGTGCTTTGGAAAAACCGGAACTATTTTATGAGTCAGAACTGGCGGAACGTAAGCGTTTTAACTATCCGCCATTTTTTTACCTGGTGAAATGCTGGTGTTCGGGGACTAATGAAGGCGACACTAAAGAAACTGCATCCTTTATATACCGCAAACTCATAACGTTGACGAAAGACGATAAAAATATTACAATAAGCTCACCAATTCCGGCTTTTCCAGCCTACTTTAAAGGCCAACATCGCTATATTATATTGGCTAAAATTAGCTACCAGTTTTATAAAAAATACACGAAATTGCTAGTTAGCAATTTGCCGGTTGGATGGAAGGTAGATCCTAATCCGAACTCTGTGTTAGGCGTGTAGGAAAGTAGGAGATTGTGGCAGGGCGATCTACCGTCCTACAATCCTACAGTCCTACCGCCCTAAACAAACTAAGTATGATTTACGACATTGTTTTTGAACCCACCCCAATGCTCCACGAGCGCAGCGCGGATGTTGACCCTAAAGAAATTAACTCGCGTGAGATGCAAAAATTTATTAAAGACATGGTAGAGACCATGTATATTAAAGATGGAGTGGGTTTGGCCGCGATACAGGTGGGGCGACCGATACAGCTGTGTGTTATTACCAAAAATTATAACCCCCTGGGAAAAGATGATTTGTGTCTCATTAACCCCGTGTGGACTAAATTATCTATTACAAAAGAGTGGGATGAAGAGGGTTGCTTATCCGTACCGGGAGTTTACGGCAAAATTAAACGCTATAAAAAAATTAGAGTTTCGGCGTTGGATAAAAAAGGAAAAAAGTTAGAATTTATTGCGGAGGATTTTTTTGCCCGCATCGTCCAGCATGAGTGTGATCATTTGGGCGGACATTTATATATTGAAAAGGCCACGGATTTTAGGCACGTGGATAAGGAAGCAGTTAAAGTAAAAGTGAATTCAAAATATCCGAGGGTCTAGAAATGACGAAGCCGACGGCCCGCGGAGCGACGCTTGTGGCATCACTCGTTGGACCGTCGGCTGACTGCTCTTCACCCGCCCCTATCCCGGCGCCGATACCGTACGATCCTGATGACGGTCATGTGGTAGAACCCAGCACCCATCACCATGTAGCCTAAGTGGCAAAGCTCGCTCGAGCCGCCGTGATAGGCCTTTCCCCCTTTGAAAAAGAAGCCTGCAATCATGGCACCCACGAGCATGATGAGGATCCCCACCATGTTCTGTTTCACCCACTGCTTTTGCGTCATCTGGCACCTTCCCATTTGTAATACTCTAAAACTAACATAGAAGTACAGAAAGGTCAATATAATATGATCGAAATAACTTTCTTCGGCACCGATGAATTTGCCGCCCAGACTCTTGAAGCCCTCTTGAATACGGTGGGTTTTAAAATTTTGACTGTTGTGACACAGCCAGATCGGCCGGTGGGAAGAAAACAGGAACTGGAAAAACCGCCAGTTAAAATTGTCGCTGAAAAATATAAAATTCCAGTAGAGCAGCCTGAATCACTCAAAGCTTATAGCTTAGAACTTAGTACTTATCACTTGAGTATCGTCTACCGTTACGGCCTTATTATTCCCCAAGCTATTTTGGATATCCCTACGCATGGGACAATTAACATCCACCCTTCGCTTCTACCCAAATACCGCGGCCCATCCCCTATTCAAACTGCGATTATGAATGGTGACAGCGAAACTGCCATTACCATCATGC
>SICD01000002.1 GCA_009694865.1 Candidatus Magasanikiibacteriota bacterium
AGGGACAAGAATTGTGATCCCGGATTCGTTTGTTCTCCGTCAGGACAATGCATCCATGCCACGTTGCCGGGGCCAGGCGAGCTCCTGTCCCCTCACCCATAGAAACCTCACGGCCGGCCCTCAACAAGGAGAAACAGGCAAAACAAAACATACCCCTCTCGCGCAGAACGTGAGTCAGGGGTCCCTCGCCAGGTCACCTCACTCATTATGGTTACAAAAAAATTGTAATTATGGTAAGGGTGATCTGGGGAAAAAAGAAAATAAAAACACTTTACAAAAATTGTAGAGTGTTTTTTGTTAAGTGAGTGCTCTCGGTAGCCCACCCACCCCTACCCCCACAGTCATTCGACATGGCAGGCGACCCGAGCGGGGAATTGACGACTTATTTTATTAGTAATCCGACGATAAGAAGCGCGACGATGTTGGCTACTTTAATCATGGGGTTAATGGCGGGGCCGGCCGTGTCTTTATACGGGTCGCCTACCGTGTCGCCGGTAACAGCCGCTTGGTGGGCGAAAGAACCCTTGCCGCCGTAGTTGCCTTTTTCAATATACTTTTTGGCGTTGTCCCAGGCACCGCCGCCGGTGGTCATGGAAATTGCCATAAATAGACCGGTAACAATAGTACCAACCAACAGACCGCCCAGCGCCTCAACACCGAAAGCCACTCCGACAATAATCGGGACCACCACGGGAAGAAGGGCGGGAACAATCATTTGACGAATAGCGTCTTTGGTAACAATATCTGAACAAGCGCGGTAGTCGGGCTTAGCGGTGCCTTCCATAATGCCAACAATTTCTTTAAACTGGCGGCGCACTTCTTCCACTACTTTACCGGCCACTTTCCCGACTGATTCCATTAATAAAGCGCCAAACAAATAGGGTAAGAGGCCGCCGATGAACAAACCGGTGAGTACTTTGGGGTCGTTAATTAAAAATTGAACTGAACCGGGAAGTTTGTGTGTGAAATCGGCGAATAAAACGAGTGACGCGAGGCCAGCCGAAGCAATGGCATAACCTTTGGTGACCGCTTTGGTAGTGTTGCCAACGGCATCCAGCGGGTCGGTAATAGCGCGCACACTCTCGGGCAGATCGGCCATTTCGGCAATGCCGCCGGCGTTGTCCGTAATGGGGCCGTAGGCATCAATGGTCACCACAATTCCCGCAAGCGAGAGCATGCTCACAGCCGCGATAGCGATGCCAAACAGACCGGCTAACCAAAAAGAACCAAGCATGGCGGCTAAAATTGCCAACACGGGTAAAGCGGTTGATTTCATTGATAAGGCGAGGCCGGCGATGACGTTAGTACCGTGGCCGGTGGCGCTGGCTTTGGCGATTCCTTGCACTGGTCCATAGCTGGTAGAAGTGTAATACTCGGTGAGCCACACCATCACCGCGGTGAGAACAAGTCCAATGATAGCGGCTCCATATAGTTTATTTACGGAATACCCGGTGAGATTATTTAAAAGCCACTGAGTGAGCGGGTAAAAAGCCAGTAGAGATAAAATTGCGGCGGCGGCCAAGCCTTTATACAAGGCTTGCATTACATTTTGGTTTTTGCCCAAGCGAATAGCCATGGTGCCAAGCATACAAGCTACCAGCGACGCGCCACCGAGTACCAGCGGATAAACAAGCACACGACTATTGCCCGGGAATAATTGGTCGCCTAATACCATGGCCGCGATAATCGTTATGGCGTATGTTTCAAAAAGATCCGCTGCCATTCCGGCGCAATCGCCCACATTATCACCGACATTATCGGCAATTACGGCCGGGTTACGCGGATCATCTTCGGGGATGCCTTTTTCTACCTTGCCAACGAGATCAGCCCCCACATCCGCGGCTTTGGTATAAATTCCGCCGCCAATTCTGGCAAAAACAGAAATAAGGCTGCCGCCAAAACCCAAACCAATCAAAGCCGAGACGTCTTTAGTAATTAAATAAAACGCGGATACACTCATAAGACCAAGACCAGCCACAAGCATACCGGTTACCGAACCACCACGCACGGCCATGGTCATTGCAGGCACAAAACCTTTGGTCGCGGCCTCGGCGGTGCGGACGTTGGCACGAACGGAAATACTCATACCAATAATACCAACAACACCCGAACAAAGCGCGCCCACTAAAAACCCAACGGCTGTCATCCAATCTATTCCCCGCCCCAGCAGAACAAAAATAATCACGGCCACAATCGCTATGGTTTTGTATTGGCGTTTAAGATAAGCGGCCGCCCCTTCCTGCACCGCGCGAGCAATGGCTTGCATACGGTCGCTACCGGCCGATTGTTTCATGATCCAAGCACTCATAAGAATGCCATACACTACCGCGAGCAAAGCTGGAACCAAGGCTCCAACGAGAATAATTATGTTTTCGGTCATACGGGTGATAGTTAAAAGTTGAAAGTTACAAAGGTCAAAGGCGCGGTGTCGCCCCGTTGATTTAGTGGCTATTCTATGCTAAACTATCGTCTACGTCAAGCCTATGAAATACAAAGCTTTGTTGAATATTTTGCGTTTTTTGGTTTATATTAAACGTAGTATTTGGTGGGTGGGGGGTCGATTGCACCGAACCTTTTCTTTTTTATTGACCCCGTTTTGGCGAATGGCGCGACGAGGACACTATAAAACCGCCTACTTTTTACGGCGCACCGGCTTTACGCCACGCCGCGAGCTTTTGTTAAAACGGAGTTTTTTGCAATTGATTCTAGCGGCCATTATCTTTTGTTTAACCATTCCTCAAACTAAGCTACTGGCTAAACCCGACCCTTTTTTCGCGGGGCAAAAAACCATCGCTTACCGATTGTTAACTCCGCCGGAAGAATTTGACACGCAGGAAGTAGTATCGAACGAAAACATGGCTAACACTCCCGTGCCAGCGTGGCGGCTTGGGGCGCTGAATGCCGGCACACTGACCGGCGGATCGGCTAATTACATAATTCCCGACCAATTATCCGTAGTGGCCGGCGGCCGATCCATCTCCAAGCCTTTCCTTATTCCCGGCGGCACGGTTGGCGGAGCAAGCCAACGAACTCAAATCGTGGATTATCAAGTTGAACCAGGTGATTCTTTAAGTACTATCGCGTACGAGTTCGGTGTCAGCGTAGCCACTATTTTGTGGGAAAATGGTTTAACGGAACGCACACTCATTCGACCCGGTGATATTTTGCGCGTTCCACCCACCACTGGCATCTTTCATAAAGTTGCAAAAAATGACACCCTCCTAAAAATTGCGAAACGATACGGCGTCTCAGCTGACGATATTATTAATTTTAACCATTTAAAAGAAAATGGTAGCGATTTATTAGTGGGAGAGCGTTTGATGGTGCCGGGCGGTGTCAAACCCAATGAACAGGCTATTGCCCGGGCGCCGCGCACCACCGGCAGTTTCCAACGCATCGCCACCTTGCCGCGTTCTTTGGCTTCGGCTTCCGCCCGAGGCTTTGTGTGGCCTTCCGGAGTTAAAACTATTACTCAATACTTTAGCTGGCGCCACCATGCCATTGACGTTGCTGGACCATGGCAGACACCCAGCTACGCGGCCAAAGCCGGTGTCATAGAAAAATCTCAATGCGGTTGGAACGGCGGTTATGGCTGCTATGTTATTATTGATCATGGTGGCGGACTTAAAACGCTCTACGCCCACCACTCTGTGCTTTTGGTGTCTCCCGGTGAACGCGTGGAGGCCGGTCAAACCATTGCGCTGATGGGTAATACCGGTAATGTGCGCGGTCACACCGGTATTCACTTGCATTTTGAGTTTATGATCAACGGGGTGAGGGTGAATCCGCTGGGATACGTGAGATAATACTTAATTCCTTTGAAATACAAAACACTCGTTTTTGTCATCCTGAGCAGAGCGAAGGATCTCTGGCTCACTCGTCA
The DNA here is from genome assembly GCA_009694865.1 of Candidatus Magasanikiibacteriota bacterium. Taxonomy (GTDB): domain Bacteria; phylum Patescibacteriota; class Patescibacteriia; order Magasanikbacterales; family GWA2-37-8; genus SICD01. Next base: position 3,884 of record SICD01000002.1, read on the forward strand.
ATAGACATATAACACCAGTAATTGGTTGGTGAGCCAGAGATTCTTCCGGAGTTTACACTGAACGTAGTGAACGTGTCGTCAGAATGAAAACGGTGCATTTCGTAATTCAAAGTAATTTATCTTGGCAGATCAACCCCCCCTTTATTCCACGGATTACACCGTAAAATTCTCCACACAGTTTTCGGGAGGCCTACCAACAGGCCTCTTTTTTGTATCACCTCAACAGCATATTGACTACAGGATGGATAAAAATGACAATACCCGTGTGGAAAGCGGAATTTAAAAAGCCCGTGGTCGGGCGAAATGGTTTTTTGATATATTTTAATTAACCAGATAATTGTATTTTTTGGCAGGGATAAGAGAAAAAATAATGTCTGCATATACAGCTGTCATTCTGAACGAAGCGGGGCGCAGTGAAGAATCTCTGTCTCAACTACCAAACGGACAGAGATCCTTCGCTGCGCTCAGGATGACAAATAAATATTTGACCTCTTTAATAATAACATCACTTCTTCGCTAATCTCGGCGTAATTTTTTTCTAATATATTTTTACGAGCGACAAAAAGCAGATAGCGCCCACCAGTGATACGACCGTCTTTAATAAGGAGGCGAAGCACTTCACGAATTTGACGTTTGACGCGATTGCGCTTAACCGCGCTTTTCGACACCTTAAGCCCCACGGTAATGGCCAACTTGAGCTGTTTTTTAAACTTATCCGGGTCTTCTTTTTTTGGGAAATAATTGGTTATTTTTGCTAATTCTAAATATTTAAGATCCAAAAAAGAACCATTCGCCCAGCGGCCATATTTCATGATGAGATTAAAATCTCGGACTTTAGTGAGGCGGTTTGATGTTTGGAGCATAATCACTTGGTCTTTAAATTATACACTTTTGCTGTTTTTTTACAATAATAAGGAATCTTCTCCGCTCGTTCCGACTCGCTACGAAGTGAATTTTCTCGCGAAAGAAAATTCAAACACAAAACCCGCCAACGGCGGGTCTTTGGAAAAATTTGCACCTAACTCTTAAAGCGGCGTAATTTACCGGTAATTTCATCGGACACGGTGAGCTTTTTGCGACCCTTGGCGCGACGGCGAGCGAGCACTGCTCGGCCTTGCTTGGTGCTCATGCGCTTCATAAATCCGTGGGAGCGAGCACGTTTACGTTTTTTTGGTTGATAGGTTCGTTTGGTTGACATACATCTAAATTATGGTATTTTATATAATAATGTATTATTTCAAAAGTAGCAAGAAGTATATAATATTAGAGTGAGTTTGTCAAGTTTAAATGTCAACAGGGTTTATTCACAGCTTATTCACAGCTTATTCACTTTTCTTTTGTTTTAGAACTGTGTTGCCACCCCCGCGCTTGTGTTATAATGAGCGAACGCTTTAAGGCAAAAAAGTATCTACCATTTAATTATGCAGAATTACGAAATTTGGCAGGCCGTCCTTGGTGAATTAGAACTCTCTATTTCAAAAGCCAACTTCATTACATGGTTTAAAAACACTGGTATTATTTCTTATCAAGAAGGTATGGTGGTTTTGTGCGTTCCTAATGCTTTTACCAAAGCCTGGATGGAAAAAAAATACCACCACACCATTATTACATCACTAGAACGCGTTACCGGCAAACCACTAAAGCGCGTGGAGTATAAAATTGAAAGTCTTAAAAATTTAGCAATTGAGCTGGTTATAACTAACAAGCCGCTGGAGGTGGCCTTACCGTCGTTTGCTGACCTAACACCAGCTGTACCTGTACAACTTTTCAATAATAATGGTGGTTTTACAGTAAATACTAAGTACCGTTTTGAAAATTTTGTTGTCGGAAAAGGAAATGAGCTTGCCTATGCTGCGGCTCAGGCAGTGGTAAATCGACCGGGCACCGCTTATAATCCGTTGTTTATTTATGGCGGCGTTGGTCTTGGCAAAACGCACCTTATTCAAGCGGTAGGCAACGAATTGCGCAAAAATAATCCCGATATTTCCATTTTATACGTTAGCGCTGAAAAATTTTCCAACGATTTTATATCTTCAATTAGAGAAAAAACCGTTAAGGATTTTCAAAATCGCTACCGCACCATTGACCTTCTGCTCATTGATGATATCCAATTTATTGCTGGCAAGGAGGGCACCCAGGAATCGTTTTTCCATACCTTTAACGAGTTGCACCAACAAAATAAGCAGGTTATTCTGACGTCGGACCGGCCCCCCAAAGCTATCCCGGCCTTGGAAGATCGCTTAAAATCACGCTTTGAGTGGGGGATGATCGCGGATATCGCGGCGCCGGATTTTGAAACACGCGTGGCTATTTTAGACCGTAAGTGTCAAGAAAAATTTTTTTTGTTGCCTGTGAAAATTTTGGAAAGCATTGCCACTTCGGTGCAAAGTAATATTCGCGAGTTAGAGGGGGCGCTTAACAAAATTATTGTGTATCACCAGCTTAAAAATCTGCCACCGAGCCTAGAATCGGTTAAAATGCTTTTGACGAGCTGGGCGGGCACCCCAGTGCGCCAATCTTTGACCCCCCGCCAGCTTCTAGAGACGGTTAGCCAATTTTATTCTTTAAATGTTGAGGATATTATTAGTAAAAATCGTGAAAAAAAGATTTCTCTGCCGCGCCAGGTGATTATGTTTTTAATGCGTGAAGAACTTAAAATGTCTTACCCCGCGATTGGTGGTGAGTTGGGGGGTCGCGACCACACCACCGCGATGCACGCCCACGAAAAAATTCGAAGAGAGTTGAACAACGACCTAAAATTAAAACAAGAGGTGGATTTAATTAAGCAAAGAGTCTATGTGAATAACTTGTAAGTTAAGAGTGGATAAGCTTCCTGATTTACAGCTTTTTAATTAACACTCTATTCACGGTTTTTCCCCTGACACGAGACGAGGTGTGCATAAAAAAAATATTTAAAAATCTTTTCCACCGCGCGCCGTTTTTTCTCCACTTTTCGTAGCGCTTCTTTCCACTGTGTTTTTCTCTAAAACAAAACGTTTTTGCCACTTATCCAGTTCGCTCACACCCCTTATTACTATTATTAAAATATTTATATATAGTAAACAATAATTATGAGGTTCTCGTGCACCAAGGAAAACTTATCCCTCGCCCTATCACTCACTAGTGGTTTAACCGGGAAAAATAGCAACCTACCAATTCTGGGAAGTGTTTTGCTTAAAGCCGATCAGCAAAAAGTTGATGTGATCGCGACTAATTTAGAGCTGGCTATTGTAGTAAGTGTGCGCGCCAAAATTGACTTGCCGGGCACGTTTACAGTGCCTTCTCGAACCCTCGCTGAATTTGTAGCGCTTCTCCCAAACGAAAAAGTTGATGTGGAATTAGTGGGAAACGAGCTATTAATACATTGCGCAAAATCAACCACTAAAATTAAAGGCGGACCGGCCGACGAGTTTCCTATTATTCCGACTCTCGAGGATGGAAAAGGTTTTTCGGTTGGCAGAAACGATCTTAAATCCGCTTTGTCCCAAGTGCTACCAGCAGTGGCTAAAAACGAAATTAGGCCCGAGTTGGCCGGAGTGTTTTTTGGTTTTACCAGCGAAGCCGATGGTGGCAACAAACTTACGTTGGCCTCAACCGACAGCTACCGCTTGGCAGAGCGGGTGGTGCCGGTGACACAAGCCACCGAGGAGTGTCGGGTGGTAGTGCCTGGTCGCACCGCTCAGGAAATTAATCACTGTTTGCTGGCGAGCGGTGACCAAGGCGACCCAACGGTTAGCTTGATTTTAACAGACAATCAAATTTCCGTGCGCCACGAAGGGGTGCAAATTATTTCTCGTTTAGTTGAAGGTAATTATCCCGACTATGCTCAAATTATTCCCACCCAATTTAAAACCACCGCGGTTATCTCGGTTGATAAATTAAACAAAGAGCTTAAGGCGGCAGGAGTTTTTACTACAAGCGGTGTTAACGCGGCCACCCTGACTTTTAAGCCAACCACCGGGGTTGTAGAAATTACCTCCGCCTCACTTCAAACTGGCGATTATCATTCCGAATTCCCGGCCGAAATTACCGGCGCCGAAGTCACTGTTTTTCTTAATCACCGCTATGTGCTGGACGGTCTTAGCGCTGCCGGATCCGATACGGTTGAAATTAAAATTGTTGACGGTGATAGTCCGTGCCTGATAACAGTGCCGGGAAATAATAATTTTCGTTACGTGGTGATGCCGATTCGGCAATAATACGAATTACACGGATTGACGGGGGCCGATAGGGAAGGAGCAGGGTGCTTGACAGACATGTGAAAGTAAAGTATGCTTTATATATGCAAGGTAAAAATAAACCACTATTTTCACGTCTTCTTGAAACAACCCTAACACGCGCTCTGCGTCAACAGCAGTCGTGTCTTATTTTGGGTCCTCGCCAGAGTGGCAAAACTACGCTGGTCAAAAAGGCCTTAGCGGGCCGGGCGTCAGTTTTGGAGTATCCGCTCCAAAATCCGGCTGTGCGCCAAGGGCTTGAAATCGACCCAGAAAAAATTATTCGCGAGGTTCGGGCTTTTAAAAAAAATCCTACGGTTTTTATTGATGAGGCGCAGAAGGTTACCACCGTGTTCGATGCGGCGCAATATCTAATTGACGAACATCGAGCGAATTTTATATTGACCGGCTCATCGGCTCGTCAGTTGCGGCGGCGAGGGGCCAATCTTTTACCCGGACGCATCCGTCACTTTTATTTGGATCCTTTGCTTTGGGCTGAGCTAGGCTATCTTCGTGGTGCGACCATTCAACCCCTGGCAGTTAAAAACATCAATCCACTTTCGACCTACACGTTTTTTGATTCGCTGGTTTATGGAACCCTGCCGCGGGTAGCGCAGCTTCCTCGCGGCGAGCGCGCCGCGTATTTGCGGTCGTACGCCGAATTATATCTTGAAGAAGAAATCCGCGCCGAGGCGTTGAGTAGGAACCTTGGCGCTTTTGCCCGATTTTTAGAGTTGGCCGGGGCTGAATCTGGCACCGCGCCTAATTTGAGCAAGCTGTCACAAGAGACCGGCGTGAGTCAACCAGCTATTAAAGAGTTTTATCGGGTTTTAGAAGATACGCTAATCGCGATTCGCGTTGATCCCTATATCAAAAACGCTCGCAAGCGCATACTGTCTTCTTCGCGATATTATCTGTTTGATCTTGGGGTGCGTAACGCCGTGGCGCGTTTGCCACTTACCCCGCGTCTTATTAATGCCCAAAAAGGAATTTTGTTCGAACACGCCGTGGTACTGGAATTGGTGCGCCGGGTGCGTGCGCTGAATAAAAATTATCGCATCTGCTACTGGCGCACCAGCGGCGGCGCCGAAGTGGATTGCGTAGTGGACATGGGAGCGCGCCTTATTCCTATTGAAATAAAAGCCTCCGAGCGGGTAAAACTCTCGGAGCTTACTGGACTGAAACATTTTTTGCTTGATTATAAAAAATATGCCCGTCATGGCTACGTTATTACTTTAGGCAATCGTCCCGAGCAGTTGGCTGAAAACATAACGGCCGTGCCGTGGAACTATCTTTAAGAGCCACCTCATTTTTGTGGCACGCGGTGGAGGAGCTTTGGTGGAAGGGGAAAAAAGAAAGGGAGTTTAAATTATTTCTTATGGAAAATAAAAATCCAAAATGGGTGCAAATTGTTAGTCGTCGTTTTACCCCTTTTCGTATTTATATTACGGCCTTGGGGTGCCGCGATGAAGTGCGCAGGTATTTGGGGCAGGGTTGCGATTCTTTGGTAATTACCAAAGATGAACTCGGAAGCTATTATTTATTTACGGAAGATACAAAACGTTTGAGTGGATTAGTGCAAAAAAAGGTGCAAGACAGCCCAAATTTTTCGTCCGAACTCGCGGCAGAATGCCGTCGTGCCTGCGGCGAACTTGTTTACGTCAGCCAAAATAGCGCCGGCAATATTTCTCAACAAACAAACCTTGATTTAAAAAATAATTTGCAGGCATATTGTGAGAGTTATATTAAATTTGCCAAGTTTATGGCAATTCCCGTGGCGCTGGAACGTACCCTTACTGCTAGTATTGAAAACGCTCTTGGCGGCGTAGTCGGCACAGAAAAAGTTAAGGAGAGTTTGGCAAAATTAATGACAACGCCAGCCTTGGCTGATTCCCAGAGAGAATCAGCCGACCTTTTACGTTTAGCTGTTGGGGTGAAAAAGAACGGTGTCGATGTTAGCGCCCTTGTTCACCATGCTGAAAAATATCGCTGGCTCTCTTGTTATAATATAGACGAGACGGCCTATGCAAATACATATTTTTCCGATCGTTTGGCCCTGCTGACAACAAAAAATGTTGATGAGCTGGCGAGAGAGCTGACAGAAGTGGAGCAAAGACTACCGCACGATATCCAAATCTATCATCAAACAATCGAGGCGCTGTCTTTGCCAACGCAGCAGGCAAAAGAAACTGAATTATTGCGTGAGTTGGTATATTTGCGAACGTTTCGCGTAGAAATGCAATCCAAGGCTAATTATTATATTCAGCCCCTTTTTGAAGCCGTTGCTAGCCGATTAAAAATTTCTTTACGTCACGTCTGCGCGCTTTTCCCAACTGAATTATCCGGGGCTTTGAGTGGTACGCCAGTACCTTCGGAAGCGGATCTAGAAGATCGTTGTCAAAATTATGCTTTTCGTTACGACGCTAACGGCGTGTTATTTAAAGTTGGTCAAAAAGAAACTGCGGCGATTGAAGAACAGGAGCTGGGAGTACAAATAACCGATGAAATTGCCGAGCTACGCGGTACTACCGCCTATCAGGGAGTTGTGCGCGGTCAAGTGCGCGTAGTGATTACCAAAGAAGAAATTCAACAATTTAAAACCGGAGAAATTTTAGTCACCACCATGACCACGCCGGAGTTTGTACCGGCTATGAAAAAAGCCGCCGCAATTGTGACAAATGAGGGTGGTGTCCTTTGTCACGCCGCCATTATGGCTCGGGAATTAAAGGTGCCGTGTGTGATTGCCACCGAGCGAGCTACCACCGTGTTTAAAAATGGCGACCAGGTTATTGTTGATGCTACTAATGGCGTTGTAAAAAAAGTATGACTTCAGGGGGTGAGACAGTAACATTTTTAAGCCAGGGCAAAAAAATTGTCGGGGTGATTGAATGTCCTGAACAATTAACAGCCCGAGCGGTTGTTTTCGCGCACGGGTTAAGCAATTCCAAAGATCCGGTGGATATTCCATTATTATACCGGATTAATAATGCATTACTTGCCGCTGGGTATATAACAATGCGTTTTGATTTTTTTGGTAGCGGCGAGAGCGACGGGCAGTTTTGTGACAAGACAATAAGCGCGATGAGAGAAAATTTTTTAGATGCTCTGACATTTTTAAAAATTAAACACCCCGAAATAAATTGGATTGGAACGGTTGGGAAAAGTATCGGTGGAACGGTTTTAGCGCTCATCGGAGGCGATCCGCGCCTGTCAGCCAGCGTGCTCATGACGATGCGTTATTCTCTTGCTCCATTTTTTGCAAAGTTTTGGAGTGGGCAGGACGAGGTGAATTTAAGTGGAAAAGTGCCGCCAACTGGAGCGGTAAAAGGAAAGTTTTCTTTAAGTAAAAATTTTTTCGCGGAGCTTCCGCAAATTGATGCGGACGTTGCCAAAGGTTTAAAACAAATGGCCAGGACGTTAGTTGTTATAAACGAAGGTGATGAAAAAATTTCTTTGGAAAGCGGCCGGGAAGTTTATGATAATTTAAGTGGTATTAAAGAGCTAATAACTATTCCAGGGCACGATCATGAATTAGCGGAAAATGAGGCGCAAATTACAATAAAGGTTGTTGATTTTTTTAACCAGCTAAACTCATAAAATTTTTATGGTCATACTCACTTCTAAAAACGTAAAAAAATATGTGAACTCTCGGCAAAGTGATCTTCCCTTTACGTATAAAGGCATTTCTCAAATAGAGGAGATTACCGAAGAGACTTACGTAAATTGGATTTTTCGTGTCGTATTTAAAACCGCCACCGGGCCTTTAGTGGTATATCTGCGCCAGTCTAGAAACTTTGTAAAGAAGAAACCAGAATATAAATTGCCGGCCGAGCGGATTGCGTATGAAGAAAAGATTTTGGGTACGCTCCAACAACTGGTGCCGGGCGTGGTGCCGGAAGTGATTTATTTTGATGCCACTAATAATGTGCTCTGGCTCGCAGATATTAAACAAGGGTGTCCTCTGTTGGTAAAAGAGCTGGTGGCGGGTCGGGTACACCCAGAAGCGGCCGCCTATTTTGGAAAAATTGTTGCAACCATTCATGGTAAAACTTTTGGGATAAAGCATAGCGTGGTTCGTGGCAGTGCGAGCCTTAACAAAGCGGCAGTGGATTTTCATTTGGGCATGCGTTTGGCGCCGGCCATTAAAATGTTCCCAAGCGAAGCTAAAAAGTTTTTAGCAGAGAGTCAAAAAGCTTCTACCTGTTTGGTTCTCGGTGATTTAGCCTCAAAGAATATTTTTGTGGATGGCGATAAAGTTCGTTTTTTGGATCTGGAACGTTCGTTTATTGGTGACCCGGCTTTTGATTCCGCTTTTTTATTCTGTCATTTCTTACTAGAGGTTCCGCCGCGCTCATTATCTCAATCAATTAAGTTTGTTAAACAGTTTGTGGTTTCGTATTTACGAACGATTGGAAAATATATTCCTAAATCTAAAGCGAATCAGCTGGAAAAAAGAATTAGTAAATTTTTAGGCATCACGATTTTGTATCGGTTATTTGGATTTTATTTGGTCGTTGGTATTTCTCCCGATAAAGATCGTTGGACGGAACTCGCCAAACGTCTTTTGGCCGGGACTCTTAGTATTAATAAGCTGTCGAGCAAGTTGCTTGAGTAAATATTATTAAAAAATATTAGTATGGAAAATATACACTCACAATCGCGAGAAGTGCTGGCAAGAACAAAAACAAAGAGTGGCAGGTTTGCGGATTTTTTGACCAATTCTTTCGGTACGATTGCGTTTTTGATTTTGAACGCGGTTTTCTTTTTGGTTTGGATATTACTTAACTCTAGCCTCATCCCCGGTGTTCACGCCTTTGATCCGTTTCCGTATGGCCTCTTAACTATGGCAGTATCGCTAGAGGCGATATTTTTGAGTATTATTGTTTTAGTGAGTCAGAATCGCGCCGGGAAATTGGCGGATTTGCGCGAAGAATTGGATTTAAAAATTAATATTCAAGCCGAAAATGAAATCACTCGTCTTATTATTATGGTTGATGAAATTCATGATCATTTGGGCTTGAACCCAGAAGATGACGACGAGCTAAAAGCGATGAAAATCAAAACCAATATAGAGATGATGGAAAAAGATTTGGAAAAGGGAAAAAATAATTAGGAGATTTTGTTTATATGGGTAGGGAGGAAAATAGAGAAAATGGTTTGGCAAGCTTGGCCGAAGAGTTGGGAAGTCGGATTGATGCCGCCTTAAAAAATAATCGGCTAATAAGCGAGCTAACACCGGATAGTTTTAAGGACTTTGACCGTGGTTTGCACGACGCGGTTTTGGAAATGCTTCCTTCAAAATTGAACGGAAAGAGAGTAGAAAAAAATTGGGAACCATTCGTCCAAACCTTTCGAGAGACGCGACGGGATTTAGCGGCGCTCTGGCCAACTCCAGGCGAGCGAGCTGAACGCGACTTGGCGAGTGTTGTGAACGAACTTTTAGAATTGTTGGAAATAGAAAAGCCGGCAGCGTTTTCTTCGGCTTGGATAAAAGAAAAAAATAAAGATTTATTTTATAGAGTTCGTTTTCAATGTACTGATGAAAATGGGCAACGCGACTGGAACAAAGTTTTAAAGCACCCCCTTTTTCCAAAATATTGGGTAGATCGTTGGCGCAATAAGCGTGGTGAAAAGAGCCTTCACCCGGCCGATGTAGAGGCCGCGCGTGAGGCTGTAAAAAAAGCCGTGCTGGGAGACAAGATAAGTCCCGTATTTTTTCAAAAAAATCTCGACGCGGCTACTTTTCGTCGTATTAATGATGCTTTGCCAAAAACTGAAGAGGGTCGCGATTGGGAGCCTCTTTTTAGTCTTATAGACGACTGCTTGTCACGAGAAGATCGGGAGGAAAGAAAGCAGGCCCAAAGAAAAAAGGAGACAAAAGTAATAGCTTCGCCACGGATAAAAAAAGATATACCGGCGCAAGATTCGAAAAAAAGTTTGTCTTTATTTTTAGAAGCTAGAGAAGAAATAGAACGGAAACTGCCGGAGAAGGCCCTTCTAAGTTTGGTTTTTGGAGCGAAGCGCGGAGACCAAGCCGCGGGTCGCGATTTAGAAAAATTGTTGACCCCACTGGTAATGGAGTGGAGCTCCTTAAAAATAGAATTTAAACGATACAGGTCAGACAATGGAGCGGCCATGGCGGTGCTGCGATGGTGTGTCGAAAGATATTCCGAAGGGATCCCAATGCCATTTATTGAATATTTTAAGCTACATTTGCAACGGGCGGCTCGAAGATAAAAAATCTCCCTTAGGTTAGGGAGATTTTTTATATTTTAATTGAGCGTTACCAGTCAAGCGTGCCACCGACTTTATATTCAGTGACGCGGGTTTCGAAAAAGTTTTTTTCTTTGTTTAAATCAATCGCTTCGCTCATCCAGGGGAACGGGTTGGGGGTGTTGAATTGGGCGGGTAGGCCGACCCTGGCCAGGCGACGGTCGGCAATGTGTTCAATGTATTTGCGGAAGCCTTCGGCGTTCATGCCAAAAATTCCTTTGGGAAAAACTTCGGCGGCAAATTTGGCTTCGAGGTCTACGGCTTGCTTTACCAAGTCGATAGCGTGGGTTTGGAATTCCGGGGTCCAGAGTTCGGGCTGTTCTTCTTTAATGGTGTTTATAATGTTAATGCCAAAGTTAAGATGTTGGCTTTCGTCCCTCATGATATATTGAATTTGTTCGGAAGCGCCAATCATTTTGTTTTGGCGTTGGAATCCAAACATAACGGCGAACGAACTGTAAAAGAAAATGCCTTCCAGTACGAGCGAGAACACAATCATGTTTTCCAGAAATTTTTGATCGGCATCAAAGGTGCCTGTTTTAAATTCGGAATTAAAAATACCTTCGTTGAAACTTAAAATAAAAGCGTCTTTGTTGTAGATAGCATCCACTTCGCGGTACATGTTGAAAATCTCGCCTTCGTCGAGGCCGAGCGACTCCACAATGTACTGGTAGGCGTGCGTGTGAATGGCTTCTTCGTAGGCTTGGCGCAAAATGTACATGCGACATTCGGGAGAGGTAACATGCTTATACATGGCCAGAACAACGTTGTTGGCCGCAATGGAGTCGGCGGTGGTAAAGAAGCCCAGAACGGTTTTAAGGGCCTTACGTTCGTCTTCCGTGAGCACCGTGGGTGAATTCCACTGTTCAATATCTTTCTGCATGCTAATTTCGGTAGGGAGCCAGTGGTTGGCGTTGCCCACGTTGTAAGCTTCCCATGCCCAGTGGTGTTTCATGGGGTAGAGCTGGATAACATCAGCATCCGCGCCGTTGATGACGCGGCGGGCGTTGATGTCGACTTTTGCGGAAGTTTTTGTTATGGGCATAGGTGAATAATTAGGTGAGTAGGACGGTAGGGTGGTAGGCGAGTAGGAAGATTTTGGTTTTCGTTAATCACCCTACAATCCTACCATCCTACTTACCTTCAATTACCCTTGGCATGATTCACAACTGGGGTCGTTGATGGCGCAGGCTTTGGGGGTGGATGTTTGGGGGGAAACAAAAGTTGCAGCCATAATCGTTTCGGGGGTGGACATGGCAACAGTCTCGTCTTTGTTATTTTGCATGCCACGGGTGTGGGTTGAGCCGTATTCACTGGTATTAACAGTGGATTTTTCTACTTGCGAGGCGGCCAGAGAACGTAGGTAGTAGGTGGTTTTGAGGCCGAGTTCCCAGGCGTACATATAAATGTCGCTGAGTTCTTTGCCAGAGGTGCCGCTGAAGAAAATATTGATGGATTGAGATTGGTCAATCCATTTGCCGCGATAGGCGGCGGATTTTATAATCCAGCGCGAATCAATTTCAAACACTTCTTTGTATTTAGCGCGAATGGCGGCGGGAATTTCGTTGATCGCGGAAATTTTACCATCGTTATATTTTATTTTGCCGAGCATTTCAAAATCCCACAGACCTAATTTTTTAAGATCCTCAACCAAGTAAGAGTTGATGATGACGAAGTCGCCGGCTTGGTTGGATTTGACGTAAATATTTTTGTAGATTGGTTCCACAGTGGGGATACAGCCAACAATATTGGCGGTTGTCGCGGTTGGAGCGACAGCCATGCAGTTGGAATTTCTCATGCCATATTGTTTGATGGCGCCGCGGACCACATCCCAATTTAGGGTAGTGGAACGATCCACGGGAATAACGATGCCGCGTTCTTTTTCTAATAGTTCAATGGTATCGACTGGTAAAATTCCCCGATCCCACTTGGAGCCACGGAAGGTTTCGTAAGCCCCGCGTTCGCGGGCAAGTTCGGTGGAGGCAAGAATAGTGTGGTAGGAAACCACCTCCATGCTGTAGTCGGAGAATTTTACGCATTCGTCAGAATCAAAGTTAATACCCAAGAGATAGAGGGCGTCTTGGAAGCCGCGGATGCCGAGACCCACGGGGCGGTGGCGGAGGTTGGAGCGGCGAGCATCGTCGGTGGGGTAATAGTTAATGTCGATGACGTTGTCGAGCATGCGCATGGCAATATCGGTCACTTCTTTTACCAACGCTGTATCAAACTGTCCGTTGGTGACAAATTTAGCAAAATTTAGTGAACCCAAGTTGCAAACAGCGGTTTCGTTATCGGAGGTGTTGAGGGTAATTTCGGTGCAGAGGTTGGAATTGTGAACAACGCCGATGTGGTCTTGGGGGCTACGGACATTGGCCGGATCTTTAAAGGTGATCCAAGGATGGCCTGTTTCAAATAGCATGGCTAACATTTTTTTCCAGAGATCGCGCGCTTTGAGGCGTTTGAATAAAACAATTTTTCCTTCGTCGGCCATTTTTTCGTAGCGGGCGTATTGAGTTTCAAATCGTTGGCCGTAGATGTGGTGCAGATTGGGGGTTTCATCGGGGGAGAAAAGTGTCCAGTCGCCGTCTTCTTTGATGCGTTTCATGAATAAATCTGGAATCCAGTTGGCGGTGTCCATATCGTGTGTGCGAAGGCGTTCATCACCGGTGTTTTTGCGGAGCTCAAGGAAGCGTTCAACATCGTAATGCCAAGTTTCTAAGTAAACACAGGCGGCGCCGCGGCGGCGGCCGCTCCGGTTGATGGCGACCGTGACATCGTTGGCAATTTTAAGGAAGGGAATAACACCTTGGGATTCCACGCCCGTGCCTTTAATAAAGGCGCCGGTGCCACGTAAGTTCGTCCAATCGGTGCCAATACCTCCGCTCCACTTGGAGAGCTGGGCGTTATCGCCGTAGGTTTTGAAAATGTTGTCGAGGGAATCGGAAACGGTGTTTAAATAGCAGGAAGAGAGTTGTGGTTTGGGTGTGCCGGCGTGGAAGAGGGTGGGGGTGGATGGAGTGTAAAGCAATTTTGACATGATGTCATAAAATTTGATCGTCCACTCAGTTTTGTTTTGGCGTTCCTGAATAGCAGAACCCATGGCAATACGCATCCAGAACATTTGCGGAGTTTCAAGGGTTTGTTTGGTGTCATGATCGTTTACAAAATAGCGATCATACAAGGTTTGCAGTCCCAGATACACAAAAAGGTCATCGCGTTCAATTACGAGCGACCGACTCAACTCGTCTAAATCAAAGGCTAAAAGTCGCGGGTCGAGTCGCTCGATTTCTACGCCGCGGCGAATATTGCGAATGAAAGCGGCACGGTAGCTTTGTTCTAAATTTGCATAATCCAGCGTACCGCCAATAGTGTCTTTGTAGTTGGTGAAGAGTAATAAGCGGGCGGCCACTTTGGCATAACCGGGGTCTTGTTCAATCATCGCCCGTGTAGTCATGATAAGGGCGCGAGCGATGTTAGTGGTGGAAATTCCTTCATGTAATTCCGATCGGCACTGATTAAGAATTGCCTCTAAATTAACAACAGTCTCCAATCCTTTAACAGCAAATGTTAGCGACTTGCGAAGTTTTTCAATAGAGAAAGCTTCTTTGGCGCCGGAGCGTTTGGTAATGATTAAAGCGTTTTTTTCAATTTTTTCTAACGTTGCTTTTTTCTTTTCGGCGCGCTCTTTGGCGTGTTCATAGCGATAAATAATATAAGATTTGGCAACATCATAAAATCCGCCCAACATCAATTCTCGTTCTACTAAATCCTGAATATTTTCTACGGCTGGGGTGGCGCTGGCAAAGAAAGTGGCAACATTCTGGACGACTTGGTCGGTGAGTGTTTTTACTTTTTCCACTTCAAAACCGCTTCTTGCCTCCACAAATGCTTTTTGAATAGCAACCCCAATTTTTACCGGGTCAAAATCCACAATACTGCCATCGCGTTTTTTTATTTTGGTAAGTGCCCCCATAGAGTTGTTAGTAGTGGTTAGTAAATGGTTATTAATGTGGCAGTTGTCATTCCGAGCGAGGCGCCGCAGCCGACGAGGGATCTCTGCCCGTCGTTTGTCATTCCGACCGGAGCGGAGGAATCTCGCGAACCGTTAACGAGATCTCTCGACTGCGCTCGAGATGACAGGTGAGTGAGCCAGAGATTCCTCCTTCGTCGGAATGACAATTAATTCCAAAGCGCCAAACATTTCGCAGCAGAGGGGTCCCTCAGCTTGTAGTGAGGAACCATTCGTCTCGAGATGTTCAGCGCCATGGAATTAATTTTTGTAGAGAATAAAAATCTCATACCATTTTTAGTATGAGAGCGTCCCATGGCCCCGCAGTTGCGGGGAGGAGCATTGTAAAAGGTCTAACACCAGTATAGCACAGCCTAAATACTATATGTAGTGGTAAAGCCTGTGGATAACTACTACCCGTTGATAAATTGTGTTTATTGGTTTTTGTTTATTTCCCCAACCGACGTTCAGTTTGGGCGTAAAATTGCAGGGCTTTTTCGAGGTCGAGGGGAGAAAAATCGGGATACATTTTGGGGCTAAAAAACAGTTCTGCTTCGGCGGCGTCCCACATCATAAAGCCGGTAGACAAGTGGGGGTCGTTGCCCGTACGGATAATTAGGTCAACTGGTGGGAGGTTTTTGGTATAGAGGTGTTGTTTGATGCTCTTTTCGGTAATTTCGCTGGGTGCGGGCTTGATGGCCGCTATGTTTTGTATGGCTCGAACCATTTCGGCGGTGCCATTATAAGCTAAAAGGAAGGTTAGCTCAAAATTGTGGTAATTTTTTGTGGCATCGAGCGCGGTTTTAAGCGCGGCCTTGGTTTCGGAAGGGAAGTAGTCTTCCCATTCGCCAAAAGCGTTGATATGAACCTTGTTTTGGTGAACTAGTTTGGCTTTGGCGATTTTTTTAAAGTAGGCGGTAAAGATTTTAAAAAGAAATTGGACTTCTTTATTGTCTCGTTTGGTAACATTGTTTATAGATGCCCCCCAAAAAGTAAGGTTTTTAATGCCAGCCTCAAGCGCGGCAGTTAAAATTTTCTCGGTGGTTTTGGCGCCGGCGCGGTGCCCCATAAAAGTGGGCAGGCCCTTGGCCTTTGCCCAGCGGCGGTTGCCGTCCGGTATGATGGCGATGTGAGCGGGGAGAGACATAAAGCCCGATTATGATAGCAGAAATTTTGGAGAACGGCAATTATACTAGTGGACCGATGGGGATTCGAACCCCAGACCCCCGCGTTGCAAACGCGGTGCTCTACCAGCTGAGCTATCGGCCCTCCTTCGTCCCGACCAAGTCGGCACTACGGAGGGCAAGCCCCCGTAGTTTTTACGAAATTAAGCTATTGTTGACTACAAGAATATACCAAAAATTTATCGAAAGGTCAATTGTGTGATATAATATTTACGATGAAATTAGGAAATTGAGAAATTTATAGAGAGAGGGTGGCAATTTCTTTATTTCTTAGTTTCCTTATTTCTTTTCTCTATGGAGGAACTTTATTTTCTTGCCCAGGTGGTTATTGCCGCGTTCCTTGGGGCCGTTATTGGTTTTCAGCGGGAGCGGTCGGGTAAAGCCGCGGGTCCGCGCACCTATGCTTTGGTTACGGCCGGGGCGACGTTGTTTACTATTTTATCGCTCCATGGGTTTGGCCCAGCCGAGGGCGGGCGCATTGCCGGTAATGTGGTAGTGGGCATTGGGTTTTTAGGCGCCGGGCTTATTTTCCACAAGGGCAACCACGTGGAAAATTTAACTACGGCGGCAGGGCTTTGGACGGCGGCGGCGGTGGGTTTGGCGGTGGGTGTGAGATTTTATATTTTGGCCGTTGGTGTCACGCTTATTATGCTTTTGCTTTTGGCTATTAATGACAAGGCCTTTAAGAAGAAAACCAAGGGTTAGATTTTGAGGTAGAAACGGCCGAGCCAAAAGAGAATGGCGACGTAGACAAAATCAAAGTGGATACGTTTTAGGAGGTTTAAAATGTATAAAAGAAGGATGAAGGGGTAGCCAATAAGAATAAGGGGATTGTGGAGAACGCGACCGTTGGTGGTTTGGAGAAGAGATTTAGCGTCGCCGGTTGAAGGAATGGCGTGGAGGCCAATGGCGATACCGAGCCAAACATAGACCAGACGGTGCCATTCGGCATACGGCGGGGTGACTTTGGCGAAAAGGAATAACGTAAGAAGTGTGTTAAGCAAAAGCGGGCCAAACGAGATTAGAATTGCTTGAAAAAAATACCGCGGTTCTTCGTGTGTTACGAAACCCGCGGTTTTTTTATCGAATTGAAATAGTTTTACTTTATAAATTTTAACGCCGGCGAGGAGACAAAAAAATAAGTGGCCAAGTTCGTGTACGGCAACGCCTGGGGCGGTTAAGAGAGAGTAGAGATAGAACACAAGGTTTAATAGCGTCACCTTAAGTTAGGGGGTTGCGGCGTTCGCCTGGAGGCTCACTCGCAATGACGCACGCAGCCAAAATCCAGAATAAAATCGCAAGATCGTTTTTAAAATAAGGCACATCAATTAGGCCATGTACTAAGAATACCACAAGAGCCGCCAAGAGACTAGCGCCGAGTATTTTATTGGAGTGTTTGTAAATCCTCCAGCCAATAGCCAATAGCCAATAGTACATAGCGAAAAATGAGAGCATACCAATGAGGCCGATTTCCGTCCAGAAGTTGAGGAAGATGTTGTGGGGGTAGATGAGGCGTTCCATTTCGCGAACGTTATAGTAAGGTTTTTGGATTTTGCGGAAAAATTGACCGATGCCGGCGCCGAAAACGAAATTTTTGGGAGATTTGCTTAGAAAGGTTTCGGTGTACGTCCAGAGGGTAAGGCGGTTAGCGGACGACTGCGATTTGTTTTGCAGAAGTCCTAAGCGATAAGTACTAAGCACTAAGCAAATACCAATAAAAACCCCGACCAAAGCGGTCTTTTTGCGTCCGATGAGAAAGAGAAAGAGCAACGTTCCGACAGCGACCGCAACGAGTGCGCCAAGGGATTTAGTGAGAAGGAGAGTGGCGACCGCCAAAAGCGTCATTACGAGGAGACCGAGGAACGAGGGCGACGTCGTAATCCCTTTGTTGTGGGAAGTTTGTAAGCTGGGGGATCGCGACGCTCGTACCTCGCTCGCGATGACGCCTAGTAGCAACATCACAATCGGTCCCAGGTAGAGCCCGACGGCATTGGGTGAGAGAAAAAAAGAAGTGACACGGTGGGTTTGGATGGCAATCCAGTCTACATTGCCAATGTGCCAGCCGGTGAAGTATTGGAGGATTCCGAAAATATTTATGCTCACGGTGGACAAGGCCAGAAACCAAATGAGGTCGGACGGGGTTAGCATTCCCCGCTTGGGCGGGGTAGGGGTGGGTGAGGATGCTTGCGGGGCGATTCGTCCCACCAACATCACAAACACCAACGTTGGTTCCAAAAAATACGCGCGCCATTGGCCAAGCGAGTAGTACCACATGTCGGAGATGAAGATGCTGGCGATTGAGGTTAGAAAAAAAAGAAGCAGGGAAATAAAGAAATATTTGTGATTGGTGATTGTGGATTTAATATGCGGCCAGTCGGCGCGGGCGAATTTGATGATCCAGATTAAAAATAAAATTCCAAACATTACCTCTAGAATAGTAGAGGGGAGCGGGCCAAGGCGGAGACGGATGAGATAGGCGGGGAGGGCAATAATAAATAAGCCCGTGGCGAGGCGGAAGTTGGTCCAGGCGAAGTGGGCGAAGGCCAGGCTGAAGAGGGTGAGTAACAAATAAGTCATAGGTGGTTAGGCGGTAATCATGGGGCGGCTGATGCTCCAGAGAAGGTCGAATAGTTGTTTAAACATTTCGCTGAATACTGGGCTGGTGATAGTTACTGCGGAACCTTCTGTTTTGGTAGCAAATATTGCTACGGTAGTGTCCCAAAAAAGAATAGTGGCTTGAAACGTAAGTTCACGTGGTAAAAATTTTGCTTCGCGGAGTTCGCGCGTATGGATAACGGGGGAATATTTTTTTATTTCGTGGCTTTCAACGCGGAGACTTTTTAGTTTAATGCCATGCTCTAAGCGGCGTTTTGTAAAGTGATATTTTTCGCCTAATATTTCTTGAAAATTTTTAGGTGAAACTATTTCATAAATTATCTTGCTTTTACAGTTCATGGCTGATTCAAAAATATCGGTGAGGCGATCGCGGTAATAAATTTTTACTTTTGTTGAGGTAGTATAATCCTTTTTAATAGTTTGGAGTAGGGGGATGGCGGCGGCTACTTCGCGAAGTTTTTTTTCTAATAATCGTTTCAAAACT
Organism: Candidatus Magasanikiibacteriota bacterium; assembly: GCA_009694865.1. Classification (GTDB taxonomy): domain Bacteria; phylum Patescibacteriota; class Patescibacteriia; order Magasanikbacterales; family GWA2-37-8; genus SICD01. Next base: position 22,667 of record SICD01000002.1, read on the forward strand.
GTGGGGTCATGCGCTTCGTACACGTGGCGGGATTTGTGTTTGGACGCGCTAATAAGTCCATACTCGAGTAAGCGTTGGAGAATGGATTCGGTGGTGGTGGGTGGAAGTTCTGCTAAGCGGGCAAGCGGCGTAGCGGTGGTTTGCCCCGCCCGGAGGAGGGCTATATATACCCGCTGTTCTTTTTCTTTTAAACCAAACGACAACAATACTTCGGCGAGCTCTTGTTTTTGGAGGGGAGTTAAATTCATATCAACGATAATTTTCGTAGTTTTAATATACTTATTTTTATTATACTTTAGCTAAAATTTAATAGCAACATAGCTTATCCACAAAAAATTATGTTTTTAATTAAGGTGGTGCGGTAAGATGGACATGTTCGAACAACCACTAACGGAGGGAGATCATGCAGAGAAAAATCCAAACACAGCCGATCATTAGAACTGTCGATGCGGTGCTCACAGACTTTGAACGGGTGCTGCTTATTCGGCGAGCGAAGCCGCCGTTTATGGACAAGCTGGTTTTGCCCGGCGGACACGTTGAGCGCTCGGACAAAAATCTCATCGAAGCGTGTCGGCGCGAGGTGCGCGAAGAAGTGGGGCTCGATTTGGCCGCTGGGCGATTCGAGTTTCTCTGTCGGCTCAGCACGCCGGGGCGTGACCCGCGACCGGGACGGCGTGTCTCTACTGTCTTTAAGGTTGAGCTGGATCGGTCGGAGTTCGACATGGCCAAAGCCGGAAGCGACGCGACGCAAATTGTCATTGTAGATAGGATCTTGCACCGCGAGGAAATGGGGTTTGACCACTTCGACGCGCTTGCGAAAATCGACTTCTATTGGGAGCAGATGATTCGTGACGACGATTTTTTCTAGCATTCAGTCGTTCTTTCACAGCCTTACCGAGCGGCTCACAATAGCTCGGAATCCACAAAGTGCATTTTGTCAGAATAAAAAATCATCCCGAGCGTTTGGGATGATTTTTTGCGTATGTATCGATTTATATGCATTGTGTTCGTCGCCATTCAACAGGAGGGTGCCGAAGGCCATTATGCAGAAGAGTGGGGGCGATTTCGCCTAACGTTCGCGTATAGCCAAAGTCGCGCCCCGATCTAAGTAATATATTACATCAATTAGAGAGGGTCCAGTCCATCCACTCAATTAATAAAATCCCCGCGCAATTTGGGCGAAAAAATGCTACCTTATAAAATATATACTCAAGCATTTTTGAGCTGGCTATACGCTGTTAAGTGATGTTTGAACAAAAAATTTTATGTCAGCTCATTTATCATGACATCTAAAATTCTGTTTAGAATGTCTATATCATCTTGTGTAGAAAATCTGGACCAATCTCTTGTTGTCATATATTCATTAAATTCTTTTATCTTTGCCAGGGTAACAGGATTCGATATTATCCCTTGTTCAACTAATGCGTTGATTCGTGCTCTGACCCCGACAAAACAGCTGCCGCGGCATTTATATAATAGATAGTTCGGATCTACAGGCATTAATTTTTTAGGAGGTAGATCCTCTAAATAATCATTTCTATATGCAACAAAAGCAGCAAGATATTTTTTCCTTGTCTCTAGAGATTGGACAAGATTTTCGATTCTATTTTCCGGTGTCATAAAATTTTTTGGCCAAATTTCACTTAACTACTTATATACCAACTCATTAAAAGATTAGCTAAGGTATAATAAAATTTTTCATAAAAGGTGGTTATAGACTGGTGGTATATAAAAGTTTACCACCTGAACTCCTTATTTCTCAACATCTCATTAAATCTAATAATATTATAGGCGATAAATTCGTTTTCAATGGTGCCATCAAGGGCCATTTTTACTGCTTTTTTGAAAGGGATAAAGTGTGGTGTGATGAGTTCGCCGGGGTCGGGGGGGAGTGGAGACGAAAATAAATTTTTGGCGGCAAAAATATAAATGTTCCAGAGCAGTGTGTCGGAGGGGGATTTTTTGTGAATAAGTTTTATAGTTTTGGCACTGTAGCCGGTTTCTTCGCGTAGTTCGCGCAAGGCGGCTTTTTTGGGTGTGTCGTTTTTGTTATCGATACGGCCGCCGGGGAGAAACCAGACACTTTTTTTGTACTCGTGGCGGCGTTCTTTAATCATCAGCAATTCATTTTTTTCGTTGAAGGCTAAAATGGAAACACTGCCGGGGCGGGCGCAGTATTCAAACATCGTCTGACTACCATTTGGAAAAGTTACCGGGCGTTGTTTGATAGTGAAGATTTTTCCGTGGTATATGGTGGTGAGCGGGCCAAGTTTGAGTTTTTTCATACTAATTTTAAAACTTTTTTGAGAGAGTCATAGTATGAATTTCATGTCTCTTCTGCTAGCGATTTTATTGCTTTAGTTCGAGCTGCTTCATCGACGTTCTGTTGTACTGTTTTCACCACTTCTGCTAGCGCGATTAATTTTGGTAAATATTCAACATACATAATCTCGCTATTTAATTTGCTTGATTGAGTAAGAATTAATTTTACAAGACGACTAATATCTCCAAAATCAACAAACCCACCGTCGGATTGTAGAATGGTGGTAACTCTTTTTAGGACGTAACTTTCTAAGTCGTCTATTTCAGGTGTTAAATTTTTAATATCGGGTGGAAGTGTTTTTTCCAAGAAATCTGGCATATTCTTAATACAGGGTAATTTAATATCGATAATTTTCCGGTTTAAATGGTCCGTTGACTGACGTGCCCAAATAATCCGCCTGTTTTTTTGTTAGCTTGGTTAATTTAACACCGAGTTTAGGAAGATGGAGACGAGCGACTTCTTCGTCGAGTTCTTTGGGCAGTACGTACACTTTGCCCGATTCGTAGATACCTTTGTTATTCCAGATGGCGAGTTGGGCGAGCACTTGGTTAGTGAACGAGGTGCTCATAACAAAGCTGGGGTGGCCGTGGGCGTTGCCGAGGTTGACGAGGCGGCCACGGGATAGGAGAACTAGGCATTTGCCATTGGCCCACACAAATTTATCTACCTGCGGTTGAATATTTTCTTCTTTAATATTGGTTTGACTCGTGAGCCAAGCCACGTCAATTTCCGAATCAAAGTGGCCGATGTTGCACACAATGGCGCCGTCTTTCATGGCGGTCATGTGTTTGCCGGTGATAATGTCGCAACAGCCAGTGGCGGTTACAAAGATATCACCGATTTTGGCAGCTTCATCCATGGTGGTAACTTCGTATCCTTCCATGGCGGCTTGCAGGGCATTGATGGGGTCAATTTCGGTTACGAGCACGCGGGCGCCGAAGCCGTGCATGCTTTGGGCACAGCCTTTGCCTACATCACCAAAGCCGGCGACGACCACGACCTTGCCCGCGATCATAATATCGGTGGCACGTTTGATGCCGTCGGCGAGGGATTCGCGACAGCCGTATTTATTGTCGAATTTTGATTTGGTGACGGAGTCATTCACGTTAATGGCCACGGTGCCGAGGGTGCCTTTTTCCATCATTTGGTACAGCCGATGCACGCCAGTGGTGGTTTCTTCGGAAACGCCTTTTATTTCTTTTAACATTTCCGGGTGTTTGTCGTGCACAAGCACGGTCAAATCGCCGCCGTCGTCGAGTAGTAAATTCGGGCCTCGTCCGTTGGAAAATTTGAGGCTTTCTTCCACACACCACCAGTATTCTGGTTCCGTTTCGCCTTTCCAGGCAAATACCGGGATACCCGCCTCGGCCACGGCAGCCGCCGCATGGTCTTGGGTAGAGAAAATGTTACAACTACTCCAGCGCACTTCGGCGCCTAGTTCGGTGAGGGTTTCGATGAGGACAGCCGTTTGGATGGTCATGTGGAGACAGCCGGCAATGCGGGCGTCTTTCAATGGCTTTTGACCCTTATACTTTTCCCGTAGAGACATGAGGCCGGGCATTTCTTTTTCCGCGAGAATTATTTCCTTGCGGCCCCAGGCGGCGAGGGTAGTGTCGGCGACTTTGTAATCTGAATTCATAATTTATATTTAATTTTATTTTAAATTTCCCTTAATCTCTTTGGGGGAATTATAATATTGTAAGTAAAATTCCCTGTCTGGTACCGCCAGAGGGAGCCCCGCTTCAATAATAGTATGTAATGTTAATTGAGCAAATTTATTTGGGGAATTTATTGCTCGACCATCTCCAAAGTGTATTGCCCCAAAGCGAACAAAAAATTCATATCGTCCTTTTGCCTCATTGATTTGGGCAATGAGTCCGGAGTGGTGGGCGTTAGGAACAAGATCAATTTCTGTGCCGTATGCGCTGTCCATTTCCGGTATTGCTATTGTACTCTGTTCCTGATTTCTGTCATCCCAAGCCACACGCGCTCCCTTAATATGTTCAATTGTAAGTTTAGTATCTATTAGTAAAACAATACGGTCCTCTTCGCCAACTCCAAATGAGCGTACACCGCCATCTTCCAGATCAGATATTAAAGCCGAAATATCAGATAGAGTTCCCACCGTAAGATCGTCTTGGGTTAGGCCGGGGAGCTCATTAGAAGGGATGGCTGGATTTAGCTGGTCGCTAAAACGATCGCCAAATTTTTCTTTAAGTCTGTCCCCAAAAAGTTTTTTGGCTCGTTCAACACGAGCGCTGCGTTCCCGCTCGCGCAGAGCTTCCACGGCTGCTAAGGAATCATATTTGATCATAGTTATAGCCCTTTTTCGTTATACGTCTTCGCATATCTCTAACCAAACCCCTCTTTCGTAAACGTGCGTACTTGCATTCCACTACCTTAAATTAACTTCCAACCGTTTACCAAACGCACCCGCCACCTTTACTAACATGGCTAGGGAAAAATTTTGATTGCCTGCTTCCATGCGGGCCACGTTGCTTTGGGTGGTACCGAGACGCTTGGCTAAGGCGGATTGGGAAAGTTTTTTTTGTTTACGGAGGCGAAGGATGTCCCCAGCAATTTTTAATTGGAGGCTTTTGAATTTTGTAGTGACGGTATTAGAAAATTTTTTCATATACTGTGTATATATCATTTGCGATATATATTGTCAAGTTAATTGTCCAGTCCGTCGTTCTTATAAAAGACGGTCGAGGTCGCGTTTGAGCTTCGCAGGGAGCACATCTTTTGTAATAAGCCGCTCGATTTCCAAAATATTTAGCAGGCCGGGCATTTCTTTTTCGGCGAGAATTATTTCTTTGCGGCCCCAGGCGGCGAGGGTAGTGTCGGCGACTTTGTAGCTCATAACGCAGATTTAGTAAATGATTTAGACAGATTTTTATGCTCAAGTTTTTTCCCAATTAAAAAGCCAGCAAAAGCTAAGATTGTTGCATAAAAAAATGGTAAAAGTATAATTACTCCAGGCGCAATTCCACCACGGTATCCAAGCGCCACGACTATTTTAATCAGGAGTGCTGGAAGAAGCATCGGCCAAGCAAGAATATAGGAGGGCTCTTGTCCCGAATTTAAAAATGGAAGAATACCAACGAATATTCCTACCATTAATCCGACGAACAAACCGATCCATTTTTTATTGATCATACTATTTTATTTGTGTTACCCAAAATTCACTTCTAATCGTTTCCCAAACGTGTACGCTAGTTTGCCCAGCATGGCGAGGGAAAAATTTTGGTTGCCGGCCTCCATGCGGGCCACGTTGCTTTGGGTGGTGCCGAGTTTTTTGGCGAGCGTTTGTTGCGACATTTTTTTACTTTTGCGAAGTCGAAGTATATCGCCAGTAATTTTTAATTGGAGACGTTTGAATTCCGTGGCAGTGGTATGAGAAACATTTTTCATAGAGATCTGATTGACGATACCCCTCTCTGCGTCTCTCCCCTAATGTAGGAGAGAGCAATTTGATCACCGCCCAACGTTCCCCTCCCCGCTTTTAGGGGGAGGACGGAAGAGGGGGTATTCGGCACCACGTGAATTCGTCTGCAAGCCTACCATATCATTTATGATATGTTATGTCAAATTGTTAGAGTGCCATTTTTTCTTTATACGTCTTCTCATACCTCTCCCCAAACTCCTCTTTCGTGAAACTGTGTTCCTGCGTGCCGTAGGTCTCAATCGCGTAACTCGCCGCTACACTGCCAATTTGGGCGCAGATTTTGAGGTGCAAGCCTTTTTCGTAGCCTACTAAAAAACCAGCCCGAAAGGCATCGCCGGCGCCGGTGGGGTCATCAACAGACTTTGGGGGGCAGGGGGCGACTTCAATTATCTCTCCGTCGCTCGTGCTAATAATGGAGCCTTTTTCTCCAAGCGTGGTGATGAGTGTTTTGGTTTCTTTTAAAATATTTTGGGCATCCCAGCCGGTTTTATCTTGAATCAGTTTAATTTCATAGTCGTTGCCAATTAAAAACTGGCTTTGGCTAATGAGGTGTTTGAGTTCAACGTCCGTAAACGCTGTGATTTGCTGGCCCGGGTCAAACATTACCGGAATCCCGCGGCTATGACACTCATTACTATGCTTAATCATGGCGCGTTTGTCGGTAGGAGCGATTATTGCGAGCGACACGCTCCCACCACCCCCCACGGCTGTGGCCGCCCCTCCTCGGGCAGGAGGGGACACCAGCGCCTCCCCTCCTTTCCAAGGAGGGGTAGGGGTGGTTGCCGACGCTATATCTGCCGTGTCGTTGAGTGGCCCGCTGTAAAACGCGGTTACTTGGTTGTCGTCCATATCGGTGGTGATGTAGGCGGAGGCGGAGAGTTTGGTGGCATCTTGAAAAATGTGGTCGGTGGCGATGTTAAATTTTTTAAAATGATCGAGGTAATCTTTGGCATCTCGTCCGACGGCAGAAACGATGAGTGGGTCGGCGCCGAGCATTTTCATGGTATAGCCAATGTTGCCGGCCGTGCCGCCCCAACTTCTCTCAAGTTTATCCACCACAAAACAGACGTTTAAGATGTGCAATTGTTCCGGCATGATGTGATTTTTAAAACTGTCCGGAAAATTCATGATGTAATCGTAGGCCAACGATCCTGATACTAAAATGGACATATTGGGAAAGTTATCGCTGAAATAAGCGGGGTCTCGCGGGGAGGTGTTACATTGTTCAATTGCTACATTGTTAGTGAGTTTGTGACCTTACTGTATCAAAAAGTCTTGCCATTGTCTACAGTCCTTTAATGGCGTATAATCGTCAACAACTGGTTAACAATGTAGCCATGTAACAATTTAACAATTTAAAGAATTATGAAATCCTCAAATAAAATTCTAGTTGGCTCCATTGCCATAGTCGTCGCAGCTCTTTTGTGGAGTTTGGACGGACTCTTTTTGCGGCCACATTTGTATGTGCTACCACCGCCCTTAGTGGTATTTTTGGAGCATTCGTTAGGGTTTATTGTTTTGGCTCCGTGGTTATGGTTAAAGCGCAAGGAATTTAAACTGATTACCAAAAAACAGTGGTTGACGGTTGGTTGGGTAGCACTTTTTGGTGGGGCTTTGGGGACTACGTTTTTTACTAAGGCGCTTTTCCTCACAGGGTTTAAAGATATTTCTGTGGTGCTCCTCTTACAAAAACTTCAGCCCATTTTTGCAATGGTTTTAGCGGCAATTTTTTTGCGGGAACGCTTTTCGGCTCGTTTTTATGTGTATGCGGCTCTCGCTCTTCTCGGAGGATACTTAGTTGCGTTTAAAGATCCGCTGACGTTGACTGCAGTTGCCAAGACATCAATGACGATTGCCGGGTTTTCCGTTTTAGCTGCCTTTGCCTGGGGGTCATCTACCGCGTTTGGCAAATACTCGCTCAAAAATATTCACTATGGATTACTCGCCGCGCTTCGCTTTGGTTTTACAGTTTTAATTATGTTGGCTTTGGCCGCGAGCAGTTTAAAACAAATTCCGAGCGTGGGCGGCGAACAGTGGCGCACGCTTTTGATTATTGTATTCTCGTCCGGAGCGGTGGCCATGTATTTATATTATTTTGGTTTGAAAAAAGTTACTGCATCATTATCATCGCTCTGCGAATTAGCGTGGCCGTTCTCGGCCGTGATTTTAGATTATATTTTGAACCATACCGTTTTAAGCTGGACACAGTACCTCGGCGGGCTGTTGCTAGTCGCGTCAGTCACCCATGTTACGTGGCTTAGCAGGTCGCGGACAATTGTGGGCAAGGTGCAGACAGGCCATGGGCAGGGCGATAAAATTGGGGCGCGGACGGCGAATTTAGATTTGGCGCTCGCCAAAAATTTACCTAAAGGCTTGTATACTTGTGCGGTAATTGTCGATAGTAAAGAATACCGCGGGCTGCTATATTACGGTATTAATATGTTATCGAATAAAGATTGTTTGGAGGTACATTTACTAAATTTTAGCGGCGATTTGTACGGCAAAGAAATTAAAGTGATGACCGAGCAGTATGTGCGTTTCCCCAAAAAGTTCGCGTCAATTGGAGAATTGACGAAGCAAGTCAGCAAGGATTTGAAGTTGGCAACAGAGATTTAGACCTGCCTGCGCTGAAGCTTCGGCAAGGCAGGCTGTTTGGTAAATGATTTAGACAGATTAAACAGAAAATCCGCTGATGAGGCGGAGTTTTTTGTATGTTATTGTTTAAACAATTTTTTTTTAAATATATATCCTACTAACCCAGCACCAGCAAGAATAAGCAGGCCGACTTTAGCATGTTCAATAATGGGACCCACGCGACCCCAGGCTTCGCCAAAGAAGTAGCCGATGAGGAGATAGGCGGTGGCGGCGGCAAAGGCGCCGATAATGTTAAAGACGAGAAATTTTTTATACCGCATTTTTACCATCCCAGCGACAAATGGCACCACCGGCCGCAGGGGCCCCACAAAACGAGCCAGAATAACACTAAAATCTCCGTAACGATGGAAAAAAGCTTCGCCCTTGGCTTCATACTCTGGTTTAAATAGCCTGCTTGTTTTAATGCGCTCCGCGCTGTGCTTGCCAATGTAGAAGCTGGCGGCGTCACCTAAAACTCCTCCAATTGCGGCAAACCAAATGAGGTCGCCAATATCAATAATGCCTTGGCTCGCCATGAAGCCGGCAAAAATAAGCGCGGTCGTACCCGGAACGAAGAGCCCGACAAACGCTAAGGACTCCAGTAGAGACACAAGTAGTATTATCCAGTATATCCAAACGCCCAAATTCTGAATTTTAGGGAGTAGAACGAGAAGATAATCCATATCTTGAGAATACCATTATTACAAAATTTTTTCTCCAATGGTAAACAAACTAAACCCAGCAAAAATGCAGAAAATAACTATAATGACGATACGCCTCGCCAGGCGCGGCTGGAGGGCTTTGGGCAGTAGTTTGTAGTTCATAATATTGACGAGCGCGATATGCACGGTCATGGCCATGGCGTTAAGAATTGCACCGAGAATAATAAGCGTCTTTGGCTCGTAAATGTTAAGCAGAAACAAAATAATCCCGAATGCAATTTGCGCCCAAAGGAAGACAAAATAAATTTTAGACAGATTAATGGATCCGGTTTCGTCGGCGCCTAATTTTTTAAGCGCGTAATTTTCCGCCATAATGCGCGAGGTGGAATCGAGTACGCCTAATTGGGTTTGGAAGAGCATTATCGATACGACCAATAGAAAAAGCGAGCCAACGAGAGGGGCGATTTTTTGTCCAATAATTATTCCTTCATTAATAACAAAGTGAATGCCAGTGGTGTTGTCCGGCAGGCCATAAGCGGTGGAGTAGGCAAGAAGCATCAAAAGCCCCATAGCCAAAGAACCAACGAACCAAAAAATTATGAGATGTTCCAGGTTAATGCGGCGCCACCAAACGCGGAATTGTTTAATATTTTCGGGATTTAGAGTAAAATGTTCGCCGGTAAGTTTAATGGTTTGTGTTTGTTTGAGATTGGTAAAGAGTCCGGAAATTTTTTGGGCGTACCGGCCCATGCCGTAGCCTTTTTCTTTAATATAAATAGATTGGGTGAGATTTAAATTACCGCCCGCACCGGAATACGCAAAAGCGGCGAGGAATGTGGCCAGACTAATTCCGGCGGGAAACCACGAGAAATTTTTGCCGCGTCCGATAAGACCAGTGGCCAGTTCTGTCCAAGCGCTAGGTTGGCTTACAAGCACCGCCAGGATAAGTATGAATGGCACGCCGAGCAAAAGAACGATTTTGGTAATTTTCTCCATGGTGGCATAGACTGTTTTGCCGACGCTTAAAATTGTCCCAACGAGAACAAGTAAGAGCATGGCCAACCATTTAAATTGAGCAATGCCGAAGATTGCGGCAAATGCTTGGGCGGCGGCGGCAATAATACCAGGCAGGCCGAAACCGACAAAAGTTGAGATAATGAACCAGTACGGCGCCCAGGGGAATATTTTGTTAAGACCAACAAAAACACTTTCGCCCTTAATAAGAGCGTAACGTTCAATTTCCATGTTAATAAAAAATTGGCAGGAGATGCCCAGAATTGCCGCCCAAACAAGGCCCAAGCCGTAGTTGGAAGCGAGATATGGCCACAAAATTATTTCTCCCGATCCCAGGCCCAGGGCGAGAATAATAAAACTGGGACCAAGGAGTCTGGCGAGGGGGATGGCTCTGGGAAATGGTTTGGACATGCTATTTTTTTAATTCCGGTGGAAGATTTTTTAGTAGAAATCCATTTTTGACGGTGGAGAGAGAAAGAGATCCGTTTCTGTCAGTGGCTTTATCTTTTATAATCATAACTGGCTCAAAGCCTTCCGGCGCCTCGGGGTTTTCTTCAAAATCAAAGTCAATAATTTGCCAGTGTTCAGCCTGGTCTTCAGCCGGGCTCACTTCGTCGTTGATTGTAAACCTGAGCTTGTTAAACTCCACCGTGGCTCGATGGCGATTAGTTTGGTTATCGATGTCGTTATATAACCCGCGTGTAAAATGTTCCGCTCCCCGAGGTCGAAATGTTCCCATAGTGATTGTTTTATACATTATTAATAGTGTTTTAATATTGTTTAAACGCATTCTGTCCCGCAAAACACTCGCCCATTACTTTCATAACATTGCTCGCAACAAATAAAATGGGCGTTGCAGCTTTTAAGATTACAGTTGACGTAGTTTTCACTTGAGGCATTGCATTTGTCACAACGGCCGACGATTTCATGGGGCGTGGCGGGTGAGTTGAAGGCCATAGTAACGCGGCCGTCGAAAACGTAGAGTTTGCCTTTAAAATCTTCTTCGGGATATTTTTCCATGTAGGTAACGATGCCATTTTCCAGTTGGTACACGTCGTTGAATCCATTTTGGAGAAGGAAGCCAGAGGCTTTTTCACAGCGCACGCCGCCGGTGCAAACCGTCACCACTGTTTTATTTTTAAGAGGCTCAAGAATCGGTAAGATTTGAGACAAGTTGCGGAAATTTTTTAAGGGCGGCAGAATGGAATTTTGGAAAAAACCAATTTTGTGTTCGTAGTCGTTGCGCATGTCCACAATATAAAATTCTTTTGGTTCACGAGAGATCAGACATTCCTCAATTCCCCCCTCGCAGGGGGGCACACGGGGGGTGTTGGTCGTTGGTTCGTTTGTTGTTGAGTGGTGAAGGCCGCCAACACCCCCCACGTCGCCCCCTTGCGAGGGGGGATTAGTAAAGCAGTTGTTACAGACCGTCTTGTTTGATCCATGAATCCAACTATGTAGTTCTTCTGCTTTGATGTATTTCCCCGTTATTTGCGTTGGGTTTATATCGGCGTCGCCTAAGTGTCCGCTGACAATTTCTTTGCGTGCTTTAATGGAGAGCCGAGGGAAAGCTTCTCCAGTACCCACACTTTTTTTGAAATCAATGTCCGCAAAGCGTAGGTCGAGCCGCGTCGCTTGAATATATTTTTCAGTATCGTCTACCAAGCCTTCCACGGTTCCGTTAATGCCTTCTTCGGCAATAATAATACGGCCTTTAAGGTTGAGGCGTTCGCACAGCTCACGCTGAGTAGTGACGAGTTCGGCTGGATTATTGATGTGGGTGTATTTGTAGTAGAGGAGAATTTGGAACATATTATGTGTCATTGTGAGGAGCGGCGGTTTCCCCTCCTTACCAAGGAGGGGTTTACGGGGTGGTTAGCCGTCCTCTGCGCAAGCGTGACTGGCCAACGTTGGCTCACGGCTGGTCAAACGATGGCAAACCACCCCCGCCCCGATGCGAATCGGGTCGCCCCTCCTTGGTAAGGAGGGGAAGCCAGCTAGCGACTTATTGTTTCATCGGGTGCAAATGGGCGGCCACACCGGCGGCCAGGGCGATGATGGCGATGTTTTTGATAATGTATTGGCCTTCGAGAGTGGGAATTAAAAAACCATTCCACGTGACGGAACGAAGTAGTATAAGAGGTAGAATGGTTGTAATCATGTGAACGACAAGAAATAGAATGGCGACTCGTTCGGCGTTGGGAATAAGGAAAAGGGCGCCGATGATCATTTCAAAGATGCCAAAGAGGATGATAAAGGTATTAAACGTAATAAAGGGCAAGGTTTTGGTTAACAAATCCGCTACCAGCGGGTTGGCAGGGCTTTGGCCAATTATTTTTAAGGCGCCAAACCAAAAAAAGACAATAAAAATTGCGGTTCGAGCGAGTGGGCCGTTGTATTTTTTTAAGAAACGGATAATGGTGTGATCGGTTTGAAAAAGGAATTTGAAACTCATGGGGGTTTATTTTTTATTCGCGTATTTGGTGTACGTTTTGTCGGCAAAAGCGGCGACCTTAACTACTTTTTCGCCTGTTTCTTTTAGGTTTTTTATTTTACTTTTTACTAACCATATTTTTAGAAGAATGATGCCACTGGGGATGAGGAAGCAAAAACCAAGTACGGCGGGGAGCGCGGGGAGTAGGTAGAGGCGAGCCCACGAGCTGGAATCATCGGCAGTTAAGAAGAGCCCCCCACCAACACCAATAAGCCCGAGGCCGATGGCGACGAGCGTTTTTAAGAGACTGGCGATTTTGTGGGAGATTTGCTTCAGTTCCATGGGGCTATAATAGCGGATTGTGAGGTTTTGGGCAAGGGGTGTTATACAAAAAACTAGCCGTTATTTAGTGGCTAGTTTTTTAATTGCGCGGGCGAGTTGTTTATCAAAGGTTATGACGGTGTAGTCGCGGGCGAGGTAGAGGAGGGCCGTGTCGGGGAAAGATAGTGTCGCTGGTGCCTCGGTTTTAAAGAAGTTAATCACTCGTCTCGCCCATACTTCGTTTGAGAAAAGGATATCACAATTATTGTTGTCGCTAATAAAATTAAGAAAAAATACAGCTAATTCTTTGTTTGCTTTTGCGGTGAGCACCGTGCACGTTTCTACCATAATATATTCCGGCACCACCACGGGGAGGATAACCTCGGTCATTACTTTTGCCGCGGCGGCGTGCTGATTATCGAGCTCATTCATATAGGCCACCCAAACACTTGAGTCTAAAATAATCATAGACCGTAGACGATTTTATCAATATCTCGGCTTAAATTTTTGTCACCACCCTTGAATTGAAGATTTTTTAGGTCAGCCCAGCTGTATTTTTTTTGTGGCGGCGTGGGCGGCTCAATTCGAAACATGGTGGTAGTATGATTGAGTACCACAAAAGAGGCGCCCCGAAAGGCCTCTTTGGCGATTTTGGATAAATTACGGTGGAGTTCTTTAAGACCGATGGTTTTTTCTCGCATAGGATATGATGTTAAAAATAGTTATAACTTTAGTATAACAAAAGTTATACTTTTTGTCAAAGTTGTTTAATGTCGTAACCAGTATAAAATAATCATCCCAACCAGGGGCGGAACAAAGACGACAGGGAAAAACAGTAACGCGCCAACAAGTTCTATCCAGCGATCGCGGGGGTTATTACTGCCCACCGCTTGCCAGCTGTACCAGGGATCAACCGAGGTCGGTGAAGGTTTAAGGGTAATACCATAGTGGCGGCCAATAATTTTGCGCAGCCCCCGATCGATGGTAAGCAGATAGAAAATAACCCACAGGAGTTCGAGAAGAATGGCGCCGATGATGATGGCGTAGATTGGTAAATGGATAAACCACGGGGACAGGAAATTTTTTATGGTGGTGAGAAAAAATAACAGGTTCATAATGGTAGATGGGTATTTTAGTTTATATTTTTTAGGCAAATTTTTTAAGCAACAACACTGAAATTATCGCGAGACCCAGACCAAGCAGCTCCCACGCGTTTAATTTTTCTTTAAAATAAAAAACGCCGACTAACGTAAGCGCGGTGATAGTGGTAAGAGCGTAGATGACGCCGAGGCTCCCCAGTTTGGTGTGTTTAAACGCGTAGAACCAACCAACAGCAGTGGAAGCATACACCACAAAACCTATTATAAACCAGCGTACGTTAATATAGCCAGGCCCTTGGCCGGCATATTTAAGGATAGCGTCGCCAAGGACGCCGACCAGGCTCATGAGAATTATAACTAAGAACACTCCCATATTTATTCGGCGTTGGTTTGGTAGGCGGGCATCTCCTCGGAGATAATGCCATGATCGGGATACTTCTCTTTAATTGCGTCCACAATAATTTTATTGGCAATTAAATCAGCTTCGGTAACCACGTCCCCGAGATTTTCTTTGGTATATTTAACACCAATTTTTCCGAATTGTTCCAGCACCGCCGCTCCGGATTCAAGTGTAATTTTTTTAATAAATTCTTCCATAAAATTATGCTATTTTTGTGATCACTCTTACTGGCAAGGCTTCAGCTTCTAGTTTTAGAGATAGAGCGATGATTTCGAAGTGTTGACTAAATTATTGTAATGGTGCCCAGCTCCAGGGCACATTAAAGGCCTCGCAGTGGATGGTGATAGCGTTATAATCGGTCAGGGTTAGATTGGCCGGGAGTTCGTAGGTTTGTTGGCCGGTGATGCTTTTGAGTTTGCCCAAATTCAATCCGGCTTTAATATCGGCGCGCGAACTCGGCGCGGTATTTTTGGTAAGATAGATTTGCAGATCCGGTCCGTTTGGAGTTTTAAAATCATCGCCCAGTACTACGTAATTTTTTCCGTCTTTAATCATTAGGCTCGCGTTTCCATCGGTCATGTAGTTAAGACGCGTAAACTTTCCTGCTCGGGCCACGGCGCCAGTAAAATTTTTATCGGCCGTGACCCTAGCGGTCGGGACATTTGAGGCGGACGGATTATTTTTCATTGAGTCAACCATTTTTTGGGTTGCGACTTCAACCGGGTCTTCGGCCGGCCCGGCAGTTGGTGATGGTGTGGCGGGGGCGGTTGGGACAGCCGTTGACGACGGGGCGGTTGGGGCGCTGGCGCAACCAGCGCCCAGGAACAGGAGGGCGGCGAGACTGAAAAGAGCGGTGCGAGTTTTCATAGAGAATACGTTAATCCCGATTTTGCTTCGCGCAAAATCGAGGAGAATAATTATTTTAAAAATTTACTTTTCACTAATACATACCCTATCACTAGTGCCGCAATAATGATGACCGCGCCGATATACGTCCCAATTGATTGGAATTTTCGCTTCGCGGAGATTTTAAAATACCAATAGAGCTGGCCGAGGAGAGCGAGGGCGGTTATGGAAAGGAGGAGATAGCCGGCGGGATTTTTAAGGAGATCGGGGTTAATGAACACAAAGTGAAAGATGGCGGAGAGATAAGCGATATATACTAAGCGATGCAAGTTTTTCCATCTCCGGGCGCCCAGTTTTTCTACTGCCCAATCGGTAGAGGTTAACGCCATTGCCAAAAAAATTGGCAGGGCAATGGAGCCAAAGATAATGGGGTTTTTGATGGGGTTAAAAGAATAGTAGGCAAACTGAATTTGCCAGTTAAATAAGTAGTGCGATACGCTTAATACGTGTACCACGACTAGGACCAGGCCAGACACCCCAAGATAGCGCCTAATACGCCAGTACTGCGCCAAGCGCGGCCACCATTTAAAAATAGCGCTCGTGAACAGGGCCGCGCCAATGAGTGTCGCGCCGCTTAAAGCCGCGCTGCGCAGAAGCGCGCCACCAAATTCTTTGGGAATTAAATAATAGTATTGGTATAAAAATTCCAGGGCCCAGAGCACAGTTGGAATTGGCAGAAATATTAGCAGTTGTTTCCAGTGCCTCGACCGCTGGGTAGAAGAGGAGTTTGGCGCGGGCGCGTCAGTAAGAGCGACTTCAATTTCAATATTGTTACCAACAATGCGGAGCGGATATTTGGTTTGGGGGCGAGTAGCCGGCGGACCAACTACGGCACCACTGGTTACGTCAAAGCGCGCGCCATGCAAGGGGCACTGAATAATTTTGCCTTCAAATTCTCCATCGCAGAGCGAACCGCCGGCGTGCGAGCAGGTATTATTAATAGCGTGGAACTCGGCGCCGACTTTAAAAATGGCAATTTTTTGTCCTCGCACCAGGCGGCAGAGCGGACGGCTGGTAGAGATATCGCTGGTTTTGGCAAGAGCGATCCATTGTTTTACACTCGGCGCTCGGCGCGCGCTTCGGTCCACGACTGCAATTGTGGTACCAGTGCGAGAGAGTCCCAGCAGTGGCGCGGCTTCGTTGGCCATGTTGTTAATTAGGTCGGCAATTACGCGGGCCGCGAGCGTGCTAAAAATTAAGCCGTTCCCGCCAAAGCCAGTGGCGACAAATACTTTGTTGTTAGTATGGGGATGAGAGAAGACATAAGGTAGGCCATCTTCGGTATGAAATAAACTGCCCGACCACTGGTGTGTAATTTCATGCTTTCCCGCGAGACGCTCCTTAAGAAAACTGTCTAATTTTGGAAATGGCTGATGAGCGCCAGCTTCTTTAAAATCAACATCAGCGCCGCCGAGAATTATGGTATTCGCATCAATGCGGCGATAGTAAAAATAGGGGTCATAGGTGTCCCAGAACAAGTCATTACTTAATGGCGGGTTATCGTAACGGGCGGCGGCCACATAGGATACTTTGGGGTGTATTAGCTGTTGGAGTTCGGAAAAATAATCGAGCGGCCGGCCGGTGGCAATGACGATTTGTTTGGCTTGGATTGTGCCGGAGGTGGTTATAACGCTTACAAGCCCTTGGCTCAGGTCAAGATCGGTTACCTCGGATTCTTCAAATATTTTTATTTTATTTTTATCAAGCCGTTCGAGCAGGGCTAGCAGTAATTTGCGGATATTGGTCTTGCCTTCGCCGGAGAATTTAATGGCTTGCGTGTAGGGGGCGGCCAAGCCAGTGGGACGAGTTACCAGCGAGGCCAGGGGGTCAGCCGCTTGAATTGCTTCCCAGGTAGCAATAAGTTCGGGATTATTCTCGGCGTAGCTGGAATAATACGAATCACAGGGAGTAAAATCACAGGCGATGTTTTCTGATTTGATAAGGGTAAATAATTGTTCTTGGGTGGCGCGCGTGGCGGTAAGCAGTTGTTTTAAGAAATCCGTTCCGTATTTCTCCTTTATCATCGGGAGCGAGGTGTCTGGTACCCGGGTTAAGAAGCCGGTAGTGGCGGCGCTGTCGCCGGTCGCGATGTGGTTTTTTTCGAGGAGCACCACAGATTTACCCGCCCGCACCAAATTCCAGGCGGTCATGACCCCGGCAATTCCGCCGCCAATAACGCATACGTCAGTTTCAACACTACCCATGAGCGCGGGGTAACGCTTTTCGTCTGGTACGCTGTCCATCCAGGGGGAAGTTGGTTTCATAATTTTTTAAGTGCGGCGGCCACGGCTTTTTTGGTGATTTTTTTGATGAATTCTTCCATACTATACTATTCTATCTAATTATCTAACAATTTCGTGTTTAAAAAATTTTTCAACAAAATTTACCGCATTTTCAATTTCTTCGTCGGATAAATATTTTCCTTCCGGCACAATGATTAGTTTGTCATCGTCGTCTTCTAAGCGGTGAATGATTGCGACACATATTCCGCCCGCTTCTTTTAGCGGCTCCTGCGGACCAATAAAGTAGGCGTCGAGCGCGTCTCCATCGGAGGCAGTAGTGCCTGGAATAAATCCATAGTTATATTGATACATGATATTTTTATACACGGTGCCGTAGGGTTGGTCGATTATAATTTTTACCTTTTTTCCAAGATATTCTAGGCACATTTCTAGACTGATTGATTTATTGTTTTTGAGGGGCGTCAGTCCATCCATACTGCTTGCTTATGTAGTTAAATTTTGTTATTGTTAGTCAATAGAATTGCTCGTATCATAGCAGAAATTGATTAGAATTACCAGATGTTCACATTATTACAGTGTTGGCTCTCAATCAAGGGGATTGCCACGCCTGCCTGCCGGTAGGCAGGTCGCTACGCTCCTCGCAATGACACTTGTGCAGCCAAAAATTCTCATCCTCCACGACTATTTTTTGTATAAAGGCGGCGGGGAGCGGCTGGTGATTAGCCTTGCCAAAAATTTGGGAGCAGATGTAGCCACGGCGTTTATTGCCAAGGACGCGTTTGACCCGCGTGAGCACGGAATAAAGACGATTGAACTGTATAAAGAAAAACCCTGGTCGCGAGTGCCGGGGTTTAGGTATTTGCAGGTGCAGTTGTCGTTTTTGTTTAAGACGAAATTTGTACGGAATTATGATGTAGTGATTTATAGTGGGGATTGTTTGGTGGCGGTGATAAGGGCGTTGGGGTGGCGTGGATTGTGGCGAACCAGCGAGACCTCTCCCCAACCCTCCCCCCTGCGGTGGGGAGGGGGGCCAATCACACCTCCTCCACCGCAGGGGAGGAGGCAGGAGGAGGATTCACATCATCTACGCAACATCGCCTATATGCATTCACCGCCCAGGCATTTGTATGATTTGTACAAGGAACGACTGGCGGCCTATCCTTGGTGGAAGAAAATTATTTTTGTGCCGTTTGTTTGGTTTAACCGCTGGCGATTTGAGTGGTTGTGTCGGAAATTGGATACAATTGTAACTAATTCGGAGAATACGCGTAAAAGAATACAGCAGTATTTGGGTTTAGACTCAGTGGTGGTGTATCCACCGTGCGATACGTTGGTGTTGAAGAATGGGAGCGAGACCTCTCCCCAACCCTCCCCCCTGCGGTGGGGAGGGGGGCCAATCACACCTCCTCCACCGCAGGGGAGGAGGCAGGAGGAGGACTCGTCACCGGTCCACCCTTATTTTTTCTCCTGGGCACGATTGTATGATGTTAAGCGCGTGCCAATGATTGTGGAGGCCTTTATTAAAATGCCGGATAAACAGTTGATAGTGGCATCGGGTGGCCCGGATTTAGAAAAAATCCAAAAAATGGCGGCAGGACATTCGAATATAAAAATTTTAGGTTGGATTAATGACGAGCAGTTGATTGAGTATTTAGGGAAATGTTTGGCAACGATTTATATCCCGATGCAGGAAGATTTTGGTATGACGGCGGTGGAGAGTATGCAAGCGGGGAAGCCGGTGATTGGGGTGGCGGAGGGCGGGCTCCTTGAAATTATTGAAGATAATAAAAATGGATTGATGTTAGAATCAAATTTTACGGTGGATGATTTGTGCGCGGCGGTGCAGTCACTTACGCCGGATCGAGCCAGTGTAATGGAGAGTGTGTGCGAAGAAACCGCAAAGAAATTTTCCGAAAAAAGTTTTATTGAGGGGATGAAGAAAGTGATTGAAGGTGTTTGTTGATACTTTTTGGTAGCAAAAAGTATCCAAAAAACCATTGGGGCGCCATAACTCCCGCCAAAGGCGGGCAGGCGCCTCTATCTCGGTGGCTCCTTGCCCCGTCGAATGACGGGGGAACAAGGCCGCCCCCAAACCCCCAGATGTGCGCGAATTAAATTTATTATGACAATGCGAAAGCTTGTTTCTGTATTATTTATCATTCTAATGATTGGGTTATTTGGAACTCATTTTTTTGTTGTTCCAGCGCGGGCAGATGACACGGGGGCGACGCAGCAGCAATTGGAACAGCAGCTCCAAGATATTGAAAAGCAGATTTTGGTTTTAGAAAAACAGCTGGCAACTACCGCGAGCCAAAAGAAAACGCTGGCGAGTCAGATTAAAAAATTGCAGACCAAGCAAGACCAGTTGCGGCTTCAGATTAAGGCGACTAATTTAAAACTCAATAAAATTGCTAAAAATATTGCTGTTACCGAAGTGGCAGTTGCGTCAACACGCGCGACGATTCAGGATCAACAGCGCCAAGTGGCGGTGTTTCTACGGCTAATGAACCAGCAGGATGAAACGCCATGGTTAGTGCTCATAACCGAAGCGGGGGGTCTTAATAAAATTTTTACTGAAATTCAAAATTATATTATTATCTCGTCGGAGCTCGGGCGTTTAACCAAAGCTGCCAAGACAAGCCAAGTTAAATTGGAGGGACAAGTCGCGAGTTTAACTGACGCGAAGAACGATACAACGGAACTATTGCAAATAAAAATCGTGCAACAGGCGGCGCTGGGTGGTCAGCTCACGGAGCAGAGTGATTTGCTGGTTGAAACCAAAGGCAAAGAGAGCAATTTTCAATCCCTGCTCACAGATAGCAGGAAAGCCGCTGCCGAAATTCGCGGACGCATTTATGAGCTATTTGGCACCACCAAGAATATTGATTTTGGCCAGGCCGTGGCAATTGCGGAATTTGTGGCGGCAAAAACTGGTATTAGACCGGCGTTTCTTTTGGCGATTCTTACACAGGAGTCGAATCTTGGTAAAAATGTAGGTACATGTAACCGAATTGGAGATCCGCCTGAGAAAAGTTGGAAAGTTGTTATGAAACCGGAGCGCGACCAGGAACCGTTTTTAAAAATTACCCAGGATTTAGGTTTGGACACGGATACGACTCCAGTCTCATGTCCGCTAAAAGATAAAAAAGGGAAGCAATTTGGGTGGGGCGGGGCGATGGGGCCGGCTCAGTTTATTCCGTCTACGTGGATGGGGTACACGGCGAAAGTGAGCGCGCTCACGGGGAAGACGCCAGCCAACCCGTGGGATATTCGTGACGCGTTTGCGGCGTCAGCGATAAAGTTAACTCATGATGGAGCGGACGGTACCAGCGAGGGGGAGTGGAAGGCGGCGATGAAGTATTTTTCTGGCTCAACCAATACGCGGTATCGGTTTTATGGCGATAATGTCCTCACAATTGCGGAGGGGTATGAAAAAGATATACAAGCATTGAAGAATCAGTGACGATAGTGGCTGATACTTTTTTGATGGCAAAAAAGTATCCAAAAAACCATTGGGGGCGGCTAACTCGCTTCAGGAATATCTTTTCACCGCGTGTTGAGTTAGCTCAAACAAGGCCGCCCCCAAACCCCCAGGGTGGCGTGGACAAAGTTTTTAGAAAGTGACAGTGATTATTATTGCTTTTTGAGAAGTACGGACAACTTTTGTTTTATTTTGGCAAGTTTTGGATTAATCACCGCCGCGCAGTAAGCCTGGTCGGGGTTGCGGGCGAAATAATTGTGGTGGTATTCTTCGGCTTCGTAGAATTTGGTGAGTGGCTCCACAGTAGTGACGGCGTTAACGCCGTCTTTTTGTAACTCCGCAATATATTTTTCCGCGGCGATTTTTTGTTCATCGTTTGAGCATAAAATGGTGGAGCGATATTGCGTGCCCATGTCATTGCCTTGGCGGTTGAGGGTGGTGGGGTCGTGGCTGCCAAAAAAGACGGTTAAAATTTCTTCCAATGAAATAATGGCGGGGTCAAATTCTACGCGCACTACTTCGGCATGGCCGGTGGCGCTACCGCAGACGGATTCGTAGGTTGGGTTTGGTATTGTGCCACCGGCATAACCGGGCACAACGGAAATGACGCCGCGGATCTTTTTTCCGCCCGAGGCGGATCCACCTAGGGTGGAAAAAACGGCTTCGGTGCACCAGAAGCAGCCGGAGCCGAGGACGATAGATTGGGTGGGCATGGGGATTATTTGTTATTGATGTCGGGGGTGGGCATCTGGGTACAGGAGTGGCTCCTCTTTTTCTCCAATTGTGTCTACCCCCGGGTAAGTATCGTTTTCTCCAAGTAAATCATCACGCCGTGCACGCATCGCGCTGGTGCGCTCATTTTCTTGTGCTCGTTTATTTAATTCACGCAGCTCCTCCCGTTCAGCCAGTTCAGTCCGTAGTTGTTGTATAGCCACTTTAAAATAAGCATTGTTTCGTTTTTCAACATAATTTGGTTCGCCGCGTTTACCATAAAATTTTTCCAGCGCTTTTCCGACGGAAAATTGTAACGTGTAACCACTGTCAACCCACGTTAAGGCTTCAGCAACTATTTTGTTGATTATGACGGTTTCTAAGCCGTTGCGTTTTGGTAGTGTCATAGTGGGCGGGCGTTTATATAATGGCGCCGTTCTTTTTTGTTTAATTTTTCAATCGCGTATCGCAACATCGTGCGGGGCATGGTTGGATGATGTTGATTGAGAAATTTTTTCAGTAGGGGTGTATTGCCATACGCCAGCATTTCGCGTTTGCCAACTTCACGGAGCATCCAGCCGGTGGCTTTGTGAATTAAATCATGTTTGTCGTTAAGAAGCAAGGTGGCGAGGTGAATGGTTTCTTTGAAACGATTGGCGCGGATGAAGGCGAAGGTGGCGACGATGGCGATGCGGCGTTCCCAGAGGTTTGGGGAGCGGGCGAGGGTGGTGAGAAGAGCCAGCCGTGACTGAACCCCCCTCTCTGTCTCCCCCCTTATAGGGGGGAGAGGAATACGTTTGCCCTCCCCTATAAGGGGAGGGACGGAGGGTGGGGTTTTCGTTTCGCGTTCATCGTTCACAAGATATTCCCCCACAATCTGCGAGGCGGATGCGTCCACTAAATCCCAATTATTAACGCGTTTGGCATTTTTGAGGTAGAAAGAAAATATTTTTTTCTTTTGAGATCCAGTACCTGTTTGAAATTGATGTACCAAGATGACGAGCGCGATGAAACGTCCCTCATGAATTTTTGATTTGAGTAGTTTTTGGATGTCGGGGAGGGGTAGAGTATAAAAATTTTTAGCAATTTTTCTTCGTTCGGGCACGGTGAGACCTAAAAATTTGTCGCCTTCGCCGTATTCGCCATGGCCGGTTTTGTAAAATCCACTGTATATTTTGGCTTTAGCGGGGTTGGCGTGGGAGTGGAGGATTTTTTTGAGTTGGGATAATGTCGGCATACATATAGTGAGCCAGAGATTCCTCCTGCGACGTCGGAATGACAATGTCTATTCCTGACTCGGATAAATTAAGCTTCCGTCATACGTTCCCCCGGCGATGTCGGGTCTGCGATCGACTTTGGTGTTGTTGGTGCCGGGGCCGCAATCTGGGTTCAGTGGGGCGGCTTCGAAGTGGTTATTTTCGATGGTTGGTTTGGCGCCTTGTTCGCAGTTTATTGAGAGCTGCGCATCGTGGAGAAAATTGTTGGTGACGATATTGTCATTTCCAGCCTTAAGGCCAATAGCTTGGTGCCAGCAGTGGTAAACTTCGTTGTGATCAATACGGTTGCCGGAGGAGAAAATATCAATGCAACTCCAGAGTGAATCATGTACTCGGCTGTTGGTGACAGACACATTATTGCCCTGCACATTGATGCCATTGTGGGCGTAGCTCACCTCAACATGATCGAGCTTGCTTCCGCTCGCGAGCACAAGTTCATCCCAATCGGCGTACTCGGGTTTGGCCTGTGCGGACGTAAAAATAATTGGTTGTACGGCGGTGCCGATGGCGAGTATTCTTCCGTAAATTTCAAAATGCGATTTATTGTAACCGGTGTGGCCGGTGGGATCGTTGTGTTTGGTGATGAAATCGTCCGCGTATTTTGTCCACGGGGTGTTGGGAGCATTGGGATTTTTTTCAAATAGAATTTTCGTGCCGGGTTCGATCGTCAATGGTGCCCATGGGGCGAAGTAGGTATCGCCAGTGATGTGGATGGTGCCACCCCAAATTTCGGAGCGAAGATGAATACCGGAGCGGGTAGTATTGAAAATGTTTTGGGGAGGAAGGAAGAGAAAAATTTTGAAAAAAATTAGAATCGTGAGGGGGGCGGCGATCAAAGTGGTGAGAATTTTATAGTGGGAGATGAATTGAAACATGTAATTATTTTTGTAACGTGTTTTTATTTTTTAACTATTTTTTCCCCAACACAAAATTATTCCACCAGTATGTTTTTATTTGGATAATTGAAAAACCAGCGTTTAGCAAAAATTGAGCCAGTTCGTCTCGGCTATAATACGCGTGGGCGTATTCGAGCGGTTTGATTATTTTGGTGACGAGATATTTGAGGACACGATTGTTGAAAGCGATGTCGGCAAGAAGGAAGAGACCGCCCGGTTTGAGGACGCGATGAATTTCGCGGAGGGTGTTTCCAGGTTCGGAAAAATGGTGGAAGGCTTCGGAGCACAGGATAATATTAAAAGTTTGATCGGGGAATGGGAGGCTGCTTGCGTTGCCTTCGCGAAATGTTAGGTTGGTTAATTTGTTTGTTTTGGAGCGGGCGGTGGCAATCATTTCTGGCGTTAAATCAAGGCCGGTGAATTGCGTGGCCGGAAATTCGTGGGCGAGGCGATAGAGAACTTCGGCAGTGCCGCAGGCGACGTCGAGCATAGTGGTGCCGGTGCCTAGAAGTAGAGGTTCAAAATTTTGAACCTCTACTTGTTTGAGAAGGGAAATAATTTTTCGATAGAGTGGTTCAAAAAATAACCGTGAACGCAGGCGGTCATATTTTTTGGCCCAGCGGCCAAAGAAGGCGCGGTTGTGAGATTCGTGGGTGTTCATAATGTGCCTTTAGTATATCATGCCGGGTGGGTGGAGGAAATTGTGAAAATAAAAACAGCCTTATGAAAAAGCTGTTTTATAGGGACCTCGATGATAGCGCCCCCTCGACGCACCTCGAGGTAGAATGCGTCGGATTGGTCCCCTAGAGGCCGTGGCGAAGCAGGAAAGCCTCGACCGCCCTAACGACCGCATGATCGGCGGTACCGTCGGCGAGGATGTGCTCGTCTCGGTAGAAGCAGAACCAGCCGTTGTCGGCGCACACCTGCGCCAACTTTTCCCGGGCACAGTCCATGCGAGAAGATGCCCGCACCATCACCGGACCCTCCGACCAGTCCTTCTTCGGAAGCGAATCGATGGTGCCGCCCCAGTGCTGCTCGTCCAGCATTACCCCACGATCACTGAGGAACTGGAGCAGGTTTTGGGAACTCATCGCCGCGTCGATGCTTTCCAGGCTGACGTAGCCTGGAAAGAGATACACTTTTACCTTCACGATGATCCTCCTTTCTCCCGCGCCAGTGCGGGAGTGGCAGAACCATAGCAGAGAGAGAGAGTTGTAAAGGCCTGTGGGGTGGATAAAAAAACAGAAATTCGTGGAGAATTTCTATAAGTGTTTTTGATTGTGTGATTGATACTTTTTGGTGGCAGAAAGTATCGCAAAAACCACTGGGTGGCCAGAACTCGTCGCTTCACTCCTCAAACAGCTGGCCCCCCAGACCCCCAAGGAAACAATTTTTTCTTATTTTACTTTTCGTTCGCGTTTGGGGATTTTGAAGGAGATGAGGTTGCGCTGTTGGTTTAGTAAATTATAGTGGCTAAAGTAAGGTGCTGTTTTGATTTTAGCCTTGATAAGAACAAGCCCGCTCTCTTGACATTTTTAACCACAAGGTTTATAGTTATGGCATAGAGTATGAAATGTTACATACTACAACATACTAGACTAATAAATTACAATTGCCCAAGATCCCGACCAAGTCGGGATTTTTTAATGTAATAACACTATGCAAGAAAAATTAAAGAAGACAATTCTTGACCAGTCTCGTAAGCATATTGCAGACATTCGTCAAAAAATTGATGATACTATTAAGCGTCGTGAGGCTAAAACAGCTGTTATGAAAAAATCGGCAATCTCAATGTTGCCCGGCGACGCAATGGCCCAGTATAAAATTGCGGCCAACAACCAAGAGCAAGTCGAAAATCTTAAACAACTTTATCCGTCGCCCTATTTTACCCGTTGTGAATTTGAAATTAACGGTGAGAAAAAAATAATGTATTTTGCTAAGTTTTCTTTTAGCGACGAAAAAATATATTCATGGATTACCCCAGCCTCGACGCTCCGTTTTGAGAACCCTGGCCCCGCTTCTTACGCTCGACCAGACGGAAAAGTACAATCAGGGGTATTGCTGAGTAAAAATCAGTACATGATTGTTGACGGCAAGCTATTATTTCTTTCGACCGAAAGTACGGAACACAGAAGGGAGCTGATCTACCAAGAACATTTTACCCGTCAAAAGTCCGGTTTTATTTTGCCAGAAGTAGTGGAGCAAATGGAAAAAGCACAAGACCAAGTGGTGCGTGCTCCGTATCGTGGGCCTTTTCTCATTTCTGGCCCGGCTGGTTCAGGAAAAACAACATTGGCGCTCCATCGCGTTGCCTACTTAATGCAATCGCCGGAAACCGCTGAGCTATTTCCGACTAATTCTATATTGGTTTTAGTCCAAGATATCGGCACTAAAGAATATTTTTCGCACTTGCTTCCCGAGTTAGGTATACGAGGAGTGGAAATTATCACGTTTGCGGAATGGGCTTTGACTATACTGGATTTAAGTAACAATTACCACGTTATTGTTCGCTATGGCACCAACGAGCAAGAAAGAAATTTGTATGAGTATAGCAAGATTATTGCTTTAAAACAGTTACCGAACGACACAAATTTTAACAAAAATATTTGGGGGTTGCTTCAAAAAATTTATAAAAATGTTTTTAACAAAGCCCAACAAGAGCTATTCGTTCAACAAAAAAACGAGCTCGCGCTAGACCGTTTTGATCTAACCATTTTATTGAAGTACTATTTCAAAACGTATGGACAGTTTACGATACGTAAAGATTATTATGAGGAATTGGCCAGTGGGTCTTATCGTAAAAAGAACAACGCCTTTCAAGTAGAGTATAATTTAACAATTATTGATGAGTTCCAAAATTATTTGCCCGAACAACTGGCCTTGCTTAAAACGTGCCTTAATCATCGGTTGGAGTCAATAGTATACGTTGGCGATTTGGCACAACAAACGCAATTAGGAACGGTGAGAGATTGGGATAGTATTGGAGAAAAAATCGAAAGCAATAGACTGGTTACTCTTCAAAAGGTATATCGCAACACGAAACAAATTTTGAACTTTATTCGTGAGCTTGGTTATGCTGTCCAAATACCGCAAGGAGTTAAAGAAGGTCGGTTGGTAATGGAGTATGTGTTTGAATCAAAACAAGAGGAGATAGCCAAAATTAACAAAATTTTATTGGACTCTAGTGGTGGTGCCATTGGGATTCTTGCGAAAGATAGAGAATACCTCGATGAATTTAAGAGGGAGTTTGGCGAGAACCCAAATGTGCACTGTCTAAACATGCTGGAAGCGCAGGGTGTAGAATTTGAAACGGTTTGTCTTGTTGGTATTGATAAAAGTTCTTTTGGCGTTGATGGGTTGCCACAGGCGGCGCTAGAAGAAATAAAAAAAGTTCAGCGAGATTTATTATATGTGGCACTTACTCGTGCCATGTCGGAATTGCACATTATGGGCAAGACGAGATTAAAAGATATTTATGATAGCAGTTTTTAAGAAGGAAACAATTTTGTTTTACTTTATTTTTCGTTCGCGTTTGGGGATTTTGAGGGAGATTTTGGTTTGGAGATTGTGCGACTGACAGTAAGTGGAAATCGCGGAGATAAATTGTTGCCCGTATTTTGAAGTTTTTAAATCGCCGAAGCCGGAGATTTTGCGGATGTCCTCAAGAGACATAGGGAGATAGGTGGCGAGTTCGAGAATGGTGGCGTCGGAAAAAATAAGATAAGGCGGGACGTTTTCGGCGCGGGCGAGATTCGTACGGATGAGTTTGAGATTGGTGAATAATTCTGGTTCAGAGGGGACGTCTTCTTGTTGAGGTGCCACTGGCTGTGACCGTACGGCAGTTTTTATTAACATTACGATTTCTTTGCCTTGGAGCACGGGCACGCTTTTTTCGGTGAGTTTTAAAACGGGGTACTCCAGGCCGCCGACGCGGAGGTAGCCGAGGCCGACGAGGTCTTTGAGGTAGCGGAGCCAGAGTTCTTTGGGGAGGTCGGCGCCGGCGCCGTAGGTTTTGAGGGCGCGATGTTCGTCTTTCATTTTTTCTGATTTGGAACCGCGCAAAAAATCTGTCACGTAGTGGCGGCCGTACTGGCCTTCCAGGCGCGCGACGGCGGAGAGGGCTTTTTGGGCAATGAGTGTGCCGTCGAATCGTTCCACTTCGGTGAGACAGGAGTCGCAACTGGCGCAGGCAGCGGAAGTTTCTTCCCCAAAATAGTTTAAGAGCAGTTTTCTACGGCAGTCACGACTTTCGCCGTAGGCCATCATTTGGTTAAGTTTTTTGAGGAGGATGGTGTTTTGTTCCGGATTATTTTCAATTTGTATAAATTTTTTTAATTTCATTACATCGCCGGCGCCGTAAAAAAGCAAGGCGTCACTTCTTAAGCCATCGCGACCCGCTCGCCCGGTTTCTTGGTAATAGCTTTCAATATTTTTGGGGAGATCGACGTGGATAACAAAACGCACGTTGGATTTGTTGATGCCCATGCCAAAGGCAATCGTGGCCACGATAATTTTTACGTCATCTTTAATAAAAAGTTCTTGATTTTCTCGGCGCGTCTCCGGGTTAAGGCCCGCATGATATGGGCGCACGGAAAAACCTTGGAGATCCAGATTTTCGGCCAGGTCCTCGGCGGATTTTCGGGATAAAGTGTAGATGATACCAGAGTCATCGCGGTGTTTTTCTAAATAATTGCCGAGGCGATTGGTGAGGCTGTTTTTTGGTTCCACAAAATAGTGAATATTGGGGCGGTTGAAGCTGGAGAGAAAAACTTCGGCTTTTTGGAGGCCAAGTTTCTCCATAATGTCGCGGCGAGTGGTTTCGTCGGCCGTGGCGGTGAGGGCGATGGTGGGCGCGCGCGGGAATAATTCTTTGAGGCGGGCGAGCAGGCGATACTCGGGTCGGAAGTCGTGGCCCCAGGCGGAGATGCAGTGGGCTTCGTCAATGGCGAACAGTGAGACGTTGAGCGTTTGTAAGAATTGCAAAAATTCGCCGCTACCGCCGAGGAGTCGTTCGGGGGCGACGTAAAGGAGTTTGAGTTTGTTTTGTCGGAGTTCGTTCATTACCCACGTGCGGTCGTCGGTCGAGAGGGTAGAATTTAAAAAAGCGGCCGGGATGCCGTTCAAGCGCAGGGCGTCCACCTGATCTTTCATGAGGGCGATGAGAGGAGAAATGACGACGGTGAGGCCGGGGAAGAGAAGCGCGGGAATTTGGTAACAAAGCGATTTGCCACCGCCGGTTGGCATTACGGCAAGGGCATCACGCCCCTCGAGCACAGCGTTAATGGCGCCCTCTTGCTCGTGGCGGAATGAGTCGTAGCCGAATTTGGTTTTGAGGAGGTCGAGAGCGGAGGGCATATGTACGAAATACGAAAGCTACGAAAGTACGAAATGCAATGGACGCGCTCTCATGATAGCTAAAATGTGGGGCGGAGGCAATGAGTTGTGTCCTTTGAAGCGCGACGGTTTTATATTTAATGTGGCCACATCTATATTTTTATTTCTGCGGAGAGGGTGAGATTCGAACTCACGGTCCCTTGCGGGACACGGCTTTTCGAGAGCCGCACTTTAGACCACTCAGACACCTCTCCAATTAGATTTGAGATAATACTAGAGGAAAATTTGATTTTTAGCAAGGGTTATTGGTGTGGCGCGTAGTATTCGATGGTATCCGCGCCGATTTGATTAGTGTGGTCAAGTAAAAATTTTTCTGTGAGCCTCTGCGGTTCCTTGATGAAATCAACGCCCGCATTAAATATTTTTGGTGAGCGGATAATGATCCATTCATTTACCAAACCACTTTTAAAAAAATGTTGGAGCAGGCGCGCGCCACCTTCCACGAGGACGCTGGTGATATTGCGGCGCGCTAGTTCTCTAAGAATGGTGGCGACGGTAATTTGGGCGTTACTGGTAAGGACGAGGGTGTTTTTGTCATTAAAAATTTTAGCATCTGGTGGAATAGTTGCCTGGCCAGAAATGATGACGCGGAGAGGATTACGTGGTCGTGTTATTTTTTGGGAGCGGACGGTTAATTCAGGATTATCAATTTTAACTGTTCGCGCGCCGACCATAATGGCATCACAGCGTTGGCGCAGTGTCTGAACAAATTCCCAAGCTTCGGGGCCGCTGATGGCGGTGCGGGCGCCCTCGCGCGCGGTTAGTTTATTATTTTTACTCACGGCAACTTTTGCCACGACGTAGGGTTTGTGATGGGCAATCCAATGGAAATAAATTCTATTTTGATAGCGCGCTTCGGTTACTAACATTCCATCTTCGACGATTAATTCAGCCGAGCGGAGTTTTACGGCGCCACCACCAGCTACGTCCTGGTTGGGGTCAGGGGCGGCGAAGACGACGTGCGCGATTTTTGATTCAAGAATGGCTTTGGTGCACGGCGGTTGCTTACCGGTGTGGTTGCAGGGTTCCAAGGTGACATAGAGTGTAGCGCCGGCGACATTTTCGCCACGAGCGGCAGCGTTTTTTAGTGCGATGACTTCGGCGTGGGCTTCGCCGTACGTGGCGTGGTAGCCCTCGCCGATTATTTGTCCATCCTTAACTATGACCGCACCAACCAGTGGGTTAGGCGCGACCCAACCCGCTCCCTGCTCGGCGAGTTCGAGGGCACGGGACATGTAGTGTTGGTCGATGGGGGAGGGCATTTACGGTATGTTAGAGGATGAAATTTACTATTTGGCTGGGCTAACCAAATTTCTAAGTACCTAATATCTAATTTCTAATAAAATGTCAAAGGCACGACTGTCATTCCGACCGAGCGTCACAGCGAGTGGAGGAATCCCTTGACCCCTGCGACTCAATGGTCAAGCGATTTCTCGACTTCGTCCCGAGCGACTCTGGACTACGCTCGAAATGACAACTGGACATTGGGAATTATATTAGAAATTAGGAATTAGAATTTAGAAATTTATAATAAAACCTACCACCTTACCCCGCCCCCGGTGAGAGGTTGGTGTTATTTATCGCTCTGGAGAAAATCAATAAGATGCCCTAATTTATTTTTTTTGGTTTCTAAATAGCGGCGGTTGTGAATATTTAGGGTGCTACCAAGTGGTAAGCGTTTGGTGACAGTGATGCCGTTTTTGGTGAGGTCTTTAATTTTTTCGGGGTTGTTGGTTAACAGGCGAATTTTGGTAAATCCTAATTTTTTAAGAATGGTGGCGGCGTCGGCGTAGTCGCGATCGTCTACCGGTAAATGGAGTTTGAGTTGGGCTTCCACGGTATCAAGGCCTTGGTCTTGGAGTTGGTAGGCTTTGAGTTTGTTGACGAGTCCACTGCCACGCCCTTCTTGGCGCAAGTAAATGAGTATGCCGCCCTCAGCGCCAATTTTTTTGAGGGAGAGGTGAAGTTGTTCTCCACAATCGCACCGGAGTGAACCTAAAATATCGCCGGTAAAACATTCGGAGTGGATGCGCACGAGGGGCGGTGCTTTTACCCGATTTCCTTTCGAGGAAATCGAGGATCCTCGATTTTGCGCCATAGTAAAATCGGGATTGTTTGGTCGTTTTATTAAAACAACATGCGGCGCGTCCGAGCGTTTTCCTGATACGGTGAAGATGTCAAAAATTCCCCAGGGGGTGGGGAGGTGGGCGGAATGGGTGGGGAGGGTGATTGTTGGCATGCGATTTTTTGTGTGGTTATGAGGTCGATGATAGCATTGGTTGCGGCGGTTAGTAAAGGGATTTGAGGCCAAATTGTTGGTTCCTTCCACTGTTAGAGAGGGAGTGAATCGTACTTGTCTTCGAACAAGGCAATTTTTTTTGACAGGTAGGTCTTACCAGCAGAAGTTTTGCCGGTGAGAAAAATAAGCCTGGTGACTTCTTCTTGGATATCTATTTGCACGTCTTCTTTATTGGAATATAGTTTTTCATACTTACCAACCAAATTCTGAATACGCTACGCCTGCTTGGAAATTTTCAAGAGCCGAGTGTACATACGGAATAACATTCATTGGTAAATTACTCAGCGGAAACCATTTTAACTCATCGCATTTATTTGGTTCTTGTATGGAGGGCTCTCCGCTCCACGAATTAGCCGTTAGAAAAAAATCAATACGCTCTCCATCAAATTTTATGCGGTGCATGACGTGCACAACCCGGATATTTTTTGGATCAATCGTAATGCCAGTTTCTTCTTTGGTTTCACGCACCACCGCTGTAATAACTGATTCGTCGCCATCCAAATGGCCAGCGGGGACGCTATAGTTACCATCCTCGTAACCTGTGTTGAATCGGCGGAGCAATAAAATTTTATTACTCTTAATCAAGAATAAGTGTACCGCGGGAATTAATTTAAATCTTTCTTTTGGCATATACATTACAATTAAAATTCAAGCAACAACGCCATGTGGTCAGACACCTCTTCGGGTAGCACCTCAAATTTTTTTACAGTTACATCAGGTGATACAAAAATATAGTCAGCAAACTTTCCTTCCTTGGTATAAAAAGAGCTGCGAGTAGATTTAATGTTGTACGTTTTGATAAGATTTTTCATTCCGCCCCCAAGCATCGCGATACTGGTTGTGTCGGGGTTCAAATTAAAATCACCGCAGAGTATTTTGGGGGAAGGAACGGTGTCCATGAAGCTTTTAATTTTTTCCGACTGGGTAATTCTCGTTGGAGTATCATTTTTGTCGATGCCCGTCCAGAGACCGTGTACGTTGAGGATAGTATATGTGGTGCCTTGCAATTCGCACCGCATCCATTGAAGATTTCGAGAATGGTCTCCGCCACTACCGGAATAATTTAGAACCTCACAAATCCACAATGCCCCTTCTTCTATAACCGGTATTTCTTTTTTTATAAAAATCCCGATGCCGTAAATATTTTTTATAACTGGTCTAAAAAATGATTGGTGATCGGGAAGTAATTTCTGTAAGTCCGTATATAAATTAAGATTGGGTGGTCGCCGGTTATCGGACATTTTTTCTGGCGAGTTATGATAGATTTCTTGGAAACAAAATACGTCAGTGTCCTGATTGTTTTTAATAAAATGAAATAACGGCTCCCGAATTCTTCCGCCCCACAAATTAAGGGTTATTAATTTCATATTTTGAAGTGATATTTTATAAATGCTCGGCCAGAACCCGATTTTAGGTATTTTTCAAAATTGAAAGCTATATATTTATCTTTAAAAGCAAAATATGCGACAAGTTCTAAGGGCAGTCGTTTGGTGGTGGCAGGCACTAAGCCTTTTTGGTGGCGGCCCACCCTTTCCTTAAGGTCGGACGTACAACCAATATAATACCCATTTTTACATTTTAAGCTGTAAACATAAAACATAGTCCCTCTCTTAAAAACAAAACCATTTACTGCGGACTTTGTCACGCTGAAACCTCGCCTTAACTCGAGAGAATTTAGGTAGTAAAATTATTCCTAAAATTACTC
This sequence comes from Candidatus Magasanikiibacteriota bacterium, assembly GCA_009694865.1. Taxonomy (GTDB): domain Bacteria; phylum Patescibacteriota; class Patescibacteriia; order Magasanikbacterales; family GWA2-37-8; genus SICD01. Next base: position 55,915 of record SICD01000002.1, read on the forward strand.
CCCGCCTTCGCTACGGCTACGGCGAGGTGAAAGCGGGCTTGGCGAGACTACGTGGAAACCCAGATTACTTCTGTTCGTCTCGTGGATGAGGATAGTCTAACTGAATGTTAGACCAGTGTAAAGATCACGAACCGTCTCTTTCTCTTGGATCTTTCAGAAGAACACCACGCCCCACTCGTGCACGAGCTATATTGTATAGAGTGGCAACGTAGTCGAGCGTCTCTTTGCCAATTACCACGATCTCTTCGTCGGAAAGTTCGTCGTTAGGGATGCCGCTGTCAGTGAGTGCCTGGCGTAGCGAAGGATGTCTTCCGGAGTAATGTTCCACATTGCTCCTATTTGCAATTCTTGGGAAAAGGACATAGAAATAAACATCTTAGTTAAACAAAAACAGCCTTTACGAAAGCTGCTTTTGATGAGGCCGCGGTACGTTGCTGTCGCCCCACCAGCCCGCGGCGGCGCTTAATGTGGTGGCGAATGATTCGTGTGTTTCTCCTTGGCAGGTAGTCAGCCTTGAAGAAGACTACTCCCGCATCAACTTCATGGCCTGCTTGAAGAAGCTCTGGCTGACGGTGTGGGCGATCATATGCTCGAGCATCGCCGCGATCCAGCCGTCCAGGCTGGCGTCGTTCGTACCCGCGCTCAGCTTCAAGAGCGCGGTAACGAGCTGTCGGGCGTCCTCATCTTCCGGCAACGGCATATCCAGGAAGAGGAGGATGACGCTGTCGGGACCCTTGCCCGCTTCGTGGTCCGCCCGGATGCGCTCTTCTGAATCGCCATAGTCGAGGCTCACCTTGAACCCCTTGCCCTTTTCCCCATTCTTCTTCCAGTAAACGATGATGAACCAACGCTCCTTATTATTCATGAGATCTCTCCTTCACGGTTTTACCGTTTTTTGGGCCAGAACAATGTTGTCTATTCTGACGACATTGTTCTGGCCCAAAAATCTGGGAAGGTGACTCACGCTTAAGAGCGAGTAAATATTTTATACATCTTAATCAACAAAATGTCAATAGTTTAGTGTGAATCTGGCAATTGGCCAGGTTAAGCGAAAACGGTGAGCCTGAACAGAAGACGAGATTAGAACAAATGACTTGGCTAACCCAACCGCAATTATTGGTCAGGATTGAAAGCGTCTCGGGTTGTGTGCGATTTGATTCAACCGCAACTTTTACTTGATTCGAAAATGTCGCTTTGTTGAGAGCAATTTCCGAGGTGCAACGGTTGAAAGAAATTGCGCGCTATCATGCGGAAAAAATAAGATTCGAACTCACGGTACCTTGCGGTACGACAGTTTTTCCCCCTCGCGGGGGATCACCCGAGCTGTGGCTCTGGCGAGAGGGTGACAAGACTTACCACTACAGCGGAGAGGGTGAGATTCGAACTCACGGTACCTTGCGGTACGACAGTTTTCAAGACTGTTGGTTTCAACCGCTCACCCACCTCTCCGCTCTCGTGATAAATTTTAATTTTCTACGCTGAAATTTTTTATTCTTCTTTTTTAATTTACTTTCAATAAAGTAGACTACTCCCATACGTGTAAAGTTTTTCCCCCTCGCGGGGGATCACCCGAGCTGCGGCTCTGGCGAGAGGGTGACAAGACTGTTGGTTTAAACCGCTCACCCACCTCTCCGCTCTCGCGATAAATTTAATTTTCGGGTTTTTTTGGGTAACTCTTTGTTGAAAGAGGGAGTTATCTCGTGTCCGATAGTTTTCCTTCCCTAAATTTTTCCTCTGCCTCGCGCTTTAATGATAGGAGCAGTTCCATATTTTTTGGAACGGTCAACCATGCTTCCATTTGTGTTAAGAACATAGTCGCGTCGGCATCAGTTTGGTTTGTTTTACCGACCAATTTTTCTACAAATAATTTGGCCATTTCCTGAATATTAATTCCAGAAAAATCGGTTTCTCGCAACGCTTTTAGTAATAAATCATGTACCAGAGACCTCCCGCTAAAAAGCCTTTTATGAACCATAGGATTACGCGCAATTTCGAGTCTGTTCAATATCACTGGCGCATCTGCCAGAGAGAATTGCTGTGTAGCGTCTAGCCGCGTTTCTCTTTTGTCTATTAGCGCGTTTCGTATTATTGGATTAGTAAGTAAATACGAAACCCCATCGGAGTATTTTTTTAGCGCCGCATATACTAAGTTAGTTCGGCGGCGTATTTTTTCTGCGTCAACAGTTAAATCTTTTTTTGTTATTATATAATCAATAGTACCTGTGGCTAGTTCTCCTATTATTTTATCGGTCAATTCGTAGCCGTTTGCAGTTTTTAATTTTACCAAAGAGGCTTCATCCATGTTTGAAACGATAGTTCTTAATACTCTCGATATTGCCGCACAAACAGCTTCGGGAGTATCGGAACTGTGGGTTCTGTATAAAGCTCGTTCGATAATACTATCCACATAGTCATCGTTCTCATGTTCAATAAGTTTACTTTCGTATGACATATAATTCTGTTGTTTGTTTACTTTTGGCAAAAGCGTCAAATTGAAATTAAACTTGGCGAGGGTTTGGTAATTTTGTGCCTCTAAAATATCACAAATCGTGATATAAATCAAGTGGTCGGAGGTTTTTTTAAGAATCGGGCCGTGAGTGATAAAATTCGTTTTTTGCCGATGGCGGCGAGCCCCATGAGAGAGAGGCCGCTGACAGTTACTAGGGTGTAGGCCGTAGTAGTGTTGGGTGAGGAGTTGGCGGTGGCGACTGGTTTTGTAAAAATAATTTCTATGTCGTTTTGGCTTCGGGGCCAAAGTTGCGCGCCGGATTCCGGATGTTCCAGAATGCCGGTAACTTTTATTTGGTCACCGACGTTAAAGGCTTGTTTGTCAATTTTCGCGCCGGCTTTAAAATACACGGGAATTTCGCCGCGGCCGTCATCCACGTACATAAGATTGTTGGTGAGTTTGGTAATTTCGCCTTGCGCGCTCATGAGGGAACCAGCGTTAACATTTTCCATTTCATCGAGGGCGATGGGCTCGGCGACGAGAATGCCATTGGTAGAGAGAATATCAACATCGTCTGACCGCGAGATATTGATTCGGGGAATGCTATTAGCCGCCGAGGTTTTACCGGCAATGGCCACTCGGTCGCCTAGCGCCAATTCGGGAAAAGTTTTTTTGTTGGAATATATTTGGATGCCAGCCGAGCCATCATCGACATAAAAATATTGCGCGGAGAACGTGCCGGGGAGAGCGGTAACGAGGCCAGTGAAGCGCACGTAAGCGCCTTTGGCTAAATCACGAATCGCAGCGATGTCTCGACCGGTATTGACGACAAAATTTTGAACTGATTGTTTGATCGCAGGAGCTACAATTTTTTGTCCTAAAACAATTTGCGGTGCTAATGAGGGCGCAGTCACTCGCCCTGGTGTTGGCAGAGTCCACACCCAACCTTTATCGCCTTTGGTATAACTCCGTCCAGCCACGCTTCGCAGATAGTTGACCCTAACAACACTTTGACCAGAGGCGGTGAGGAGCTCGACAATGTCAGCGCTGTTGAGGAGCGAGAGGTGTGTTACCAGGCGATAAAATACCAGTGTCTCGTGTGCCTGGATGCGGGTATCATTTGGCAGGGTAAATGTTTTGTCCGAAGAGAGTTTTAGCTGCCACAGCGAAATATCGGCGGGGTTGGACGCAGAGTTATAGAGTTCAATAAATTCACTGGTGTCCGGGCCGGTGGGGTTTGGGAAAATTTCACTAATCACGATGCTCCGGTTATCTGTGGCTAATCCCGGAGCAAGAGACAGCGTTAATTTTTTTTGCCCGATTGTTCCGGCAGTGCTGGAAGTGGAGAGGGTAATTGTGTACGTCCCTTGCACAATAAACACATGCGACGCAGTTTCGCCTTGGCCGCTCGTACCATCGCCAAAATTCCAACTGTAGTGCAGGGTGCCACCACGCGGGTCAGCCGAGCCGAGAGCGGAAAATTCTACTACGTCGCCGGGCGCGGCAAATTTTGGCGCGTTAATTTTCCAAATAATTTCGACGCTATCCACGGTTTCAATGTTATTAGCGAATCCTTTGGTGATAGCAGTCGTCCAGTGCCAGGTTCCGTCCGTACTGCGACTATAACTTGCCTTGGGCTCGGCGCTGTCGTAACTGACATTGTCCGCAATCGCGCCGCTGGCACTAGACAGGCGAATTTCTTCGTCTGTCGTGTTATTAAGCGAAATGCCAGTGAGCGGGCGCGTGAAGACGGCCAATTCACCCGGGCCAATTGTTCCGGTTAAGTTAAAATTTTTGGTGGTGTCGGATAATTTCCAGCCCGATAAATTGACCGCGCTACTGGTAATATTTTTAATCTCAATAAATTCATCGGTTAAGTCCGAGCCTTCCGGGTCGGGCAGTAGTTCGTTAATAATGAGGGGTGAAGTGGAGGTGGCCCACACAAGTGAAGTTATTGGTGGTTGGTTATTAGTTGTTGGCGCCGAAGCATTTGTGTCAGTAATTTTAGCGGGTGGAACAATGATAATGTTAGTGCTGCCAGCGGTTGGTTGTGTTGTCACAGCCCAGTCGGCGTTATCGGAATTTGAATCCACGCCGTCGGCTTTGCGCGCCAGGGCTTGGCCGGTTTTAGGAAGCAGTGAATTGTTATAAGCAACCTGGTCAACGCTGGTTCCCGCGAAATCTTTTAGAATAACGATATCGCCAGAATTATTTAAGTGGTCGTTTGTGAGGGTAATGACGCGCCAGCCAAAGGCCGGAATAGAGCCGTTAATACTCGCGATTGTGCACGAGGAGTTGGCGCGGCCATCACACAGTGTGCCGCCCGTTAAGTCCAAATCGCTCGCGGACGGATTGTAGAGCTCAATCCACTCTGCACCGTTTCCCGGGTCAACCATAATTTCGTTTAATTTTATTTTCGACCAAAAAAATACCGCGTCGGAACCAGTTGGCCCGGTGGCTTTGCCAACGCTTGCCGAAGCTCCTCCGCCACCAATATCGGGAGACGGAGAGCTACCACCGCCAATCACATTGCTATTTTGGCTTCCCACCGTATCGCCGCTGACATGTTCCTGCCAATTACTACTCGTGTAATCGGCCAAGGTGGCATTTTTGCGCTCCAACGAATGGTGGTTGGGGGTAGCAAGATAGGTAAATTGTTCAATAAAAATATTCGCAGAATCTTTAAGACCAATTTCTTCGCCGCTTTCGCTTAAACTAGTCCATGATGAGTCAAATATTGAACCAGCAAAACTAGGATGATCGGCCAAAAATTGTGTATTATCCTGCGTAATGGCGGCGTATTCACCGGGTTGGAGAATAGAATCGCTGCTATTTACGGTTAAACCATGGTTAGTGGATGCTTCCCAAAATTTCCAACCGGTTATATCCACCGAAGCGCTTCCCTTATTATATATTTCCACCCATTCGTGCGTGCTCGTTGGGGACGCGCCAATTTCGTTAATGATGATATCCGTGTTTGTCGCGTGAATATTTTTTACAATAAAAAAATTACTAGCGAGAAGCATGAATACTAGTAAGTAAAAATAATTTTTTCGCATACCCTCCCTATTGAAGTAAAATAATATTAGGTAGTGTAGCAAAAGACACACCGTTGTCAACAAATGTACTGTTGCAGCGATAAAGTTACCTTCTGTGGATAAAATCTTGAAATGCCGTTAAGCAAGCTCAGAGCGAGCTTTTGCGCCGGCGTCAGCCGGTGCATGCCAAAGCCGCTATGGCGGCGTTTACTGTTGTAGATCGTGAGCCACTG
>SICD01000024.1 GCA_009694865.1 Candidatus Magasanikiibacteriota bacterium
GCAGTGGCTCACGATCTACAACAGTAAACGCCGCCATAGCGGCTTTGGCATGCACCGGCTGACGCCGGCGCAAAAGCTCGCTCTGAGCTTGCTTAACGGCATTTCAAGATTTTATCCACAGAAGGTAACTTTATCGCTGCAACAGTACAGCCCGACCACATCATCATCCTCGCTCCGGGGGCGTAGTTGCTCTCGTAGTCCGGCGCGTGCTAGTCGCAGGCGCGCCGGGAAGGTTAGAAGGACAACAAACTGCGACCTAATCAACAACAACTCATGTCAGATGGGTTGTTTTTGTTTCTTGATAATTTAGTTAGAATTTGCTATACTATTTTCGTTAATCTAAGGTGTTTTTTAATAATATGGGCTTCTTTTCTTTTAATAAATATCCAACAGTAGAGCACTATTTAAGCGAAATGGAGATTAAGAAAATTGTTTCCGAAGTGGCAGTGCAAACCTTAAAAAGCAGCGAAGAAGCCCTGGTGGAACAGGCGGTAGTGGCCAGGCGTCATGGAGACGGCAAGATTTCGCTCCAGCAAATTTACGAAACGTTGAGGAGTTTGGTGAATAAAAAAAAGATTAGCAAATACGATCGCGATGCCTTAATGAAACGGTTTGTGAATCATTTTAAGAATAGTTAATGCGTCATTGCGAGCGACCCGCAGGGAGCGTCGCAATCCCCTAGTTTACAGAGTGCTTAAGCAAGGGGATTCCGACGTCGATATGCTCCTCAGAATGACGAAAAAAATATGAAAAAAATCATTATCTTCATCGGCCCCCCCGGCAGCGGCAAGGGCACCCAGGCCAAACGCCTTGCCCAAAAATACGGTTACGGTCATATCTCCACCGGTGATTTGTTGCGCGAACTGCAGAGCGGGCTTGAACTGGAAGAAGATGAGGCGGAAGCTCTGCGTGAAATGAAGCGCGGAAAAATGGTTCCCGATTGGCTTATCTATCGTTTAGCTTTTAAGGCCGCCGAAAAAAATCTCAATTCTGGCCAAGGCATTATATTTGACGGTGCCGTTCGGAGCACGCCGCAGGCAAAAATGTATCAGGAATTTTTTGCGGGAAAAGGGCTCGCGAATGGTTTAGCGGTTGTGGAAATTGCTTTGTCTGATGAAGAAGCCGCCATGCGCCTCGCGAGTCGCCGGGTGTGCAAAGCGTGCGGCGAAATTGTGTCAATTTTTGCCAAACACTACGAAAGCTGTCCGCTCTGTGGCGAGGTCTTAAGTATTCGCCCAGACGACAGCGAAGAGGCCATTCAAGAGCGTCTCCGCGGCCAAGGCAACGCCGCGCTTGTGGCAATCCGCGAGTATTATCAAAAATTAGGACTCCTAAAAATTGTTGATGGGAATCAAGCGGTCGAAGAAGTTGAAAAACAAGTTGAAGAAGCGATACAATAAAGTATGCTCATCAAATCAAAACAAGACATCAAAAATATCCTCGATAACGGAAGGCGCATGGGCGAAATTCTAGAAAAACTTGAAGCGCTGTGTCGCCCGGGTATTTCGTCCGGTGAAATAGACGCCGAGGCCGAAAAAATGATTATTAAAGCAGGCGGCCGACCGGCTTTTAAAGGTTACAAAACCAGCGCCGCCGATCGTCCGTTTCCCGCCACTATTTGCGCTTCATTTAACGATGAAATTGTTCACGGCATTCCACGCAAAGACCGAATCCTCAAGAGCGGCGATATTTTTAGTATTGATATTGGGATGCTTTGGCGCAAAGTGTTTACGGATACGGCAGTGACGGTGGTAGTTGGATCGGTTTCCAAAGAAATTTACAAGCTTCTTGATGTAACCAGGCAGTCGCTGGAAGAAGGTATTAAGGCGGCCCAGCCAGGCAATAGTGTAGCGGCGATTGGAAAGGCCGTGGAGAATTATGTAAAGTCGCAGGGTAAGTACGGAATTGTCCGCGACCTTGTGGGTCATGGCGTTGGCCATCAGGTGCATGAGGACCCGCATATTCCTAATTATTACGATCCTGGCCTCGAATCCATTATTTTAAAACCAGGGATGGTAATTGCCATTGAGCCCATGATTTCGGTCGGCGGGTGGCAGGTTGAGACCATGGATGATGGATGGACCATCCGCATGAAAGATAGATCAATGTGCGCGCATTTTGAACACACAGTAATCATAACTGAACCAGGCAATATAGTTGCGACGAGACGTCCTCACGAAGACGCATAAATTGTGTTGTCATTCCGAGCGAGCCTCGCGGCGACGAGGAATCTCTGGCTCAATCAACGTTATATCGTTAAGTGAGCCAGAGATCCCTCCTGCGGTCGGGATGACAGTTTTTAGCAAATATGAAAATTCTCGGCATCGATTACGGCACTAAAAATATCGGGCTCGCTTGGGCCGACACCACCCTTGGTATCGTGCTTCCTTTTGGTATTGTTAAAACATTGCCCGCGCTTATTAAACTCATCCAAGCAGAAAAAGTAGATAAAGTGGTACTTGGTTTTCCATTGGGGTTAAATAGCCAAGAAAATAAAAACACCGAGCGCGTGCAGAATGTTGGTTTTGAAATTGGGAAAGCGACCGGCTTAACGGTGGAGTATTGCGACGAACGTTTTAGCTCTCAAGCCGCGGACTCGGCTGGCGGGGGAGTGTCGCGCGATGAACGATCGGCGATGATTATTTTGGAAGGTTATTTGGAGCGAAACAAAAAATAAGCGTCATCACGAGGAGCGAAGCGACGTCGTGATCCCCTTGCAGAAGCAATTAGTATACAGGGGGATTGCCACGCCCCTCCGGGGCTCGCAATGACGCAATATATGTTCGCAATCATTCTCTCCCGCCGAGATTTCCGCGAACACGACCAGGTGCTGTCGCTCTACACTAAAGAGAAAGGTAAGCTTGAAGCACTCGCGCGCGGTGTTAAAAAAATTACTAGTAAAAATAGCGGCTCCTTGGAGCCGTTTTCTTTAGTTGAAATCGAAATTATTCCAGGCAAAGAAATTGACCATATTGGCAGCGTGCAAATCGTGGAGTTGTTTAAAAATATCCGCGGTGATTTAGAAAAAATTACCGCTGCTCAATTGGCTGTCGCGCTCATCGACACGCTGTTCACGGCTGCCGAGCCAGACAGTACGAGTTTTAACTTAATAATATCGTGGCTCCAAGCGCTCGATAAAACTCCCAGCGTTAATCCAATTATTCTCGACGCGCTGGTTTTTAAATTACTCGCGCAGCTAGGCTTTGCTCCGCAGTTGAATGAATGTTCGCGTTGTGGCTCCACCCCCTCTCCTTCACAAATGAGAGGGCAGGGAGAGGCCTCGCTCGCTTTCGACATCACCGCCGGCGGCATACTGTGTAGTGATTGCTCTCTGAAACCAGCTCATGGCAATCTAATTATGCCAATGACGCCGGTTGTTTTAGAGTCTTTAAAGACAATCTTAAATCAAAACTGGTCAGTCATTTTTTCGCTAACTTTAGATAAAAAAGAGGTGCCTCAACTTCACAATTTGGTTTATCAGTTTGCAATTTTTCATAGTGGGAAGAAGTTAAAGGAGTGGGGGGGGCTTGACAAGTATATCTAAAAGATATACTATAAATATATATTAACTATATCACTATGACTGGCCAGGTTATCTTCAGAGTTGATAAAAAACTCAAAGAGCAAGCGTTGCGCAAAGCCCATACGCAGGGCTTTCCGTTCTCCTCCATTTTAAAGCTCGCCACCAAAGCGTTTGTAGATGGGCACCTTGAGGTTGGTCTGTTTGAGGCTCTGCCATTTAACGCTTCGGCGCATAAGGATATTACCCGGTCGCTCCGCGATATTAATCAGAAAAAAAATCTTTCCCCGAGCTTTCGATCGGCCAAAGAGGCCGCCAAATATCTAACCGCCTAAGCATCTTCCAATGGAGGCTGTTTTCCACAAAAGTTTTAAAAAGAAATTTAAACGCCTGCCGCCAAAAATACAGGCGCAATTTTATACGCGGCTGGACTTATTTTTGCGCGATCCGTTTAACGCGGTGCTCCATAATCATTCGATAGACAAAGCGTTTCCGGATTGTCGTAGTATTAATATCACCGGCGACTATCGGGCGATTTTCCAAAGCCAGGGGGAATTGGCAGCTTTTATCACTATTGGGACGCACGCGGAATTGTATTAATTAGGTTATCCACCCCACAAGCCTGCAGAAGATGAGATACATCGTAGACACTTTTACCCCACGTTAGCCTGCCGTCAGGCAGGCATACGGTGGTACAATGGTGTCGCTAAATGTAAATCATCACTATGGGTTTCAACAATTACCGCGTGGCCATGAGAAAAGAGCTGCTGCCAAAGTACGATCGTTGGCGTGCTGTTGGTAAGCAGCTGAAGTTGAGCCGGGAGGCATTCTGTCGGTTGGAATGGGTAATATTCCACGAAACGAAGGGCAAGGATGTTGCTCTCACCTGTCGCCACTTCGGCATTGGCCGCAGCACCTTTTACAAATGGTTCGAGAAGTTTGACGAAGCTAACTTGCGGACGCTTGAGACGGTGAGTCGCCGACCCATGAAAGTCCGCGAGCGTGTGGCTGTGCCACGCAAAGACGAACGAGTGATCCAACTGCGCAAGCAGTATCCGTACTTTGGTAAAAAGAAGCTGGTGACGCTCTACGAAACTCGTTATGGCGAAGCCATAACGGATTGGTATGTTCAACGAGTGATTGAAGAATACAAACTGTATTTTAAAAAGAAGAAACACCAGTATACACGGCGAAAAAGTGGTGTGGTGAAGAAAAAGATTGCCGATTGTCAAAAACAACCGGTGACCGGCTTCCTGATCCACCTCGACACCATTGTTCTGCACCTGTCGGGAGTGAAGCGCTACATTGTGACTGGCATCGACGAGCACTCGAAGATCGCCTACGCTCGTATGTATTCCAGCCATTCTTCTGGAGCGGCCAAAGATTTCTTTCAACGTTTGTATTACCTGCTGGATGAAAAAGTGAAGCACGTCCATACGGACAACGGCAGTGAGTTCCAAAAACACTTTGACCAGGCCCTCCGGGCCTTGTCACTCACACACTGGTGGAGTCGACCGCGAACACCAAAAGACAATCCGAGCAATGAACGGTTCAACCGCACCCTGCGAGATGAGTTTCTGTCTTGGGGTAACTTTCATCCTGACCCCACCGTATTTAACCAGAAGCTGACGAACTGGCTTGCTGAGTACAATGCTATTCGTCCACATGAAACACTTGATAACCTGACACCGCTTTCGTTTGCTGCGCAAACGATGGGGTTGTCTACGATGTGGTCATCCTGTACACCTGTTGAAGGGGCTCGCAACTGCCTACGAAAACCTGGTCGGCGAGTTCTCGCCTTCCAGCAAGCACCACTCCTCGCACTACTCGGGGGGCATCTTTCACACGGATGCGACGGTGCCCACTGATACGGTGATTGATGGTAATCGTATTTTTCTCCCCACCCTAGGGAGTCCCGAGTACCGTCCTTCGGCAGACAAGCTTGGCCCCTACTGCTTCCTTTGGGAGGAAGCAGGAGCGGACGTGAAGTAGCGGACCCCACCTCGCCTCCCGCTCGGCGAATCACAAATAGACCAGGGTCGCGCCGGCGAATCTCCAGCATCTCACCTTGTGCACAAGCGAGGCAAAAAATCCTTCCGAAAGGTTGGGTTTTTTGTTTTTAAAGATTTTTATAGATATCGTGTTTGCCAATGGAGATAAATAAAATGTCGCCATTTTGTTGGCGTTCAAAAATAATCCGGTAATTCCCGCTAATAGTAATAGACCACAGCCCCTTAAGTTTACCCTGAAGGGCATGAAGAAGTAGCGATGGGTGGAGCGGATTGGCTTTAAAAATTATTTCTTTCTTGATGGCAAGCTCAATCACTTCGGCCGGCAGACGTTTGAGCTCCTTTCCAAAATGCGAGGAATAGACAACTTGTGTTATAATCATAGCAAGTCAGCGAGTGAAGGGGCCTTAATTGACCCCCCGGCGCGGTATTCTTTACGCGCGCGGCGAGTAGCCGCGAGCAGTTCGGTTTCCGAAATTAAGTCCTGGTCGGCCTTAAAGAGATGCTGGACATAAGAGCTAACTGAACTATAGCCGCGTTGTTTAGCCAGTTGTTTTACTTTCCTTACGGCGGTGGCAGGAAGAGATAAACTAACGATTGCTCGCATATAGAAAAATAATTTATTTACTAATACGGAAATTGTAATACAGATGTAATACAATGTCAAGTTACTTTATCTACATGCCTCACTTCGTCTACATCCTTAAATGCGCCGACAAAACCTTGTACACCGGCTGTACTAACAATCTCAAAAAAAGATTGCACGAACACAATACTTCTAAAGCCGGAGCCAAGTACACTCGCGCCAGGCGGCCGGTAAAGCTCGTTTACACAAAAAAATTCCGAGCGCTGGGTAGCGCCCGGAAGTATGAGGCAGAAATAAAACGGCTAACAAGAAAAGAAAAGTTAGTTCTTATAAAGAAGTCGTCGTCTCTGTCATCCTGAGCGGAGCGAAGGATCTTCCTTGTGCAAATTCGTTTGGGGAAGTAGGAAGATTCTTCGTTTCACTCAGAATGACAATTTTATAGCGCACCTAAATCCAAAGTTTGATCAACTGTAATTTGTTCCAACCAATCCGTGGCATGACTTACCATTATCACCGCGCCTTCAAACTTGTCCAAGGCCTCGGCAATAATCGGGAGATGACGGAAATTAATGTGATTCGTCGGTTCGTCCATTATCAAAAGGCCGGGTTTTTGGAGTACAAAGCGGGCGTAACACAGTAAGCCTTTTTGTCCTTCGGACAGGGCGCCCACGGGATTTTTTAAAGTTTGGGATGATAATAAAAATTGCGCCGCGGTCGCGTAAATTTCCTGGTTCCACGGATCTTTCATCATTTCCGCCAACGCTTCGTAGGCGGTTTTGTTAAAATCAAGTCCGGAAAAATCTTGCGCGTAATAAGCCACTACCACATCCTTAGTAATCTGTGCACCTTTTTCCGTTCCCTCTGCCAATGATCGCAAAAAAGTACTCTTGCCAATTCCGTTCGGTCCTTTAATTAGCATCAGTTCTTTTTTGCGGAGAGTCAGCGGCGGGTTCAAGGTGTGGCGTACGACTTTATGACCCTTAAGCGTCGCCACCGAATTAATTTCCAAAATAGCTCCCACAATATTCGTTTGCGCCGGGAGTATAAAATTATTAATGGTTTTATCTTCGCGCCGTTCTTCCACCATTTCTTCCTCCGCAGTTTCCACCTGGTCTTTTAATTTGCTCGCCAATTTGCGCATTTTGCCTCCTTTGTGCGAAAAAAAGTTTATTTTATCCTTGCGGTCTTGGATGCTTCGTTTAAGTTGGGCATTTTTGGCGCGCTCGCGTTCAATTTGCGCTTCAATTTCCGCCAAGGCCACATAGTAGTCGCCCACGTACTGTTCCACTTTGTGCGTAAAAGAATCAACGTACAAAATCCCTTCGGTAAACGCGTTCAAAAAACTTTCATCATGCGAAATCACGAGGCAAGTTTTTTGATAGTTCATTAAAAACTGTGTCAGATGTTCAATGCCAGCCGCGTCTAAATTATTAGTTGGTTCGTCCAAAAGTAAAATATCCGGTGTTTGAATAAGCGCGTACGCCAAAAGCAACCGCGCTTGTTGGCCTCCGGAAAATTCGCGAATTTTCCGGTCAAGCGGCGCGTCCAGGTTAACTACCGCCAGCACGTCTTTTATTCGCTTCGGCAGGTTATAGGGTTTATCTGTAAAGGTGCGGCCAAAAAATGTTTCCAAATCATCTTCCAAAAGTTCACGCGGCATCACCTGGCTCGCGAGCGCAATAGTTGTATTCGTCCCCGCACTCACCGTCCCTCCGTCTGGTTTTAGTTCGCCCGTAATCATTTTAAAAATAGTGCTTTTGCCCACGCCGTTTTGCCCCATGATGGTAATTTTGGTATTTTCGCGTACGCTAAAATTAGCCTCTTCTAAAAGCGGTTTTTGGGGGAGGTAGTTAAAAGTCACGTTATCAAAACGGACAATGACGTTGCCGGCAGACATAGATTTTATGATAGGATAAGAGCTAGACTATATCAAATTTTGGGTCTTTGGTCAACTAGTCTTGACAATCTTTATAAAGGGTAGTACGGTACTTATAGAGCTAACTTAATCACAACCAGGCGTATGTAGACAATTGTGGTGGTTACATCAACAAGACAGACAAATCATCACAATGTTCAAATTTGAGCTAGCTCTACCGGAGTTAGTTTTTTAAATCATATAGTTAACTATAATTATATGTCAACTTACGCCTATATTGGTAGTTCACCTAAAAAAACCGACAAAGATTTGGCTCGCGAGATTGAAGAGATTAAGGAAAAAGAAATTAAAATTGAGTACAGGGAGGAAGCTTTAGAAAAAAAGATTGAGGACGGAGAAAGAAAAAATCGTAGCGGTGAATATTTTTTTACCGGCGGCAAAAATGGATATTTTAGCGCGGAAAAAAGAGCCGTGCGAGCTTGGCGCAAAAAAACTACCGATCTGGAAAAAGAGCAACAAAAAATAAAAGAAGAACAGGTCAGGTTAGAGGCCGACGCCGCGCGAGAAGAGCAGACCCGTTTAGAACAAGAAACAGATAGAGAAAACGAGAACGTCCACCATAAAGCCGCGGCGTAAAAAATTCTCAAAATTTTTCTTAAAGACCGCTCCCCAGGGCGGTTTTTCTTTTGTTGCAGGATAGACAAGATTGATTTTTATTGTTAGAATTGGGCTAATCTAATTTAGTCAGATCAAATTATATGCGCGTAGCAATTATTGGTGGCGGGGCGGCGGGCATGATGGCCGCCGCGACTATAAACGAAATGAATCCGCGAGCAGAAGTTTTTTTATTGGAAAAAAATGATGGGCTTGGTAAAAAAGTGCTCATTTCCGGCGGGGGACGTTGTAACGTCACCACCGGCCTTGAGGACATGAAAGAGCTGTTAAAAAAATATCCGCGCGGTAATAAGTTTTTAATTTCGGCGCTCTACCACTTTCCGTCGCAAGCTGTCAGAAATTGGTTTGAGGAGCACGGCGTCCCCTTGAAATGCGAAGATGATTTGCGGGTATTTCCGGTTTCGGATAATGGGAAAGATATAGTGGGGGCGTTTGAGAAAGTTTTTGCCAACGGCCAGACAAAGGTTCTCTACAAACATAATGTCACTTCAATCGCCTGTCATTCTGAGCAGCGCGAAGAATCTAGTTCGCCGAACACGGAGAGAGCTAGATCCTTCGTTGCACTCAGGATGACAACGGGGCCGGGGCTCGCTCGGGACGATAACGAAAAAGCCAGCCGCTTCGTTGTTATTTCAAAAGACCAACCTCCCCTCGCTGTCGACGTCGTCGTCCTCGCTCTCGGTGGCCAAGCCTATCGCCGCACCGGTTCCACGGGCGACGGGTACACGCTCGCCGAATCACTCGGCCATCACATTACCACGCTCGCGCCGAGTTTGCATTCGTTCATCGTAAAAGAAAAATGGGCCAAGACTCTGGCCGGTGTTTCGTTCGTTCGCGCCACTATTTCCGCCGATTGTCCAAAACCCAACAGTTTTACCGGCGCGTTTTTGTTCACTCACAGTGGCATCAGCGGCCCGGCGGTGTTCGCGCTCTCATCACTCACCGCGTTCCACGATTTTGGCCCAGCCAAACCACTTAAACTGTTTATCGACTTTCTCCCCGACACAAAATCGGACGCGCTTCTCACCGACCTCAAACACCACATCCATTATAACCTTAAAAAAAGTTTTAAAAATATTTTGCATTATTTTATTCCCGCTTCGCTCGCGGAAATTATTTGTGGAGAGGTGGGTATCCCCTTAGAAAAAAAGGGCGCGGAAATAAGCACGCACGAATTACGAATGGCCGCCGAACTCGTCAAACATTTACCTCTCAACGCGGTAGGGCGCGGGGCGGGGGATGAGTTTGTCACAGCCGGAGGGGTGGAACTAGCCGAAGTTGACCCGCGCACCATGGAATCTAAACTGTGCCCAGGGCTCTATTTTGCTGGTGAAATTTTAAATATCGATGGGTTTACCGGCGGGTTTAACCTCCAAGCCTCCTGGGCCACCGGTAGGGTGGTGGGGGAAGATGTCGCTAAAAATAGGGCAAAAAATGACTAGACGCTTGACAAAATAGGCGCTTTGTGGTATACTGATGCTAAGCAAAATATCTGCAGTAGAAATTTCGTCGAGTTTCTGCCAAGATTACATTTTGTAATTACTCACAATTTCTATTGTTTTCTATGAAAGGTACTATCAAGACCGTCATTGCTGACAAAAATTTTGGTTTCATCACCCCAGAAGATGGCTCGAAAGATGTTTTCTTTCACGCCACCGGCTTGGTTGGAATCGAATTTTCTCAGATCAAACAAGGTGATGTGGTTATGTTCGAGGTTGAGCAGTCCGACAAAGGACCGCGCGCCATCAACGTTACCCTCGCCGCCTAAGCGGACTTCAAAAAAGCCTCCCCTCAAAAGGAGGTTTTTTATTTTACGTTATTATTTTCGACCCCATCTCTTCGCGCATAATTTTATCAAGCAACCTCTCTTCTTCTATTTTTAATTTAAATTCTTTAATTAGTTTAATATCATAAGTAGTGTGGTGGGGGCGATCAGTTTTTACGATTACCACCCCCTGTTTTTTTAGATCAGAAACAAGTTGTGTAGCCGTGCTTTTTTTGGAAAATATCTCAATATGATCGAATCCGCTTGTTTGTTTGCCATCCATTTTTTGATCGGACAATTCGAAAAAATAGATTGGTCCCAATAATGTTAGGACAGGCCTTTTTAATTTAAAGTAGACAATGCGACGTCCGGAGATGTATGATTGATAAAGATAAAGACTGTGTGGTTCCAACAATTGTCGTAGTTCCTCAAATTCCGTGGAGGTTGAGCATTTGTAGCCAATGTGGTCGGCTATGACCTTATCCAGAAGGTTATATTGCTGAAAAAATGTGTTTATTGCAAGAATTTTGTCGTCGCAAGCGGCAAAAAAAGAGCGGATTGAGACAGTCATAAAAATTGGCGCGTTAATGGTTAAGCAATATGTTTATCTTATCAAAACTTGAAGTTTTAGGCAAAATAAGGTAGAATAATTAGGTTAGAATTTAATGTCATTCTGAGGCGAAGCCGAAGAATCTAGGTCGCCAATCACGATACCAACTAGATCCTTCGGTCGCTCCGCTTCCTCAGGATGACAACCTGAAAAATATGCACTATATCCTCACCAAAGATTTCCCCCGGCACGTGGGCGAAGAAGTTACCATTAAAGGCTGGCTCTACAACAAGCGATCGAGTGGCCCGATTGCGTTTTTAGAAATTCGCGATGGTTACCGCTGGACGCAGGCTGTGGCGGCTAAAGCCTCATTGTCCCCCGACGTATGGGAGCGGGTAGAAAAAGTCACACAGGAGTCGGCCGTGGAAATTACCGGCACGGTGGCCAAGCACCCCAAAAAAGACAACGTGTTTGAGCTCCAGGTAAAAGATTTAAAAATTCTCCAGCTTTCGGAAAATTATCCTATTGCCCTTAAAGACCATGGGCCGGATTTTTTGCTGGAAAACCGTCACCTCTGGCTTCGCAGTAAACGCCAGTGGGCCATTCTCAAAATTCGGGACGCAATCATCACCGCCATGAACCAGTACCTGCACCAAGAAGATTTTATTAAAGTTGATTCGCCAATTTTTACCCCGAACGCTTGCGAGGGAACCTCCACGTTGTTCGCCGTGCCGTATTTTGATCTCGGCAGTGCCTACCTCTCACAATCCGGCCAGCTCTACATTGAAGCCGCGATCGCCAGCGTAGGCCGATGTTATGATTTTGGCCCGGTCTTCCGCGCTGAGAAAAGCAAAACCAAACGCCACCTTACGGAGTTTTGGATGATGGACGCCGAAGCCGCATTTTTTGATCATGAAGATAACATCCGCGTGCAAGAAGGACTGGTGCGGCACATCGTCCGTTATTGTTTAGAGCATTGCCAGGAAGAATTTACCATCCTCGAACGCAACGTGGAGAGCTTGAAAAAAGTGGACGCACCGTTTACGCGCTACACGTACGAAGAAGCCATTATAAAATTAAACCAAAACGGATCGGATATTAAATTTGGGGAAGATTTGGGCAACGATGACGAGGGCATCCTTACCAAAGACAGTGTGGTACCCGTCTTCATCGAAAAATGGCCCAAGAGCATTAAACCATTTTACATGAAAACCGACCCCACTAACCCGGAACGTGTTTTTAACGATGACTTAATTGCTCCAGAAAACGGCGGTGAAATTATTGGCGGCAGCCAACGTGAAGAAAGCGTGGATATTCTCATCGAGCGGATTAAAAACGAAGGGCTCAACATGGCCGACTACGAATGGTACCTGGATACTCGCCGGTTTGGCGGGGTGCCGCATTCGGGGTTTGGGCTGGGGTTGGAGCGCGTGGTGCGGTGGATTAGTGGCACCGAGCATATTCGCGAGTGCATTACGTTTCCGCGGACTATCGGAAGGCTAAAACCATAGTAGTTGGTAGATACTTTTTTGCCGCCAAAAAAGTATCCAAAAAAGCGCTGGGGCGCCATAACTCCCGCCAGAGGCGGGCAGGCGCCTTTTTTCTGAATAAATTAAATAGTATCTAAGATCCCTGTCCGCCTCTGGCGGAAAACAAGTGGCGCCCCAGACCCCGGGTACTGCTTGTAGAAATTGTAATATAAAGTGAATTGAAATGATATGCCAGAATTTTCTCCGTGCGAAATATGCGGCCAGCGGCATGCGCCTGGGCCGTGTCCGGCTCTTGTTGAAACAGCAGGTGATTTTGACGTGGCCAAAATTGGCAGAAGTATCGTAGCCGCGTTACGTTCAGAGCGTGGCAAAACAAGCCAGATTGCTACTGCCATCAAAATTTTAGAGGGCCTTACTCCAGCTCAAAGGGATGAAATACTTGAACAAGAAGAATCGCACAGAGAGGCCAGCAGGTTTATTCACAGTCTTGAAAGTTCGATGGAAAACGCCGAAGCGATTGTGGCCTTTGCCAAGGCGTGCGGCTGGTGGGCGGGAGATTACAAAGATGATATGCAAACAATGTTTGGTGATAGCATCGTTAATAATTTTCACAATACCTCTGCCAAACAATTTACTAAGGCACTTGACCGTATAAAAAAATTGACAGAGTTGTTTGAATTTTCACCAGAACGAATAAAAAGAACCATGGTGGGGAACATAAAATTTTTTATGGTTGGGGCGGAAGGCGGGGTTGGGTTTGAGCCCAGTGCAGATGGACTGCTAAAAGCCAAAGCCTTGCAGGAAGCTTTTAGAATCGATCCGGCTGATGTTGCGATAGAGTTTGGTTTAAAGGAGGCAATACAATACTGGTTAACCGGAGAAGATGTTTTAACCATACCAAGCAGTGCCCTGCAAGAATTGGCAGGTATTCAAGCCAAAAAAATTATTGAAGCGGGTAAGAAAAAATTAAAAGATTGTTTGGGTGGTTTGTTAGGTGAATATGGCAGAGACAATGCCGAGGAGGAAATTCGGAATATCCCTAATTATGAATTATCTCAAGCAGATTTTGACGCCGTGTTGAAAGAATTTCTTGATGCAAGCATTGTGCCGTGGGAACAGGCCGATCCCGCGCAACTGGCTCAAATTGACGCGCGGCAGTATTATGATGACGAGCGAAATTTTAATTTCTTATTACAAACTATTCATCGGGTATTTAATCTCGACAAAAATCACGCCGGGTTCAAAAGGTTGGTACAGTTTATAGATTTTTTACGTAGCAAAGCCAGCCAAGCAGACGCCAGAGGGAGCAGAGGCTATTCGCATAGGCGCGAACATGCCGCCGGCGATCCGAGCAAAACAATTTTGGGTCTATTAAAAGCCAACGCCGGCTCTGCTGCTTTAGATGCCCTTTCGCTCAATGTCGATGTCAAAAAAGAATTAACTGCTGACGCCGAAATTCAAACCGCCGCCCACAGTTGCGCTCGCCATTATATTGGCCGCGGGCTTACTGATATGGCCGAGCAGTTAGGGCGAAATTTTAATTTTACCATTGCCGAAGCACTAGCGGGGCCGGAGGGTGAAGCGGCTCTGCGCGCGGGTTTGCTGGATTTATTATCCCGCCGCGCCGATCAAGCTCTGCAATTACTTAACTTTGCACAAGTTGATTTTGCCAAATTCTCAAATGACGAAGAACTTCGAGCTCAATTTAAGAGAGCAATCGAAGCCAACCAAGAGCGCCACGTGGAAGTAGCGGAAGCTCTCAAAGTCAAATTTTCTTTTTGGAAAGAATAGAAATTTAAAAAAACGACCAATGAGAAAACGGTCGTTTTTATTTTGTGCTTATAAATTTGAACCGAGGAATTCTCTTTCCACCCACCTCCACTTCTTCTAAAAATATTTTCTTCGAGCGGACAAATAGGGGATGGTGACCAAGCTTTGGGTCGTCGTACAAGCCACGATATACTACCATGGTCTCATCCGAATCGCTTTCAGTTGCCTCATCAATCACTTGATACCGTTTGCCTTTGTAGTGTTCGTAAATACCAGTTTTAACTTCAGACATATGTAAAGTGCGGGATAATGAAAAATGTTCGAACCTTTCGACAGGCTCAAGGCAGGCTATTTTTCGGCGGCTCCGAAGGCGCCGAGGAGCCCCCCGAACATTAAAACATTTTTTCACCGAATTGGTGGCGCGATCTTTGACAATGTGCAGTTTTTGGTGGAGAGAGTCCGCATGAAATGTATCACATTTCGCTTTTGGCAGCAAATTCTTGTTTTAAAAAGCACGAACCCCAGGGTATGAACCTGGGGTTGAGCGTTGGGAGAAGAGAGGCGTTGCGGTGGGCGCGGCTGGTGAGTTGGCGCGTGTGGTGACGGGTCTCAGAAAGAGATGACGAGCAGCCCGCTTTTGCTGTTCGCCGGAATCGCCCTGAAATCCTTGAAATTGGACACGTCACGAGGCGCTGCTGCGTCGTTGAAACTGACGTTGGGACTGTTCCCTTCGACGTGCCAGCCGAGAGCGATGCCGATGCGCGCGCCATTGATGGGATTCTGAGGTGGAGCTATCAGAATCGTGGTATCTCGACCGCGGAGGTCGATCCGTCGGATCCAACCGACCATCCCAGCCTTCCCACCCATCGGGGTGGCGTATCCCTGACCGTCCATGAAACCGGCCAGCACGACTTCTCCTCCGCCGTTGAAGACGGTGAAGATGGGAGCAGAGCCGCTCCCGACCGCGTCGTCCTGGGAGATGGCGCTGGTCGCGGCGAACAGGGTCACCGCCGTCGTGTTCCCCATGGGGGCGATGGCGCAATCGCCGCTGCAACCGGTGCCACCGGCCAGGGTTGCCGCCAGGATGGCGGCGAGGGTGATGCGAGAAAGCAAACTCGGGTGGCGCATAGTGCGCCTCCTTTCTCTAACCCAGTTAATGCCGGGTCCCGCATCACGGCTGGAAGTTTTCCCAGCGTGCAGATGAATGATCGTACTCGCACAATCACTTATCTGCATGCTGAAAAAAGTCAGCCTCCAATTCTAAAACAACACTTTTCTCTTTTCCAACGCATTTACTACGGAGTTAGGCTCTGGGATATCCAAAGCCAAGGCTACCGTCTTAATCACCTCTACTTCAAGTAAAGATGACAGTAGAAAGTAGCTATAAATCAAGGGAATATTATAACAGCAACAAACAAGTATACCACAAAAGAACTCTTTTGTCAAGGGCATCGTTGTAGATACAAATAACGGTTACCGAAACCTATCGGGTAGATACTAATTCGGTTACCATGGTGATCATATGAATATGACCACCAAAAACAACATCTACAGCGAACATTTGTCGGAATGGCTTAAAGCCAGAAAGGACAAAAAGAAAC
>SICD01000025.1 GCA_009694865.1 Candidatus Magasanikiibacteriota bacterium
TGATGCAAATCTACAGATTTTATTCGAATCTACAAATATGCGAATAAGTTGTCTCGCGAATTAGCATATCCGTAGATTCGCACTGCATTTGTAGATTAGCATCAGGACGTTGGCATACCCGGAAAGCCGCCCATGGCCTGCATTTTGCCTGCAATAACGCGTTGCATTTTTTTTAAGGCGTCATCGTGGGCGTCTTTAATAGCGTTTTCGAGTTTAACTTTAGATGCTGGCGTTAATACTTCGGGGTCAATCGCGAGGGCGGAAATTTTCATATTACCGTCCATCGTGAGCACAACCTTATCGCCAAACGTGCGCACGGTAACAGACTCTCCTTCCAAAGCGCCTTGGAGTTTTTTGCCTTGGTCGCGGAGGTCTTTAAATTGTTTGAGTTTAGAGAAGACGCTCATATTGTTAAAGTTAGATTAAAATTGTGAAGTTGGGCTTGGAGGCATTGCGGTAAAGGCTGATTTTGGTTTTAAAGCACCTGTATTGGGAGCAGCCATGCTAGTTTCCATATTCCGGAATGAGGCTAAAGCCTCGTTAAAGACTACTTTGACAAGTCCGGTTGGGCCGTTTCTGTGTTTGGCAATGTGGATTTCGGCAATGTTACGTTCATCGGGCGGAATATCTTCTAGACGATAATTTCTGTCGGCGGCTTTGCGGTAAATAAACAGTACCACATCGGCATCTTGTTCAATGGAACCGGATTCGCGCAAGTGGGAAAGTTTTGGTATGGCCGGTTTGCTTTGTTCTACTACGCGCGACAGCTGGGACATGGCCAAAACCGGAATGTTTAGTTCGCGAGCAATACCTTTGAGTCCGCGAGTAATTTCGGCAATTTCCTGGGTACGGTTATCACTGCTGCCGTGCGATTCCATCAACTGCAAATAGTCAATCACAATCAACCCTAGCCCGTGTTCGGCTTGGAGCCGCCGGGCTTTGGTTCTAATTTGCATTATGTTAATGTTGGGCGAATCATCAATAAAAATAGGGGATTCGGACAGAACGCCAATGGCGTGGCCGATGCGTGGGAAATCATCATCTTCGGGTCGTTCCGAAAGGCGGCCGGTGCGCATGCGCCATAAATCCACACCGGCTTCGGAACACAATAAGCGATCCACCAATTGTTCTTTGCTCATTTCTAAAGAAAATAACCCCACCGGAATTTTTTGTTTGGTGGCGATATTACGAACCATGTCGAGCGCTAAGGAAGTTTTACCAACACTGGGGCGAGCGGCTAGAATTACTAAATCAGATTTTTGTAAGCCGGCCAGCAAATTATCCAGCTGTTTAAAGCCGGTGGGCAAACCGCGGAGTTGGCCTTTATTTTTATGGAGCTCATCAATGCGGTCGAACGCGTCTGCTAACACGCCGCGAATGGGGGTGAAGCCTTGTTTAAAATAAATTTGGGAAACACCAAACAAATGACGTTGGGCTTCATCCAGAACTTGTTCTAAATCGTTCACTTCCTCTTGGTAGGAAAGACGGCTAATTTCGTGCGCGGCGGTTAAAAGGCGGCGGCGCGTGGCTTTGCGGTGCACAATGCCGGCGTAGTGAACCACGTTCGAGGCGGTCGGCACGGCATTAGTGAGCGTGGCTAGGTAGGTACGCCCGCCCACGGCTTCAATTTGGTTTTTTTCTTCCAAACGGTTCGACAGTGTCAACAAGTCAATGGGGTCATT
This sequence comes from Candidatus Magasanikiibacteriota bacterium, assembly GCA_009694865.1. Taxonomy (GTDB): domain Bacteria; phylum Patescibacteriota; class Patescibacteriia; order Magasanikbacterales; family GWA2-37-8; genus SICD01. The sequence continues at coordinate 1,683 of SICD01000025.1, forward strand.
TTTGGCGTACAGTTCCAATACTACCTCGTAAATTTTCGCGTGCGCGTCTTTATAAAAATCTTCCAAACGCACCATATCCGCCACTTTCAGCATGGCGTCTTTGTCAATTAAAAGCGAACCAAGAAATGACATCTCGGCTTCCATGCTTTGGGGAGGAATTTTTTCAATTTCATCCATAGTCCCCATATGGTAACCTAATCGCTTTTTTTATACAAGACTGGTGGGTGGGGAAAAGGTGTGGGTAGTTCGCATCCCTCGTCTCGCAGATGTGACGTAGCCTTCTCTTTTTTTTAGAAACTGCTATACTTAAATCAAGCCTCAAGATAAAGGTTATTTTATTAAATTCCTATTTTATGGGAGAAAAGCCAGCCCCTCCATCTCCAGAGAAACCACGAGACCCTGAAGAAATGCGTGCTCTTGTAGTTGAAGCTCTCACAGGGAAGAAAGAATCAAAAATTAAGAAGACCGCGCGGCAAACCAAACGTTTTTTGGGCCGACATAAACTGGGAACCGCTTTGAGCGTGGCGGCTGGTTTGCATTTGGGTGGTTTATTTCATGAAGAAGTCCGTCGGGGTGCGGAAATTGGCGTGTCGACGGTAGCTGGCGAAGCGCGGCGCGTGTGGCGACGCGGGGAAAACAAAAAATTTGAAGAGGCAGTTACGGAAAATGTTCGCGCCTATGAAGAAGGCAAAACAGACAATATTGATTTTAACGCTATTATTCCTGTTCAGGAATATGTGAGCGGGCAGGTGGGGGGTGGTGATTACGCGAATGCGCAGCGTTCAATTAAAGATTTGCGCGCCAAGTTTAAGGCAGTGGCCGCGGCTGAACCAAACCGGCTTAAAGTAATTCATGAGATGCTCCAATTGCAACATAAGGTGGATTATTCATCAGGTCTGGTTTGTGATTTTGTTAATGGCGGTGGTAACAACTGCGAACAGTTAGTTAAGCTTGAATTGATCTTGATTTCAGAAATTTATCCGGATATGCCACTCTTAATTCAAGAGATGGTGAAATCCAATGTTCCACACATCCGATTGATTGGTAAAATTAGTAACATTTGGTACGCCTTTGATGAGGATACCCCTTATCCAATAACGCCTAAGGATTTTCAAGAGGTCATTTCTTACGGCACCATGGATTATGCTAAGTCGTTTATGGGCGTACCGGTTGAAGCTCGTCAAGGATATATGAGCGCTTTAGAGGTGGCTGGTTCAGGCCAGAGAACGGCTGGTGGCAGTGGACGTGACGCGGTCGAGACGGGCCGTTCAAGCAAGAATGAAGTGCCTCAAAGTGGTGGACCACGGTCACGACCATCTGAAGGGATAGCAGGTACACCGGCTGGTAGTTTTGGTATGAAAATTGACGAGACCATTAAGTTAGCTCCAATGCCACCCAAAAAAGGCTCGCACGCGGTTGGTTTTAAAAAACCGGTTGTTATAAAAAATTCAGTTGGTTCAGGTGCTCCAGCAAAACAAGGCGAAGTGTTTGATCACGTTACCTTTGAACAAGCACAGGGTGCGTTAGCACAGCGAGCCGACCGGGTTGAGCGAAAACAAAAGGAATCGGCTGTGGTTACCATTAATTTTAGCACCAAGGAAACCACGCTTAAAGAACGTCTGGAACAAATAAACAAAGACCAATACGAAGTGGCCTTTCGCGATAAGCTCGCCAAGGAACATCATTTTTCGTTTGTGTCCGCGTTTAATACTGCCGGTGTTGCTCGGGTAATTTCGCGTGGCCAAGATCGCGACTGGTATTTGATTGATAAAAACGGAAAAAAAATTTCTCTAGCAGCCTCATATATTAGACCAATGCAGGAGGGGATTTTTCAAGTTATATTAAAAAACAGCAGAACACTTTTATATTCCGAGTATGGCAAGCCTATAGAAGCATTCAATGATAATGGACATGGTATTAATTTTTATGAGGAAGGATTTGTTGGTAATTTTGCGGTTGGTTCTGATTCGGCATTTAATAATTTTGTAGTAGACAGACAAGGCCACAGCTTCGTTTATAATGGCGAAGTTAGTTTTTCTGATCCTCCTCGCTTACTTTTGGATGGTACTTTATGGATTTTGCCGCATCGAGAAGCCAATTGGAAACATGTTGATAAAGAGGGTAAATTTATCGGTCAGTTGCCAGATTTTTTATCAGTCGTTGTGAAGCATGCCAATAACCACCAGCGGGAAGAGAGCGTGTTTGTTACCGATAATAAAAAAACGTATGTTTATAAAAAAGATGGCGGTTGGAGCGATGTTGGTTTTGACAGAATTGAACCATTTTACAAGGATCGGGCCTGGGCCGTGCTTGGCAAAGAATATTTAGTCATTGATCGAGACGGTGAGGTGGTGGCTGGGCCATTTCCGTTGAACGCTATTGATAGACCTAAAAACCTCTATTTTTCCGAAGGCTTTTATCCAATTAAACTTGATGGCAAGATGCGTTTTTTAGACAAAAATGGACGTCAATCCGCCGAAAGTTATGATGATGCCTGGAATTTTTCGGAAGGCTTGGCCAGAGTTAGTAGCCGCGGCGCGCATACGTTTGTTGACAAATCATTTGTTCGGGTGGGCGGGCATTATGGTTGGGCATCAGATTTTCATAATGGCCACGCGGTGGTGAACGATGGTTATGGAACTCCTTATTATGTGATTGATAAAAGTTTTAAGAAGACTGCCATGCTCGAGCCCAGCCTCCAGAAAGGGGCTGGAAGCCAAATAGTGTATTATGGGGAAGGTGTGTGGGAGATGGATGATGGTAAGGCGGAAGAACGAGGTGATAAAGTTACATATTATTTTGATGGTAATGGAAAAAAATTATTTTATTAAGTTACAATGGATAAATTTAAATTGAAATTTATCGCCTGGTTAGGAGTCGGAATCTATCTCATTTTAGTGATAGCTGGTTTTTGGTTGCTCCATATTTCATCAAGTGGAGCGCGGCTCACTACTCCATGGCAAACTATTGACCACCGCTATATTTATGTTTTTGCCGGGGCTACGTTCACTCTGGCGCTGTTGATTGTTTTTTCGCGATTAAAATCTTCTAATCTTCTAATCTTACTAATCTTTCACTCGTTATTGTTGCACAGTTATCTTCCCCTGACGCATGAGCTTTCCTATGGCGCTGATGGTTGGCGGCATATGGCCAATGAAGAAAGAATACTTGCTGGAAAACCTTATCTTGAACCAAAACTGTCATCCCGACCGCAGGAGGGATCTCTGGCTCACCAAACGACGGACAGAGATTCCCCTATGAGGGATCGCGAGACCTCCTTCGTCGTCGGAATGACAAGTGCGATTGGCAGATTATCTTATAGTCAATTGTGGTTTTTGAGTGTGGCAGTAGCCGATTATTTTCACCTCGACCTTATAACCATCAATAAATGGTTAATGCCAATAGTATGGTCGCTGTTTTTTCCACTTCTCTTGTATGAAGTTGGAAAAACGCTGGGCTGGAGTGAACGACGATCTCTTTTTCTGGTTTGGATATCAGCTTTGCCGTTCGCGTTGCAGTCTGCCGGAGCGTTTACTTTGCCAGTGAATTTGGGTGTTATTTTTTGGCTCTTATTCTTTTTGAGTCTTTTAAAGCGCGCCGACAAGCCATCGACTCGTCAGGTTTCGTTTTTGCTTTTCGGAGCCGTCGCTTTGCTATTTGGTTATAGTTTATTTTTTCTTTTATTTGGGATGGCGTGGGGAGTCACGGAACTCGTTGGGTATTGGCATCGCAACGGACGGTTGAGCGGAGCAATTATCATCGCAATCGGTATTGTGTCGGCGCTGTTTTTTTCGCTTATTGAAGCGGCTGCTAAATACAGTTATATTGATCTAGGCGTACAGTGGACGCGCCAAGCGCAACAGTTTTTGGGAAATTTTTCCGGCTGGTATTTGGCGAATGGTCCTCGGCCCCACGATATTGCCACGGGTAATATTATTTTTAATCAAATTCCGAGTTATTCATTCGTAGCTAATCTTTTTACAGAGTGGCGCCAGTGGGTTGTTTTATTTATGTTGACATTTTGGGGAGTGGTAGTTTTTGGCGCGAGAGAGTTAATCAGATCTAAAAAAAATTCGGCTTACGTTGTTCTCTTCATGACTGGCGGGCTTACCGGCAGTTATATTTTGTCGCGGTATTTTTTAAGCGGGGAAGAAGTATTGACGAGGCGGCTGGATGTGGTGTTGGCGTTTTTTTTCGTTATTTTATTTACGGCTGGTTTATTTAAATTATTTGAACGATTCGGTCGCCAGCCGTCAATTCCCCGCTTGGGCGGGGTAGGGGTGGGTGAGACCGGTGAGTGGCCAATTGGCGCAGCGTCCTCACCCACCCCTGGCCGCGAGGCCTTCCCCGCCCAAGCGGGGAATTTTGACGCATGCTTTCGTGGTTCAGAGAAGCGCCAGAAATTAGTTTTGGTTTTAACTATAGCAATTTTAACAATCGCGATCGCAGCCTCGTATTCTTTAGGCCCAGACACTAATACCGTGAGTCTGGATGAATATCACGCGATGCAGTATGTGTGGAGCAATGACCAGGCGAATGGGGAACATTGTGTGGTAGGGGAAACATACCCGTTGCTCGCGTTGGAGGCGATTTCTAAAAAAGAAATAATTGGTGGCGGGTTCCCGATTGACGCGAATTTTGGGCAACCGGAATTAGCTAAGTCGTACCAAGCGCTTACTGCAAACCCGAGTTTTGCAGTATGGGAAAATATTTTAGACAAGCGAAAAATGAACGAATGCTGGCTGGTTGCTTCCCGCGCCAATTTGCATTATAATACTTTTATAACTCAAGAGTCGGAGCAGATTCGCTATTTTGGCGATACGCTGGTGTGGTGGTACACGGGGCCGAGTGAATCGCTTAAAACACGTTAACAATTGACATTCCGAGTGAGGCTCGCGCCGACGAGGTCTCGCGATCCCTCATTGGGGAATCTCTGTCCGTTGGTCGTTGGTGAGCCAGAGATTTCTCCTTCGTCGTCGAAATGACAATTAAAAAATATGTCCGACTGTCTCTTTTGTAAAATTGTTGCCGGAGAAATTCCCAACTACACCGTCTATCAAAATGACGAAGTGTTGGCTTTTTTAGATATTCACCCCTGTTCCCAAGGCCATACGGTTGTTATTCCTAAAAGACACTTTGCTCGACTAGAGGAAATGGACACTGACAGTTGGCAACAATTATCAGCGGGGCTTAAAATTGCGACGAGTAAAGTACAGACAGCGCTTAAACCCGATGGAATGAATGTGGGAATAAATAATGGCGAAGCTGCCGGTCAAGCCGTAGCCCACGTTCACTGGCATATTATTCCCCGTTGGCAAAATGATGGCGGCGGGTCAATGCATTCTATTGTCCGCTCTAAAGACAGCGGCGATGTAGCAATTGTCGCGCGTTTATTTAGGAATTAATAATTTTATGTCATCACGTCGACCAGATACCACTCCGTACGATGCCGATCGCGCTCATAGAGATAATTTGGAGCGAATCGGGGAAATTAGAAGAAAAATTGAGCGTGGTGAAACCTTCGAGCTTGGTCCTGTGTCGCCACCGGCTCCCGATCCCGATCCTGCTCCACAAATTACCGCGCCTTCACGTCGGCCCGGTAAAGTGGCCGCGGCCGTGGCTGGTCTTGTGGCTTTGGCTGGCGGAGGAGCATTTTTTGGGAGCAAAAAAGAAGATCCTTTTCTTTGGCATGGTAAAATTAACGTTTTGTCTCCACCAGACCGCTCCACCCCCTCTGTTTATTTGCCGGAGATGAGAACTCCTGATTTCACGAAGATTGTTAATAATTGGCATGACAATGAAAAAGGTTTTCTAAAAACACTAGAGCTGGTTAATTCCTATTGCGATGGCCGCGAAGGGCGGCCGGGTCCGGAATTTGTAAGTTTGCTTATGGGAGTTGCCAAACGAGAGAGTAACGGTGATCCGAAGAGTTTCTCCAAAGCGGGCGCCAAGGGAACGTGGCAGGTGATGCCAAAAAATCGTGAGGATGGGGATCGGCTGGTGACTGACGAAAGATATTGTTTAAAGAGGGGGGCGGAGGAATTGCAAAAGCATTTTAAAACGTTCCATGGTCATATCGCCTTAACTCTTTTAGGCTACAATATGGGCCCCTACGGACATTTGTTGCCTACTAAGGATACTCCCGTTCCGCGAATGTTTACACTATTTAATCAATGGCGAATAAAAAATGGCCAGCCAACAGTTGATAGTTTGGAGCGAGCTACTTTGAAACAATTGCGTGAATTTGCCCACGCTACCGATGATTATGTGGGTACAATGGACTATACTATGGATGTGATTGCTTTTGAAAAAGTTATTAGCGAAAATTTAGGTCCACAGACTCACTTACAGTATGCGGGTGGCGAGTTGCCGATGCAAGTTGCGCCCAGCCGTTCAGCTAAGCAAATTGTTCCGTTGCCCAAGTCGCTTTCCCAAGCAACTATCAAAGCGCCGCGCCGCAGTGGTCGAAGGGGAAGTTGAGGTATGCGAATTTTTGTAGCATTGGTTGGAGCGGTTATTGCCGTGGTGGGCTTTTTTTTAGCCCAGCAGAGACAATTACCGGCGCCAGCGTCCTTAACGGAATTGGCAACTTTGCCAGTAGTATCTTCTGTTGCCAGTACGCCGGCGGTTACCAGTAGTATTAAAAAAATTTCCGCGGGAATTAGGTATGAATTTATTAGCCGCGTGGTGGATGGCGATACCGTGCAACTGGAGAGTGGCGAAAAAGTTCGTTACATCGGCATTAATGCTCCGGAGTCGGTAGACCCGCGCCGAAGCGTGCAATGTTTTGGCAAGGAGGCCTCGGAACGGAATAAGCAGTTAGTGGAAGGCAAGTTCGTCCGATTAGTTAAAGATGTTTCGCCAACCGACAAGTACGGCCGGTTGCTCCGCTACGTATATTTAGAAGATGGAACATTCGTTAATCTTAAATTGGTAGAGGATGGTTACGCGCTAGCGAGCACTTTTCCACCCGATGTAAAATTTAGCAAGTTATTTGTTTCGGCCGCTCGTCAAGCTCGTGAGGCGGGGAGGGGATTGTGGAGCGCGTGTCGATAATTTTTAAATTATTAATTTGTATGAAATACCTTGTAGCCGCCATCATACTCGTCGGTATCGTTATCGGAGGTTTTCTGTATCTCCGGCAGTCACCAAGCTCTTTAGGCTCGTTACCGCTCGCTAACGACAGCTCGCAAAAAAATGTTCCACCAACGGTGGTTGTTTCCGAAGCGTCAATCGTTCCAGTGACTACCATTCTCGCCGAATCTGCGCCCGCTAAATCTTTAACTATTAAAAAAACCACTCCTATGCCGTTCGACAAAACCAAAAATTATTCCGCCACTCTCAAAACATCAGTTGGTGATATTGTTATCGAGCTGGCCGCGTCCAAAACCCCCATTACCGTTAACAATTTTGTAACTTTGGCCGAGAAGAATTTTTATGATAGCACAATTTTTCATCGCGTCATAAAAGATTTTATGATTCAGGGTGGCGACCCCCAAGGCAGTGGTATGGGCGGGCCAGGCTACAAGTTTGATGATGAATCTTTTGATGGTGAATATAACCGTGGCACCGTGGCTATGGCCAATTCCGGCCCCAATACCAATGGCAGTCAATTCTTTATTATGCATGGTGATGTTGCTTTACCAAAAAATTATGTTATTTTTGGTCACGTGACGCATGGTATGGATGTGGTGGATAAAATTGCTACCGCGCCAGTAAAAATGAGCGGCAGTGGCGAGCCATCACAACCGGTAACACCGGTGGTGGTGAAGAGTGTGGCGATTAGTGAAAAATAAATTTCCAAATGTCATCCTGAGCGGAGCGAAGGATCTTCTTTGTTCCCATTCGCATAAGTAATAGGAAGATTCTTCGTTTCACTCAGAATGACAATAATTTTTTATGCCTACCTTAATTTTCGACATCGAAACCATTGGCGAAGATTATGACGCGCTTGACGCGACTACGCAAAAAATGCTTACGCGTTGGCTCAAAAAAGAATCATATGATGAGGATGAATATCAAAATGCCCTGGCTGACATTAAAAATGGTTTAGGGTTCAGTCCTTTGACTGGAGAAATTGTGGCCATTGGCGTTTTAGACGCGGAAAAAAATAAGGGCGTGGTGTATTACCAAGCGCCAACAGCGTCTCCCTCTACCGATGGGAGAGGGATAAAGGGTGAGGGCAATCACCAAGCACCGGTTGACGAGGAGGAAAACGATATAGTATTTAAGCAGCGCACAGAAAAAGAAATGCTGGAGTGTTTTTGGCAAGGTGCCAAAGGCTATAATAATTTTGTGAGTTTTAACGGTCGAGGTTTTGACGTGCCATATTTAATGGTGCGCTCGGCGATTCATAAAATTAAGCCTTCTAAAAATTTATTGTCTAATCGCTATTTAAGTTTAATGCGCGCCGGTGCCAAACATATTGATTTGTTAGATCAATTAAGTTTTTATGGGGCAGTACGACGCAAGGGCAGTTTACATTTGTGGTGTCGGGCACTGGGAATTAAAAGCCCTAAAGCTGATGGCGTGGACGGCGATGATGTGGCTGGTTTATTTAAAGCCAAAAAGTTTTTGGACATTGCGAAATATAACGTGGGCGATTTGCGGGCGACGGGGGAATTATTTGAATATTGGAAAGAGTATTTTGATTTATGACACACATGTTTGTCATTCCGAGCTTCAAGCGAGGAGTCTCTGTCTCATCTATTTTCCATTCTGAGCGAAGCCCCACACGATGCAGGGCGAAATCGAAGAATCCCTTTCACCAACGGTCTTATGATGTCATCGTTGATTTCTGCGCGATTTAGTAGCTGGACTTTGCAAATCATCTTATCCCAAGCGAGCGCTAATAAGCGCCCATCTAAATATAAAAAATAAATTTTATGATCAGACGAGAATTCGGAAAGTTTTTTCATGGGTTGGCATTGGCGGCTGGACTGGGCGTGGCCGAACCAAGTTTCGCGGAGCCGCCGCGTGGCCGTGACGGGGGGCAAGAAACGATCCCCTCTCATTTTGATGTGAAGAATGTGCCGACTATATTGCCAACACACGATAAAACGAGCATGGATAAACGATCCCAGGTGGCTTTTGAATCGTTAAATGGGCTAGCTTCGTTTATCACGGAGGCACGCTCTGCCGGAGCAGCTTGGCAAAAATTATCTCGGGAGGATCAGGCTCATTTTACTCGCGCCGTTTTTGAATACACGCGTCTTCTGGCGGTAGGATTTCGCAATAAACTTATTGGCCGTGTTCCTTTTAATCCAGAACAGATTCGGGATTTAGATCGAAAACGTCAACAACTTGAGGGCATTTTTCCTGGTATATTGCCCGGAAGTGAACAGTTTTTGTTGCAACTAAAAAATGCCCCTTTAGAAAAAATGTATGCGTCTTATCGGGCCGTCGCCCGGGCTCAAGGCAAACAGGAGGCCGCGATTGCGTCCAATGAAGTTCCCTCCACTGTCCCTTCAACTTCGGTTCAGCGCCCTCCGGAAATTTTTAAAACGTCAGAGCGCCCGCCGGAAAAAGTTATTATTGAGCTTAAAATAAAAACTATTGCCGGCCACCCGACGGTGGCAATTACCATTGACGATGGCCCACATCCGCGAAATACTCCGCGAATGCGCGAGATTTTAGGAGATAAAAATGTTCCAGCGACTTTTTTTGTGATAGGTGAAAACGTAACTCTTCATCCTGAAATTGTAGCGGATACAATGCGAGCTGGTCATGAAGTTGGTCTGCACGCGGAAAGACATCTTAATTGGCAGAAGACTTACGGCCATGACCCCGCACGGGCAATGAGCGAACAGTTAGAACCGGTTAAATTGAAAGTTGATACAATTACCAATAAACTTAACGCCGAAAAGAATCCCAAGGCGACAATAAAGCCCGTGCGTTTTTTTCGTCCTCCGGAAGGCGCGGTTACTCCAAGCCAGCTTAAGTTACTAGCCGCTCGTGGTCTCTGGACAGCCGATTGGTCAACAGATAGCCATGATTCGTCACCGCATCCGGCCAGTCCGGAAAAACTTGCTCACAATGCCGTCCATTCTCTTCGTCCGGGCGGCGTTATTTTACTCCATGATCATGGCGGTCGAAGTCGTCAACGTAGTATTGCGGCGCTTCCTTTGATTATTGATGAACTGCGTGCTAAGGGATATATTTTTGTAACAATGAGTCAGGGGATGGGGCTAGAAGCGGTGTCGCCTGAGCAAGTGGCGAGTCAATTTCCACTGCAACCAAAGACTACCGTTGTCGCTCCAAATCAAGATCCACCGCTAGAAGCTGTATCGTCGGCTACAACTCGCATTGCAGACGCTTCTCCCGTTATCCTTTCTGTGCCAGCGTCTCAAGCGCTAGCGCCAGAACTTCCTAAACATCACCTTGCTACTATGGATGAAATTGAAGCGCTACTTCTTAGGAAAAAACCATAATTTTTTTTTCATGTTTATCGAATCAGAAAAAAAAATTCTTCTGCGTCTTGCCAGACAATCCATTGAGTATTTTTTAGATACGGGTAAAAAATTGGTTTTGGGCAGGGATAGTTCGCGACCTGTCCCTACGCCCGAATCGTTCATTGAGCCGCGCGCCTGTTTTGTCACGCTTACCAAAGATTTTGAACTCCGTGGGTGTATAGGGAGTCTTGAGGCGATTCGTCCGCTCTATTTAGACGTGATTGAAAATGCCTACGCGGCGGCCTTTGAGGATGGCAGGTTTTTTTCAGTTACGAAAGAAGAATTGTCCGAAATTCATATTGAGGTTTCGGTTTTAACTCCGCCTCAGCCATTAGTTTTTTCTTCGGCGGACGAACTCTTGAATAAATTGACGGTCGGCGTGGATGGCGTCATTATCTCTAAAGGTAATAAGAGTGCGACGTATTTGCCCCAAGTCTGGGATGAAATTTTAGACAAAAATGATTTCCTTTCATCACTGTGTCTTAAAGCCGATTTAGCCCCAGATGATTGGCAAAAACCTGGAATAAAGGTAGAAACTTACCAAGTAGAGATAATTACAGAGTAGGGTGGTTTGTTCCCTCCCCTTACCAAGGGGAGGCGCGGAGGGGTTTGCCGTCATTCGCGCAAGCGTGCGTCCACGACGTTGGCTCTCGGCAGGGCACGGGACGGCAACTCCCCCGTAAGCCCCCTCATTAGTAAGAGGGGGAGATTGTCGCGACTGCCTCGCAATCACCATTAAAATCTGCTATAATAGAGTTATGGAAGAAAATAAAGCCCAAACATCACCCGCCAAAGCAGGAGTACCCGTTATTAAAGTTAATTCCGAAATTAACTTTTTTGGCGCGACTAACTATCGCAATCAAAATCGCAAGTTTGGTATTAAGTTGGACGACCGGCGTAGACATATGTATGTGGTGGGCAAAACGGGCATGGGTAAAACCACTATTTTAGAAAACATGGTGTTAAACGATATTTACGCGGGGCACGGGGTGGGGGTAGTAGACCCGCACGGCGACTTTGCCGAAAAAATTATTAATTACGTTCCACCGAACCGCATTAACGATGTGGTGTATTTTAATCCCTCGGACATTGATTACCCCATTGGGTTTAATATTTTAGAAACCATTCGTCCCGAGCAAAAACATTTGGTGGCCTCGGGCCTTATGGGCGTATTCAAAAAAATCTGGCCGGATGTGTGGAGCGCGCGTATGGAATATATTTTGAACAATACTATTTTGGCATTGTTAGATTTCCCCGGCACCACTCTCCTCGGTATCAATCGCATGTTAGCGGATGCCGAGTATCGTAAGCGAGTGGTTAATAACACGCAGGATCCGGTAATTAAAGCTTACTGGCAAACCGAGTTCGCCAACTATAGTGATAAATTCCGCTCCGAAGCGGTGTCGCCGATTCAAAATAAAATTGGTCAGTTTTTGTCTGCGTCTGTTATTCGTAATATTGTGGCGCAAGTAAAATCGCGTATTAATATTCGCGAAATTATGGATGAAAGAAAAATTTTTATAATGAATTTATCAAAGGGTAGAATTGGTGAAGATAATTCGCGTTTGCTCGGCGGCATGCTTATTACTAAAATTCAGCTTTCGGCCATGGAGCGCGTGGATATTCCAGAAGAACAGCGCAAAGATTTCTTTTTGTACGTGGATGAATTCCAAAATTTTGCCACGGAAAGTTTTGCTAATATTTTGTCCGAAGCGCGTAAATACCGGCTGGATTTAATTATGGCTCACCAATACATGTTGCAGTTAGATGAGAAAGTTTTAGCATCTGTTATTGGTAACGTTGGTAGTATGGTAACGTTTCGGGTAGGATCCACGGACGCCGAAATTTTGGCTAAAGAATTCGCGCCTACTTTTATAGAAGAAGATTTGGTAAATTTGCCGAAGTTTCAGACTTATCTTAAGCTGATGATTGACGGTGTGGCGTCGCGTCCGTTTAGCGCCACCACGCTCCCGCCCATTGGTTCGCCTACCGCTAGCGCGGATAAGGTTATTCGGGTGTCACGGGAACGTTATGCCACCAACCGCGAAAAGATTGAAGAAAAAATTATGCGGTGGAGCGGTATGATGGTATCGGGAGATGACGCGAATGATTTAGATATTGATGACGACGAGGTGACGTTTAAGCACCCAACGCCCGTTCCGGGAAATCCGAAACCTGCCCGTCCGGTAGGCGGGTCCGAAGCGCCAAATCCAAAACAAATTCCAAGTTCTAATGTTAAAACGTCAACCGCAACTCCGCCAACCCAAAGTTCACCTGTCAAAGTGGCGCCACCATCAGCTCAACCTTACCCTGTTCAAGCAAGACCAGCAGTGTCTTCACCAAGTCAGTCACGACCAATGCCACAAGCGACACAACCACCTCAAGGCGGGCAGAATTTTGGTGGTCAGCCAGGTAGCGAGAGTGGGGGAAATAGAAAACGTAAACGAAATAGAAATCAATCGTCACAAGCTCCTGTCGGCAGCGCCGAGCCGGTAATTTTGGGCGACCCAAACCAAAAAGGCCTTTCGCTTAGCCAGGTTATGAACGGTAGCCAAAATCGTAATCACCAGCCCCAACAGCAGAGTGGGGGACAACAACAGCCGCGGCAATCTCAACCAGCGCGACCGCCGCAAAGTTCTCCAGTTCCGATGAATGCTCCCGAGCCGCTTGATTTAGGCTTGCCCGCCGACGTGTCCACCGTAGCTTTAGCGAAGGTGGAAGCTTTAGCGCAGGCAGGTATACCAATCCCGCCCCCCGAGCCTACCAAGCTTCCCCAGCCTGCCAATCCTTTGGATTCTTTCAAGCCTTCCCCCGAAGCCGCCGCGCTGTTAGGATTTTTGGATTCAAACAAACTAACGACACAATTGCCTCCCCAGCCTTCTCCGCCCAAGGCGAACCCCCAGCCTTCCAGGCCTCCCGAGCTTCCCAAGCCTTCGGTGGCACCACCTCACCAACTCAAAGATATTCCTCCGGGGAGAGTGGTGAAGATTGAGGATTAAGATTGCCAAAGCCTCGTTAAAAGAGTAATATAAAACAATATTACTCTTTTTTTATGCGTAAAATTGACGAATTATTAGAGAAAGACTGGTATTTTCAAGGGTTTAACGGAACCCCGGCATTGTTATATGGCCCAATGTATTCGATGTTTCGGGATATGCCTAATTTTTTAGGATATGGCTATTCAGTTTGCATTGAGTACTTTCAAAATGATGTCGCTTATTATTTATACGCTTGGGATGATTTGCGTTCAATTCTCAAGCACCTGCTTGATCGGTACGAAAAAGATAGTGGGTATCTTGATTGGTTGGTTGATCAAAACGAAATTATTTGTCAAAAGGTTTATGAAGAGTTTTGTTTAATGAATAAAG